>JAIXPW010000020.1 GCA_027485995.1 Verrucomicrobiaceae bacterium
ACGATCTTCGAGCCGAGCCGCTGCATGCGCGGGATGGCGCGATCGATTTCCGCGAGGGTGACGTCGAAGTCGCCGGTGATCTTCTTGCCCCAGTTCCCGATCAGCGAGCCGAACTCGGGAATGTGGATGCCGGCCTCGTCAAGGCGGTCGGCGACGCGGTTGAACTCGTCTTCGGGCAATTCATGCAGGTTGCTGCCACCGACCATGCGGGCGGAGATGCAGGACCATCCGAGTTCAAGTGTGGCGGCGATCTGCTTGTCGAGATCGCGGGAGGCTTCGTCGGCGAATCCGGTGAGTTTCATGGATGGAGAGACTTAAGACGCAAGACTGGAAGACTCAAGATTGTGTTAGAGGACGATGCGCTTGCCGCCTTCGCGGGCGGATTGATAGATCGCGCAGATCAGGGCGACGGCCTTGCGGGCTTCTTCGGCGCTGACGGTCGGGACTCGCTTCTGTTCGATCGACTGGACGACCTCCTCAAAGTTGCGGATGTGGCCGGTGACGTTGATCGCGGTGGGATCGTTGGCCCCGAGGCCCTTCGCGGAGGTGGTCATCAGGTTTTCGCGGATGAAGGCATCTTCGTCGCGGCTGTCGGCGAAGTCCCAGATCTTGAAGGATTCGTCGGCCAGGAAAACCGAGCCCTGGGTGCCGCAGACCTGGACTTCGGCCGGATGACCGGTGGACGACCAGCAGGCGGTGGAGCCTTCGACCACGCCGAGCGCGCCGTTTTCAAACTCCAGCAGGGCCACGGCGGCGTCCTCGACCTCGATGCGCTCGTGGGCGATCAGGTCCATGCGGGCGGTCACGGCTTTCACCGGTCCGGCGATGTGGAGCAGGGCGTCGATCGTGTGGATCGACTGGTTCATCAGGGCTCCACCGCCATCGAGGGCCCAGGTGCCGCGCCAACCGGCGGAGTCGTAGTATTCCTGGGTGCGCCACCACTTCACATAGCAGGAGGCGGAGGTGATCTTACCGAAGCGGCCGGACGTGGAGGCGGCCTTGAAATGCTCCATCGCCGGGTGGAAGCGGCGGTTGAGGACGGCGGCGAGGGTTTTCCCGTTCGACTCGGCGGCGGCCATCATCAGGTCAATGCGCTCCGGAGTAACTTCGAGGGGCTTTTCGCAGATCACGTGTTTGCCTGCGTTGAGCGAGGCAAGGGCCGGGTCGAGGTGGGAGCCGGAGGGAGTGCCGATGGTGACGATTTCCAGTTCGGTGTCAGCGAGAAAGGCGGTGATGTCGCTGTAGGCCTTCGCGCCGAACTCAGCGGCGAGTTTTTCGGCACCTTCGGCGCGGAGATCGAAGACCGAGTGGAGCTCGCCACCCGTCATTTCCTGGATGGCCTTGGCATGAAAGCGGCCGATCATGCCGGCGCCGATGATTCCGAATTTCATGGGAGATCGAGTGGTGGGTTGGGTTGGGAGGCAGGTTTTTCAGGGAAAACGCCCTGCGGACGGATAAATGCCTCGGGATTTCCGGCCAAGGAGAATCGAAGCTTTGTCCATACCCAATTCGCGTGAAAGCTCCTTCTTTCCTTGCCCTGCGGCGGTCGGTCCGTTGGAGTCAACGGGCAACCCATGACAACGACCTCAAACCCCTTCGGCTTGTCAGCACCACTTGTATGACAAATTCCTCTTCGGATCCTGCCCTTTCCACGAAAAGCTGGTGGTCTCAGCTCCAGCCTTATCAGCGCTTCGTTTTCATCGTCGCGACTCTCGCCTGGCTGTTCGACTGCCTGGACCAGCAGCTTTTCAATCTGGCGCGCAGTCCGGCGATGGCCCAGCTGCTCAAGCCGGGTCAGGACCCCAAGTTTTTCGGTGGCCTGGCAACGTCGGTGTTCGTGCTTGGTTGGGCGACCGGTGGCATGATCTTTGGATCGCTCGGAGATCGCTTCGGCAGGGCCAAGATGCTCGCATTGACAGTTGCACTTTATTCAATTGCCACCGGACTTTCCGCGCTCTCGGTCACGTTCGCGGATTTCGCCGTGTATCGTTTCATCACCGGCCTCGGCGTGGGTGGGGTGTTCGGTCTGTCCGTGGCCCTGGTCGCCGACACGGTGCCAAACCACATCCGGCCTCGTGCACTCGGAGTGCTTCAGTCCTTTTCCGCAGTGGGTAATTGCGCCGCCGGCTTCATCGGCTTGGGCATCGCTCTCAACAACTTCGGCCCTGGATACTGGAAATGGCTGTTTGTCATCGGGGCGGCCCCTGCCTTGCTCACCGCGAGCATCCAGATGCGTCTCAAGGAACCACAGTCCTGGATCGAGTCACGGGACAAGGCACTCGCACAGGGCAAGAAATCAGGCTCCTACCGCGAACTTTTCGGCCATCCGAAATGGCGGAAGCACGCCCTGCTGGGAATGCTGCTTTCCTGTGCCGGAGTGATCGGCCTGTGGGGCATCGGCGTGTTCTCCAGCGACATGGTGGGTGACATCATTGCCCGCAATCTCAAGGAACAGGGCAAGGAGGCCGCCGAGGTCATCAAGGGCAAGCAGATCTGGATGTCGGTCAACCTGCTGGCCTTCAATTTCGGAGCCTTCTTCGGCATGATGGCCTTCACGCGGGTGACCGAGCGTCTGGGCCGGAAGAAGGCCTTCGCGATCTTCTACATCTGCGCCATGCTGATGACGATCTTCGTCTTCCAGAAACTGAACAGCACGAGCGACATTCTCTGGATGGCTCCGCTGATGGGTTTCTTCCAGCTTTCGGTGTTTGCTGGATTCTCGATCTATCTGCCCGAGCTTTTCCCAACCCGCCTGCGCTCCACCGGCGTCTCATTCTGCTACAACGTCGGCCGCTATATGGCTGCGACCGGTCCTTTCACGCTCGGCGTGCTCGCCGCAAACATGGCAAAGAAGGCCGAGGCGGAGGCAGTCGCAGCGGCGGGCAGCGGTGCGGCTACGGCCGTGATCGATCTGGCCAAGACCACCGCGAAGATCGATGCCTTCCGCGATTCCGCTTCGATCATGTGCGTGATCTTCCTGCTCGGTCTCGTGGCCCTGCCATTCCTTCCCGAAACCAAAGGCCAGCCGCTGCCCGAGGAGTGAGCGCTCCATGCCCTCAGGCGGAAACGAAGCTCCCTGTGATTTTGATTTTACCCAAGGGAGTTCGCGTTCCATGATGCCCGCATGAGTGGTGAAACAACCTTGTGGAAAGGGCGTCCGTCGCAGTGGCTGAATCTTGGGCATTTCCTGATCGCCCTGGCGGTGGGGATCGGGATCGCGTTTTTTCCTCCTGCCTGGCCCTTCGAGATCGTGCCGCTGCTCTATGTGGCTTGGCGGTGGTTGTTGGTGCGGTCCACCCATTTCGAACTGACCTCCGAGCGTCTCCGCGTGACCGAGGGCATCCTCAACCAGAAGATCGACGAAATCGAACTCTACCGTGTGAAGGACATCGCCATGGAGCGTCCGCTGTGGATGCGCATGACCGGCCTGGCCTCGGTGCTGCTCGATACCTCGGACCGCTCGATGCCGAAGCTCACCCTGCCCGCCATCTCCAATGGCGTGGAACTTCGCGAGCAGCTCCGCAAGCAGGTCGAGGAGATCCGCGACCGCAAGCGCGTGCGTGAGGTGGACATGGAGGAGCCGCACGATCACGAAGGCCTGGGTGGTTAGGATTCGCATTCGCTCCAAGCTCCAAACGCATGAAACCCTCCGCGCTGCTTCTGCTCAGCTTCATCGGCCTCTCGGCCTGCAAGTCGGATTCCGGTTCCGGCGCGATGCTTCCACCCCTTGAGACCGGGCGCTACTACGACATCGTCTTTCCCAAGGATTCGGAATCCTTGCGTCAGACAAGCTTCAAGGTCCTTCAGGTGCGTGGCTCATGGGCCCAGGTCGAGTGCTTTGGAAACCCTGGAGACGGGATGGCTCTGCTGATGATCCAATCTCTGCCGGAGATGGCCAAGGACAAGCCCAAGGAAGAGATCGATAAAATGAGGACCGATGGACTGGCCAAGCTCCGCGAAAAGATCCATCCGAAATGGATCAACCTGAGCCTGGCCCGCACGATCTCCGAAACGAGCGAGGAGAATCTCAAGCTGCTGAAGGATCTATGATCCCGATTCAACACGTCGGCTTCTCTAACAGGGCCTCGCCCCCCTGTGGAATCCCCTCTTCCTCTTCCTCTTCCTCTTCCTCTTCCTCTTCCTTGAAACTGAAAACTGAAAACTGAAAACTGAAAACTGAAAACTTGACCCTTCTCCTCAAACCTTAAACAGCCCGCCGCGCTTTCCTCCCAGGACGGCCGCGCCGATGATGGCGACGGAAAGAAAGGCCATCGACCAGACGCCGAGCGCGGCGGCGAGTTCGGTGCCGTTGCCGAGGGTGCTGAGGAGGGTGTAGATCGCCTTGGTGATCGGGTAATGCTGGGCCTGCTGGGCAAGGATCAAGCTGTCGCTGACTTCCAGCATCGCGAAGGCGAAGGCGAGGATCGAGCCGGCAGCGAGGTTCGCGCCGATCAGCGGAATGGAAACGCGGCGCAGGGTGCGGAAGGGATTCGCCCCCAGCGAGGCGGCAGCCTGTTCGAGCATGATGTTGCTCTGCTGGAGTCCGGCCACGGCGGAGCGAACGATGTACGGCAAACGTCGTATCCCGTAGGCGATGACCAGCAGGAAGAACGGGCTGCCCCCTTCCCCGACGAGGAAATGGAAGGCCTTTCCCTCCTGCGAGAGGGCGAGATAACCGAAGGCCATCACCAGTCCCGGCACGGCGAGCGGCATCATGACCATCGTGTCGAGGAAGCCACGGCCCTTGAGGTCGCTGCGAACCACCACCCAGGCCACGCCGAGCCCGATGACCAACGCGAGCAAGGTGGCGCACGAGGCATACATCAGGCTGTTCTGGATCGAGGGCACCACCAGACCATTGCCGAGTGCCTCATGGTAATGACGCATCGTGAGATGCTCGGGGATGACCGAGCCATACCAGGTTTCCGCCACGGAGAGCAGCAGCACGCCGAGATGCGGGATGGAGGCCACGATGAACACCGCAGCGAAAACTGAGGCGCAGAGCAGGCCTTTCACGCCACCGACCTTCTCGACGTTCATCCGACCCTTCGGTCGCGGTGCCGTGCCGAGCGGCGAGCGGCCCATGACGAGCTTGGAAAAGGCGAACACGAGAGCGGCCACCACCAGAAGGATGGCGGTGAGTGCGTAGGGGATCGGATTCTTGTCGAGGCCCTTGATGCCGTCGTAAATCTGCACCGGAGCCACACGGGCGAAGTCGAAGACCAGCGGCACCCCGAGTTCGGTGAAGGCCCAGATGAAAACCACCGAAGCGCCCGCGAACACGCCGGGCATCGCAAGCGGCAGCGTGATTTTCCAGAAGCGTCGGAATGGCGAGCAGCCGAGGTTTTCCGCCGCCTGCTCCATGGCCGGGTCGAGGTTCGACAAGGCCGCGGCGATGTTCATGTAGAGGATCGGATAAAGGTGCAATGCGTTCATCAGCACGATGCCGGTGAAGCGTCCGTTCGCGAGCCAGTCGTAGGGGGCGTCGGCCGCCATCCAGCCGAGCTTCATCAGCAGGGCGTTGAGGGCGCCATCGACGCCGAGCATCTGCTTCACTCCGACGGCGCCAACGAAGGGCGGCAGGATCATCGGCGCGAGCACAAGCACACCGAGGGCGTTCTTGAAACGGAAGTCGTAGCGGTGGCCGATGAGGGCCAGCGGGAAGGCGATGAGCAGGGTCGCCATCGTGCTGACCGCCCCGAGGATGAAGGCGTTCCACAGGCCCTCGCGGTAGATCGGATTTCCAAACACCGAGCCGATGAAATCGAAGGTGAAGGCACCGTCCGCCGGACGAACGAAGGCCTGTTTCACGACCATGCCTGCCGGGTAGAGGAAGAAGACGGCGAAGAGCAGGCTGGTGACCAGCGCGATGAGGAGGGCAGGACCACGTTTCATGTCAGCGGGCGGTGGAGGTCGTGGCGGCTTGTTTCGCGAGTTGCTCGGCCATGCGGTAGTTCGTGCGGAACCACTCGCCGAGCTCGGCCGCGCGCTTTGCAGCTGCGAGCGGGTTGTCCTTGTTGTCGAGCACCGGGTCCCCCTTCCCCATCTTCTCATAGGAAACGGCGGAGACATTGGTGAAGGCAGTCATCGCCTCCTCCGGAAATCCAGCGGCCTTCATCGCCTTCCACGCGCTCTTCATTTCCTCGTGCGAGTCGATGCAGGCGATCTTCACCAGGTTGCGGAGGGTGTTGAAAGTCTTGCCGGTCAGCGCGCGATCGTAGGTGATGGTGCCGCCGTCGGTGTAGGGATTGCTTTCGGGGTTGATCGAGTTGGCGAGATTTTCCGGCGTGTAGACATCGCGGCGAATCGGCGAGCGATGAAGCGCATGGGTCTTCGGTCCTCCGGGCGTGCCGGGTTTCCCTGACCAAAGGGTCTGGCCTTCCGGTGAAAGCACGAACTCGACGAAGGCCTGTGCGATCTCGGGATGTGGCGCGCCTTTCAAGACTGCGATCGGGTCACCGCTAAGGGTGGCTCCTCCGATCGGCGAGCGCCAATCGACCCGCGAGGTGCCGTTCGGGCGCATCAGCTCCTGATGATAGGATCGTCCGTAAAAGTCGATGCACATGCCGGCCGCCGCATCGCCTTGTCCGATGTCGTGCGGAACCTTCGAGGCGCTGTCGGTGAAATAGCGGGCATTGGCTCCCATTTTCAGGATCAGCCGGATGCCGTTGTCCCAGCCCTCGGCCTTGGCCTTCTCAAGATCAGGCTCTGCATTTGAAAGCGCGCGCTGCATCTGGTCCTGAATGACGAGTTCGAAGGCACGTGCCACCGAACCGCTCTTCATCGGATCCGCCAGCGCCACCGAGCCGACGAGCTTCGGATCGGCCAGATCATCCCAACGCTGCGGCGCGGCGGCCCCGAGGCGTTTCAACACATCGGGATTGTAGGCGACACCGAAACGCGACACGCAGCAGCCGACCCAGACATGATCCGGCGGAAAATAAGTCTCCCCTGTGAATCCGGGCGGCACCGGTGCATTTTCGCCGAACCATTCCGGATGAGTCTTGAAGACCTCAAGCGGTGCCAGTCGGCCGAGTTTGGCCTGCGTGGCGAAGTCGGGCTCGCCGCCGCCGAAGAACAGATCGACGCCGATTCCTTCGCGACCGGTCTCCGCCGCCGCCTTGAAACCGGCTCCAAGAACCATCGAGATCTCGGAGGTTCCACCCGGAGTACGCCAGTCGACGTAGATCGTGCGACCCGTCCGCTTTTTCCACCAGCCCGCGAAGGCCTCGCCGAACTCCTCGCGGATCGACTCGTTGTGGGGCGTGAGGACGACCAGATGATCCTGCGCCTTTTCCGGCGTCACGGTCACGGTTTCGCGACGCATCGTGATCGGCAGGGCAACGATCAGGGCGAGCAGGCCGAAGATGATGAGCGCGCGTTTCATGCCTTCAGGACCACCACGTCGTCATGTCGGGATTGAACGATCACCGGGGTTTCTCCGGGCTCGTGGATCACGTGGGGATTGAGCTCCACGACCTGCTGTCGGCCGATGGCGGTCTCGATCCAGTACTGGATGCGCTGGCCCAGATAGGTGCGCTCGACGATCTTTCCTGTTAGATGGTTGTCCTGCGCCGTGCCGAGCCTCCAGGCTTCCGGACGGATGGAAAGCGTGACCTTTTCCCCGGCGGTCGGATGCCAGTTGGGATCGGAAACCCGGCCGACCATCGGGCCGCCCCCGGTCTGCACGGTCGCGAAGCCCGAGCGGAACTCCTGCACCTCGCCTTCGATGAGATTCGTCTCGCCGATGAAGTTCGCGACGTAGGCGCTGCGCGGCGTGCGGTAAATCTCCTCGGGAGTGCCGAGCTGGCCGATCTTGCCGTTTGAAAGCACCGCCATGCGGTCAGCCATCGCGAGGGCCTCTTCCTGATCGTGGGTCACATAGATCGCAGTGAGGCCGTTCTCCTTCACGATGCGCCGGATCTCGCGGCGCATCTCGACGCGGAGTTGGGCGTCGAGGTTCGAGAGAGGTTCATCGAGCAGCAGGCACTTCGGTTTCACCACGAGGGCGCGAGCGAGCGATACACGCTGCTGCTGACCGCCGGACATTTGATCGATCGAGCGGTCGCCGAATCCGGATAGCTTCACCATGTCGAGCGCCTCGGCCACGCGAATGCGGATCTCGGCCTTGGGCACCTTCCGCTCTTCCAGGCCGAATGCCACGTTCTGGCCGACGGTCAGGTGGGGCCAGAGCGCGTAGCTTTGGAACACCATCGCAGCCTCGCGCTTGTGGGGTGGGAGCTTGGTCACATCGCGCTCACCGAAATGGATCGACCCGGAGGTCGGGATTTCCAGACCCGCGATGCAGCGCAGGAGGGTGGTCTTTCCGCAGCCCGAGGCCCCGAGCAGGAAGAACAGTTCCCCGGGCGCAATTTCCACGCTGACTCCGTCGAGGGCACGAACGCCCCCGAATTGTTTCACGACTGTCTCAACGCGTATGGATTCCATGGTGAACGAGGCTCCATGCTCAGGCACAGGCGGATTGAAGCAAGCCGGAAGGGTGCCAATCCTTCGTCGGAATTTTTGCAAAGATTCTCTTGCCAACGACCAGTCGTCCGACTTTCATTTCGCCCCGCGCCGCAAGGCGGGGCACCTGCTCGGGTGGCGGAATTGGTAGACGCGCTAGACTAAGGATCTAGTAGGGCAACCTGTGGGGGTTCGAGTCCCCCCTCGAGCACTTCTTGTTTCTCCATCAGTTACGGAAACAAGCCCTCCAATGGGGAGGGTGTTTCGGCCATTTTTTCATGCCACTAGTGGTTTGTCGTGACCCGTTGATTCCGGGCGTGACGCCTCTTCGTTGAATTTCGCCGAGAATCTTATGCGTCACATTCTGACTGATTCAATCCGGGACCACCTGGTTTCTCTGGGGTTTTGCAGGCCTTTCCTTTGGAGCCCTGTGCGAATCTGCAGATGTCGGCTTGTATGCCCCATTCCTTGAACTTCGAAAGGAAGTCGGCCGACCTTGTTGCCAACGCCCATGGCATTTACGAAGCCATCCGCTTCCTTCGCCACGCCGACATCCGGAAAACCGAAAAACAAGACCTCGGCAAAAAGCGCCGGATCGTGAGCCCAATCGGATGAAGCCTGAAGAAGCGGTCGGTGGTGACTCCCACGGACATGGAAAGCTTCCGCTAGGAACACCTTGGCGGATTCGAGGCGGTTGAAGTCGAAGGAACGCTTCCCGGCCGCCTAACAGAGGGCGGTGGCGGTGACGTAGCCGTCGGCCTACGCGCTCCTACAGAACCTCAGCGCCTTCTGGTGTTCAGCCGCGATGTCGAAACCCAGATCCACTGAGGGGTCGATCATTTTGAAGCCTACAAATTCGAGACACAGCAACTTCAGACCGGAGAATACTCCCGGCAGGGAGGACAACGAGTACCATTCCGTCGGATCGCTCGTGTTCAGCCCCTTGGCCCCGAGCATGGCAATTCCTAAGGTAATCTTCTGCACCTCGGGGCCGGTCATTCCCTAGAACAGCCTCAGCGCTTCCAGGCAATGATCGACCACATCCTGCCCGAGTGATCCTGGTGTCTTTCGGAACGAGTTGCTTGTGTTCCGGTTCAGGCCAGTCTCCGCAACTTCCGAAATTCGTCCGCCTGGATCCAGGGAAATTGCCTTCCGTTGTAGGACAGCAGCCTAATCTCCGGACCCAACTTCTTCCAGATTCATTGCGAGGTTCAGCCAGACTTGAGGGTCTTGACGAAGGAGCATGCTCGGCATCATGACGTGTTCCTTTCCCTCCCGATGCTGCCCCATTCGTGAAAGGGCGGCCCCTGAGTGCATCCGAGCGTGTCCGTCGCTCGGATCGTGCCGAATGGCTTCCCGAAGCGAAACGATGGTGTCCGCCCAGTGCCCAGCACGTGCTTGGGCCACTCCGAGGCCACCCAGCCGCCTTTGAAGGTCGGGTGCTTGGCAACCAGCCTCAGAAGCATCTTCAGCAACTCCGCAGGCTCCCTCGAGGGCAGGCTTCGGAGCTTTCTTGCCAGAAACTCCTGCAACCTGTGCTTGTCGAGGCTCAGATCAGCCCGCAGTTGCTTAAGCTTCGTGTTCTCCTCCCTGAGTTACCGGAGCTTGCGAACATCCCCGACGCCCATGCCACCACACTACTTCTTCCACTTGTAAAACGTGGCTTCGCTGACTCCCATCTTCCGGCACAAGGACGCCATGGTCACTCCGGATTCATGCTGCCTGAGCGCGTAGACGATCTACTCAGAGGCATAGTAGTTTCCCCGGTGTGGTGAGCAGCTCACGTAGCCGAAATCCTCAAGATTCCAGCCGTCCTGTTTTAGGCAACCACGTCGGATCCTTTATGGCACTGAGAGGGCATACCGAAGAGCCAGCTGCGTTCGGACTCATCAAGCAAGCCTCGCGCTGGTCAGCCTCAACGAGCACACACCCCGGTCGCAATCGAGATCAAACGCCTTGCCTCTGGCAACACAGCCGCCGACCATAAGTGATTTTTCATTTGGTGAAAACCTTAAAGTCCTTCGGCGGAATCATCTCGTTTCCAAACAGGTATTCGATATCCCCGAAATTCGCGATCACTTCCACAACTCTGCCTCCATCCTTAAACTGTGATTTCTGGACAAATGGAGTGATGAATTCATGGTTTACAAGTTCGAAAAAATTCCTATCAGGCCACGCATTGGAGACCCTCTTATGCCATTCCAATTGTGTGTCGCCGATCTGGTAATCATTAAATCTTGCATTCAACCCGTAGAGGGATGCGTAAAGCATGCCGTCCTTGGCTCCCGGATAATTGAACAGATCAACGACGGATCCGCCGTAAACCAGCGACCACAGAGGGATGAAATCCCCGGGTTTTGATTTCCAAGTTTCGAAACCAATACTGTGACCATGCCCCACATCGATGATGTCGGCCAACCAATCAATGGGAGAACCTTCCGAAACTACTGATCCCATGGTGTCTCTTACATACATTAAGAACTCGCGCCTTGCAAGGATCTGCTGACTTGAAGTCAGCGGATGTCGCGGATCAAAACAGTCGTACATCGAACATCCTTCACAATCCAGTAGGTATGGGCATTCCCCGATCACCTCTTTTACGTGCGGCAGATCCCTTTGGGCAAATCTGAGTTTCTGGCTATCACAGAGAAAGAAGGTCTTTTCCTTCTCGAAAGAAAAAAAACTGCCGTCGCGCCTCATGGCCCGCAGGCTCGCATCGTAATCCTGGCCTCGATCCGCGAAGGGCGTGAACTCATCCACCGGAGAAAATCCATAACCCAATTCTCTAGCAACGTAGGCGACATTCCGGAATTCCTCGGTGGTGCTGCTTACGGGAGTCATCCCCTCGGGCCATCTTTTCCATCCGCCGACAAAATCGTTCCTGTTCGCAACGTGCAGAACCGCTTTGTTGACACCGCTTTCCTTGAGCTTCCCCATGAATGATGCCATTTCGTTCAAGGGATAAGCTCCCCAGAAAAAGCTGGCATTCACGGAAAGATTGCTGACCGGCCGCCGCTTCACCCTTTCCCTGAGAGTCATGTATCTTCCCGTGTCGATCAGAAACTTTCTATAAGCCTTTGCCATATCGACATATCCACCATTTTCCAAGAATTGATACCTGATATGTCTCGAATCATTCACCCTATCCTTCTCAAAACTCCAGATCGGAGTAGTGGAACAGAGTCGCTTGTATCCATTGCCGTTCTGTCTCACCAACGTCTTGAGCTCGTAATCCGCAGCAGGAAAATCCGTTATAATCGCGACGCAGGGATGCCCCCGTCTGGCTGTCCCGAAAAATGGCAGCGTGGCTTCTCCACGGACCTCGAAACCCTCCGGTTTACTATATCGCTCGACATCCATGCCAAGAGGGAACATGCGTCCTTCTCTCGAATCGTAATTGCCTATCGAGCTCACGACGTACCCTTCTTCTCCCGCTCTGGCCGAACCAAAATCGAGAGGGAATGACAGTGTCAGATTCTTCCTTTCGGCCGGAAACTGGATGGGGTCAAGCGTCACTTCCAAAGCTCGATTTCTCAGAACCAGCGAGTAGGAGATGACCAGCCCCGGATACTTATCAAAACCGCTAGATGTAACCTTGAATCCGTTTTCGATCTTTTCACAGATCACTCCGCCGTCCCATGCGGATACCTGATCATCGATCAAAAATGGAGGGCCAGGCATCGACCAATTTTCACGAGTGACACTGTCTTCAATCCTGAAACCATGCTTCTTATCGCCCTGTTGCAGAACAAGCGTCAGACCGTCGTTCGAAAACTGCATCGTGTTTCCTCCTTCAATCTCGGGAGGTGCCAGGCTGCCTGAATTATGAGAAAGGCTCCCCAGATCCGGGAAATTCCTATCAACCGCAAGTCTGTTGTTGAAGTCAGAAAGCTTCGTGATTTTCCTCCAATTGGAATCATCGAACTCTCGCAAATACCAATCCTTGAACGATTCCGAACTGCACTTCATCCCTTCACCACTGGTCAGCATCTCGCTTCCACCTTGAGATTCCTTTTTGACATATCCTACATAGACAAAAAACCCGGAATTGCTGCTATCTTTCGTCACTTGGGCAGCAATCACATTCTCACCAGCTTTCAACTCCTTCGTGATATCGATAATCTGCGCCTCGGAGTGATCCTGGACGGGTATGACTGCCTTTCCATTCAGGAACACCTGGTAATGGCCTCCATCACAAACCATGAATACCTTCTTCCCGGTGAGGTCCGGTGCCGTGAATGACTTCCGGAAATAGGCGGTTGGGTTTTCGGGGCTTCCCGTCCATATCCAAGGACTGTTTTTGTACCCGGCGACATCGATTTCATTCGCCTTCCTTCTCAAATTCTCCTCGTATGGTTTCCTGATCTCTTCTTCGCTCAGAGCCCGGTTGAATATTTTCACATCATCGATGATGCCATTGAAATAGGATGCATTTGGTGTCCTTCCACCGATGTCGATGGTTGTGTGAGCCGATCTTATTGCCGTTCCAACTGCCGGGCTTGTGGAAATCAATTTTCCATCTATGTACAATCTCACGGTTTTATCCGCATTCAAATCGCATGTCATTGCAACATGATACCACTGACCGGGAGTCGGGCCGCTTGGGGAAACTGCGGAGCATTGAGCACCATCGGAATTCCAGATACCGGCGAAGAATCTGCCTCCCTGGATCCAGATGCCGAAATCAAGGCTCTCGGATCCCGCAAAAATCAGATTGGCATTCACATTGTTCCCCGCTGACTGAATCCATGCTTCAACGCTTACCGCTTTATCAACAAGTCCACTTCCCGGGCTACCTACATTGGCAAAATCACTCACCCCGTTGAATTCCAGGGCGCTCCCGATTACTCCTTTTACCCGCCTGGCTCCGGAGATAACACCGTCATGTCCGCTTTTGGAACTGTCTTTAACGGCATTTCCATCCTCTTCATCGAAGGCCCAGCACCCGACGAGTCCTGGCTCTCCACCTGGCGCTGCCTCCGCCGCCTGAGCACGATTGATGGCAGCAAACCAAGTTGCACAGGAAAGCGTGGCTACTGAAACAAGGGCATGTAATGTCTTCCTCATGATCTTCTACTTTGGATTACCGTGACCACCCAAATTGACGGGCTTCATTGTTGTTTGTTCTTTGGGGGACTCCAGTGATAATAGAAACGAAGGGCTTCGGGTTGCTCGCTGAAGCCTGGCGCGGGCGATTCGTTGGGAGTGCCGACATTTTGCATGGGCCAGCGTTGCCCTTGATGACATCGCAGCGGCAAGACTTCGACCTTGATCGTACCAGATGCGCACTTGGCTTCGACTGAAGGCAGTTCGAAAATTCCTGGGGAAGGATGCTCACTGTCAAAGGTATGATAGAGCGGGTCTAGGCTCAAATCGAATTTGTTGGCAGGTACCTCGATGTATCCGTCCATGGACGATGCACCTTCATCAAGTTTCAGAAAGCCTTGCATCGTGCGGCTTTGAGACTGAATGGTAAAGGTTGTCCCATCGACCGACGGAATCCAGGTAATGCGGCCGCCGCGAACGAATGCATTTTGCACATCAGGAGCAGGACTGGATATTGCTTGAAAAGGGGATGCCGGATCATACCGCATCAGCTTGTTGTCGCGGCCGAGGGTGAAGTAGATTCTCCCTTCCGCATCGGCTGCGGGAAACTGGGGATAGTCCAAGTGATCAATCAAAGTCTCCGCTGCTCCGGTGAGGGTATTGATGCGAACGAGAAGTCCTGAATTGCCATGATCCTCTCGGTCCGCCTCCGTACAGAGATACAGTTGCGTTCCACTGAGCGCGAGACCGCGTGCCCGCCAGAAGCCGCGGCTCAAGATGCTGATCGTTCCGTCGGGCCTCCGAACCTTCACGACCCCGGGAGATTTGGGACGGCTGTAGCCCTCAGGCATTTGTTCAAAGGCCGCGTACTCGGAAAGATACAAAGAGCCATCTGGACCCACTGCGATGCCATTGACTGGAGGCTGCGCACTCATGATTTCGCTGCTTCTGCCTGTTTCATGATCCCATTTGAGGATCTTGCCGCCTTCCAATGCCACGAAAAGATCTCCTGCAAGGTCACAGGCTAACTGGCGCGGACGCGTGATGCCCTCGATGATGTGCGCCTCTATGCCGTCAACCCCGATGCGGAGGACCTTGCCGGGGTTTCCATTGTCGCCAAGATCGATGCCTACAAACACATCGCCGGTCTTGTTCGCGCTCAGGCCGAACATGCCGGGCGTCTGCTTCGCGCGCCATACGGACGCGGTTCCATGGGTTGGATTCCAGCGTTTGATCTCACGGCGATTGAACTCGGTGAAAAGCACAGCTCCATCGTGAGCGAGCGCGGTGCCAAAGCTGTAGTGCGCCTCGGCAACCGGAATGGCATCGCAAGCACTGACGCCAAGAGGCACAGAGACCTTTACCGCCTCCTGGATCCCGGAAGCGGTGCTGATTACTCCCAGCGGCGTTAGCAGCAGGACGACAACATTGATGATCGTCATGGATACCCTTTAGCGATCAAAAACAAATCGATAGTCCTTGCCGCGCAGCGCCGAGGAGAAAAGCTCCAAGCCCTGTGCCTTGAGCGCTTCAACGGTCGTGGGCCACGCGGGCAAGGCGATGGATTGATTCGCGGCGGCAAACAGTTTCGGGCCAAAGCCGAGCGCGAACGGTTGACCTTTAACCGGGCCGTTCGACAGGCGATTGCAACGTCGACCTTCCGCATAAACACCACCGGCATAGACGAACTCCACGCTCGTGACCGCCTCTTTGGTGGAGAAATAGCCATTCTCGGCAATCAACGGCAAGGACGAGCCATCGGCGGCGATCGCAGTCACTGAATCCGCCCATTGCGGCTGGCGGATTCGCACCACACTGGCAGGCAATCCGTCCAACTGAATCTTCTGACGCATGACCTCTGCTGCCGCGGCACCGGCCCTTAAAGTGGATTTCACCGTACCGGCGGATCCCTTGGCGGCAAATTCCAGTGCCAGGTTGCAGGTCAGACCCGCGGCGCCGCGCTCCAGCAGATGCGAGCGCAAGTTCACGAATCCAATCTGACCGTGGTAATCGCAGCACCAGGTTGCTTCCAAAACGTTACCGCTGAAGCCAATTACACCCTCCTTGTCACAAACGATGTTGTGATGTCCGAAGCCGCCGTTTGCCGCCTGATTTTGTAGAAACTGATTATTCAAATGGCGCTCAGCCATATCCCAGTAGCGGGATTTTTGAGTCACACGGCCCAGTTCCAGATTCAGGCGCAGCCAATCGGCTTCGGCACAGCCTTCGTCACGCTCGTCCACCACCTTGCATTTCTCCAGAATGCCGCCAGACGGATTGATGTAGCCACCTTGAACCAGTTCATCCCAGCGTTTCTCGACGCGTTCCAGATAGGACGTGTCTTTTGTTGCCTCAAACAGAAGCAGCAGCGACACCTGACAGCAGAGCATGCCGTGGGAATGGTCCAGAGGAATGCGGTCGATCGATTTGTAGAACTCAGCGATGGCCTTGGCGGCATCGAGATATCTTCTTTCGCCGGTGAGGTTGGACAACTTCACAAGACCTTCCATGGCGGGGAACCAGCAGGTCACATAGCCTGAAGCATAGCTGGTGCCACTGATGTATTCCGTCATGCGCGCCGGGTCCGTGAACCGCGGGACGATGCCGACATAAAAGTCGCCGAGCTTTTTTGCCGTTTCCAGGATCTCCTTGTTCTCTGGAAAAGCGCGGGAGGCTTCGATCAACCCACAGAGCATTCGCGCGTTGCCCCACAAAGCAGGCATCATCAGATTGCTCTCACCATCCTTGGTGCGGTCAATGGGTTGTTGCCAATCGATCTCCCCCGTAGCACAGAAGTAACCACCCGCCCGCTGATGTTTCGGTGCCTCTTTCAGCAATTCAGCAAAGGCCGGATTCACTTCATTGGAGTTCCGTGCGTTCAACGCCATCATTTCAATGAAGCGTCCGGAGATATCCCCTGAGTAATTCTTGAAGGGCCGGAAAGGCATGCCACCTTCGCTTACCTTGTCAAATTCCGGAGCGCTCTCGCCGGTGAGATCGGCGCGCAGCCAAGGCACGGAGTCGAAAGGCGAAGTGCGGAAGCGGACCATGTTGGATTCCGCCGCAACACCGACCTCGCCGCCCAAAGTGATTTGAGAGTCGATCCCGGGTTTCGATGACGATACCGGGTCGGCTGTGAGTGAATTGGCCAGCAATGCGGCGAGAACTAGAATCGGAGTCGTTTTCATGCGTCTTTTTTAGTTATTTCGTTTTTGAAGTTGGTCCAGCCGTAGAAGGGTTGGTTTGGGCGAAATCCCCGCTTTCCCCGGATGGGGTAACTGGGATGGAAGGAAGCATTTTGGATGTTGTGATTGGCACCTGGGGCGTTTGTTTGGCCGATCCTTACTCTCCTTTTAATTCGATGGTTTCGCCGACGGCTGTCTTGAGGCTAAAGCGTGGGCCTGAGGCGCTTTCCGCAGGCTGGCCATTTCGGATAACGCGGACGTTTTTGTCCGGCCAGGGATTTTGGACAATGCCGTCTCCGCCCTTTTCGCTGGTGATTTTCACACCGGAGACAATGCCACCCTTGAGTTCCGCCGAAACGAGGAAGGCGCCCTTAGTGCGCAAGGTCCCGAAGCGCGCGTCCTGATCCTTGGGCCAGCATGGGAACAAGCGGATCACGCCTTCGTGGCTTTGCAACAACATCTCAGTGACGCCGAGCGCTGGCGAGACATTCTCGATGCCGCCGCCGCCGAAGCTGAGCAGCTTGTTAGGCAAAGCGTTTCGGGCATACATGTTGCTTAACTCGGCGAGGATCTTTTTCGGATCATAACCGACGCGGGCGCAGGCGGCATACCATGAGGATGCTCCGTTGGAGTCCTGCCAGCGACTCATGGCATTGATCATGTTGTGGGAGATTTCAAGGAGCTTCGGATCGCTGTCCAGTCCGATGGCACCTGCCGGATAGATATGCTGGATGCCAAGGGTATTCCCATCACCCCATTCCATGCCTTTTTCGGTGTAACGAAAAACGGTTTTCCCATCCATTTCCCGAAGCGGAAAGGCACTGATTTTTGCCGCGATGTCCTTCCATTTGTCACGCTTGTCGGCATCGACACCCAGCGCCTCGCTCATGGGGATCATGTTGTTGAAGAGGGTCTTGACCAGACCCAGCGAGAGAAGTCCGTTCATGTCCGGGCCCGAGCCTTCGTGGATGGAGTCGTTGTAGATGACGTATCGACCATTTTCCAACTTGAGATAGTCCTCCCAGAATGCGGCGGTTTCGCGCAGGTAGGTATAACCTGTGGTTTTTAGCCATTCCTTGTCCTGCGTGTGCTGCCAATACCAGATGAAGAGCAGCGCGGCATAGGCGGCGTTGGAGCGTTGACCGAGATCCAAGTCTTTGCCATACGGGGTCATACCCCATGGGCCGATGGAAACGGGCAGATGAATTCCCTTCCATCCTTTGGATTGTGAAAACTGCCTGCCGAGGGGGATCGCCTGGTTCATGGCATCATAAAACGGCAGTGTAGTCTCAACGCGGTTGGCGGAATAGAGTCCGTAGAATGGTGCCTCGAAATTGTAGTTCAGATGAAAGTCACCAAACCACATCGGATCGTTCACGGTCAGCCAATTGCCCCACAACCCGGGGGCCACCTTGCCCGCACGGCTACATGATCCCATGATATACCATGAGGCATACCAGCATTGCTCGATGGTCTTGTCGGGAATCTCGATGAACGATCGGCTCCAGAAATCTTTCCACCACTGGAGATGGGCGGCGGTATTGGCGGCGATCTGAGAGCTTGTCAGACTGGCGACGAGCGCCTTGGCCGATTCTAATGGATCCGATCCCTTTGTGTCCAAGTCACTGAGGATGGCAGTGGCGACGACGACGGACTTGCCAGGATCGAGATTGAGTTCGGTTGCGTTTTCGGTGCCGATGACCCGTGTGGCGAGTCCGACTTTACGGCCCTCGGCCTTCGGGGCGTCCGGTGCGTAGAGAAATCCAGCATCAACTGCAGGGATGGATCCAGTGGATTTCAGCACCTTGCCATCCATCAGCACGGTCATTTGCTTGCCATCATAGACACCCGCCACATGGACCCACTGATTCAGCGGAATCGTTTCATCGCATTGCAGCACACAATCTCCGATGGCAAAGCGCAGGTGACCGTTGGATAGGCCGAGGCTATAGGCCTGATTCCAATCGCCTTTGCTGACGATGTAGTCGGCTTCGGTGGATAAGGTGGCGGCTTTGATCCAGCCGGAGACGGTTAGAGCCCTGGAAACATCCGGCGCGGCGAGCGGCTTGCCGGCTTTCCCGTCGAAGGTTTGAACATCCTTCCTTTCTCCCTTGGCCAGCGTCACGATTTCCTCAAGGCCGAGGGCGCGGTCGAGGACAGCCACATCGGCCAATTCGCCGTTGAAGATCCATCGTTCACCACCGTGCTGCTCGCAGCCTATTTTGACCGGATTGGCGCTTGCTGTGATGCTGGCCGGCACGGTCGCTGCGCTGGCTCCCATGAAATTTTTCAGCGTGATGGCGAGTGGTTTGCTGCCTTTGTTAGAAAGCTCGACACATAACAGATTTTGATTCGCATCCACCCAGGCGCGGGAGGTCATGGCAGCGTCCCCATTGGTGTAATCGCCGCGGATCTCCGCCAAGCGCATGTCGGAGACAGTTTGGAATTTCGCTCCTTGCAGCGCGGGGGTCCGGATACGTAGTTGGCCGACCGCGATGGGTGCCTGGTATTTGATGCTCCAGAAATCGTTCTTGCCGATGTAATAGGTCAGTTGGGCTGCAGGGCCGGATTGCATCACGCCGACATCCCCGTTGCCCAACAACGGACCGCTAGGCATGAACTGGGTCGGCTCGCCAACCGGAGCATTCAGGGTGATCGCGTGCTTTTCAACGATCTCCGGTCCGGTAACGGCCTGGCCCTTGGCGGCGGCTATCAGGAATATGGGTAGGATGAGGCTGGCGTAGGGCGTCATTCGTATTGGCGGCTTCTGTTCGCTAGCGAATATCAGTTAGATTGATAGGGGCGTGGATTCAGCTGCTACTGACTTTGTAAGAAGCGGGACCGACAATATCGGGTGAGCTGAAACCGGATTCAGATTCATGGGTTCTTCCGTGGTGGCTGCTTTGCGCCATCGCTTCCTCCAGAAGAAGGGTTCAGGCGGTGCCATGCGGACATGGAACGGGTAAGGTTATCCTTCGGCGGCAATTTCACACCGTAACCCTGCAAACCGATCGGCCCAACGTAATACAGTTTCTCGAGCGTCCGCAGCAACCGACCGATGTCATAGGTGCCTCCATCCAGCGGTCGGATCAGTTGGTCCCAATCGCTGTTGGGTTTACCACTGTCGGCACCGTTGATGGTGACTAGGAAGAGATACGGCCTTGCCTCGGCAAGCAGTTCGGGAATCTTCTCCTCATCGCCGACCATCAGGCAGTGGCAGAGATTGAACGTGACTCCCAGATTCCTTCGATTGACAGCCTTGGCGACCCTCACGGCATCTTGCACGCGCTCGGTCCAGCAACCTTTGTGTGGATAGATCGCCACCCGCAATCCGTGCGTGGCCGCCGTGTCGGCAAGCCTTTGCAATGCCGGCACCGCGATGGCGTCACCTTCGGGCGAGCTGGCTTTGAAAACCTCGCTGTTGATCGGCAGCCAGATCACGGCGTCAGTGCTTTCGAGCGATTTCATGGCCGGTTCGAGCCGGGGATCGAGCACCAGGCCTGTCGCGGTCAGCACGGCGTAGGGATCGCTGTAAACCGCAAACAATTTCAATCCGTGCTGCCGCACCTGGGCGACGGAGGCGGCCACCTCTTCCGCTGAGCCGGTTTTCCATCCGATGCCGTCGTAGCCAAGGGACTTGACTGTATCGAGTTCTTTCAAATCCCGCACTGCCGTGTCCATCGCGAAAAACGGATTCGCCTGGCTCGATTCGACGGCAATTGTCAGCGCGATCACTAATATTTTCCAGTTCATGCAATTTGTTCTCGTTGAGCTTGTGGTGGGCAGTGAGCCTGTCAGGCCCGATTCTGATGAGAACTGCTGGTTTTTATCAATGACACTGATGGAATCGAACCGTCGGCAGCCGTCATCTCCCGTAATCTGAAGGTTGCGTTCATGATGTCGGTGTCGAGAGAAGGAATCATGCGGATCTCCTGACGTTTGTCATGTGACGCAAATACGTCACATGACAAGTTCGGATCGCTAATACACCATCATCTTTAACGTCTGGAGAAATTGCGCTTGATGACCTGCCATTTACAGCTTCTCCGAGTGTTTCACCAAAACAAGCGTTGCCTCGAATGGTGGCCATATCAATGGAAAAACTGGAATTCGTCTGGCAAGGTATTTGGCTGGCAGCACACACAAATGTGGCGAACCGCATTTTCGGACGGGGCATCAAGGTTTTTTCAAGCAATTTCATTTTCACCCGCTGCGTAACAGACCGCCTCAATGCCTGCACCTGCCATCCATCGCATTTGGCCATTCATTTTCTCCCTGGCGTTCAACATCCGGGCGGAGGAACCATCGTTCAGTCGCGATGTGCGCCCGATCCTCTCGGACGCGTGCTACAAGTGCCATGGTCCGGATGACAAGGAGCGCAAGGGCGAACTTCTGCTCAGCGAGTTCGATGGTGCTCTGAAAGGCGGGAAATCCGGCGACGCGGCGATCGTTCCGGGCAAGCCTTCCTCGAGTGAAATGATCAAGCGCCTGCACACCGAAGATCCGGATGAGCAGATGCCACCACCCTCCACGAAGAAAAGTCTCACTCCGGAGCAGATCGGCGTGTTGGAGAAGTGGATCGCGTCCGGGGCGAAATATGAAAAGCACTGGGCATTTCAAGCTCCCGTCTCCCCTGCTGTTCCCAAGTCAGAAGCGTCCAATCCGATCGACGCCTTCGTGCGGTCCTCCCTCGCAGGGAGCGGTCTGAAGCCCTCCGCGGAAGCCGACAAGGCGGCTCTTTACCGTCGTGCCAGTTTCGATCTGATCGGCCTGCCTCCGACGTCAGAAGACTTGGCCGCGTATCTGGCCGACAGCACTCCTGATGCTTACGAAAAGGCAGTGGATCGCTTGCTCGCCTCTCCGCAGTACGGCGAGCGCTGGGCACGCAAATGGCTCGATCTCGCCCGCTATGCCGACACCAACGGCTATGAGAAGGACAATCCCCGCACGATCTGGCCCTATCGCGACTGGGTGATCAAGGCGCTCAATGACGACATGCCCTTCGATCGGTTCACGGTCGAACAGATTGCCGGTGACCTGCTACCCGAAGCCACTGCGGACCAGCGAATCGCCACCGGCTTTCATCGCAACACCATGCTCAACGAGGAAGGTGGAATCGACCCCTTGGAGTTCCGTTTCAAGGCGATGGTGGATCGCGTGGCCACCACCGGCGCCACCTGGCTGGGGTTGACACTTCAATGCTGCCAGTGCCACACCCACAAGTATGATCCAATCCCGCACCGTGAGTATTATTCGATGATGGCGTTCCTCGACAATGCGGACGAACCGACCCTCGAGCTGCCAAGTCCGGAGCAGGAGCGCGAGGCCGCCGCACGGATCACCAAGGCGGATGAACTGGTTGCCGCCCTGCCTCTCAAGTGGCCAGTCCAGGATCCATCCATGGTCTGGTCCACTCCCGCGCCTACCGTGACCACGGAACCCGTCGAAGCGTCTCGAGCCCTCGACGACAGCTCGGTTCTGTTCACCGCCCCTGGACCAGAAACAAGCATTGCAACCCTACAATTTCCTGGACTCAAGGGCAAGTTCACCCAGCTCCGCATCGAGGCCCTAACAGATGACTCGCTTCCTGGCAAAGGACCTGGCAGAACACCCCACGGCAACTTTGTCCTCAGTGAGCTGGAAGTCCGCGTGGGGGGACAGCTTGTGAAACTCACGCAACCGACTGCCAACGTCGAACAGCCCGGCTACCCCGTCACCGCCGTAATCGACAGCAGGATCGATACGGGCTGGGCCGTACAGGTTCCGGGTCAGGACATCCACGGAAACAAATCCGCCACCTTCACGTTTGAAACTCCCATCGATGCGAATGCCGGCACAACGGTGACTGTTAGACAGCAGCACGGCACGCAGCATACCCTCGGACGGATGAAGGTCAGCTTCGGTGCGACTTCCCCGTCCACCAACGACCCGGAATCACTCCGCAAGGAGTTGCTGGCGAAGGCGTTCTCCACCTGGCTCGACCAACAGAAATCCCACACTGCGAATTGGCAGGTCATCACACCGGTCAAGGCCTCCTCGAATCTTCCGCTGCTCACCATTCAACCGGATTCCACGGTCTTCGTCTCCGGCGACATCACCAAGGCGGACACTTATCAGGTCGATCTCGGGAAACCACCGGAAGCCGTCACCGCCATCCGGCTGGAAGCCCTGCCGGATCCGCGACTGCCTGCTCGTGGCCCCGGGATGGCCTATTACGAGGGACCCAAGGGAGACTTCATGTTAGGCGAGTTCCAACTCACCGCCGACGGCCAGCCGGTCAAGATCGCCAAGGCCAGCCAGAGTTATGCCAAGAACCATTTCGGCTCGCAGGCCGAGGCCAGTTTCGCGATCGATGGAAATCCGGAGACCGGCTGGAGCTGTGCGGAGGGCCAGGGTCGCGCCCATGAAGCCGTCTTTCTGTTAGAGAAACCACTCACCGCCTCCAGCCTCAATCTCACGATGATGTTCGGACGGCACTACGCCTGTTCGTTGGGCAAATTCCGGATCTCCCTCACCACCCAGGCGGGCGAGGTGGTGGCCAGCCATGTTTCCTTCGATGCACAGCCCTTGATCCACAAGCCGGATCGGACCGAAGCGGAGACCCAGTTGCTGAGAAACGAGTTCCTTCTCAACGCCCCGGAGCTAGCCGGCGCGCGAAAGGAGATCGACGAGCTGCGCCGCCCGCAATCGTTCCTCACGTCGCTGGTTCTTCAGGAACGACCCGCAGAAAACCCACGCCGCACCTTCATTCACAATCGCGGTGAATGGACCCAACCCACCGAGCCCGTGGAGCCCGCAGTGCTATCGATTCTCAATCCCCTCCCTGCCGGGGCTCCGAAGAACCGCCTCAGCTTCGCACGCTGGCTCGTCAGCCGCGACAATCCGCTCACCGCCCGCGTCGTGGTCAATCGCGCCTGGGCCACCTTTTTCGGTCGCGGCATCGTCAAGACTCAGGAGGACTTCGGATTCCAAAGCAGCCCGCCTTCCCATCCGCAGCTTCTCGACTGGCTGGCGATCCGTTTCATGGACGATGGCTGGTCGTTCAAGAAACTCCATCGCCTGATCGTCACCAGCCAGACCTACAAGCAATCCAGCTCCTCCACCGCCGCTGGCGAGGAGAAGGATCCGGAAAACATCCTGCTCTGGCGTGGCCCGCGTTTGAGACTCGATGCCGAGGAGGTTCGCGATTCGGCACTGCGCTCGGCCGGCATCCTTTCCAACAAAATGCTCGGCCCCAGTGTCTTTCCGCCTCAGCCCGCCAGCGTCACCACCGAGGGGACCTATGGAGCCCTTGCATGGAACACCAGCACCGGCGAGGACCGCTATCGCCGCAGCCTCTACACCTTTGCCAAGCGCACCGCGCCATTTGCCTTTGCCAACACCTTCGATGCTCCGACCGGCGAGGCCTGCATTGTCCGCCGGGACAAGTCGAACACGCCGCTCCAGGCGCTTTCGCTTCTCAACGATGTCACGATCATCGAAGCCGCCCAGGCTCTTGGAAAGCACCTGGTGGAAACCCCGGGCGCTCCCGAGCGATTAGCGTCCGAGGCTTTCCTGCGTTGCTTCTCGCGCCCTCCTTCACCCGAGGAACTCGCTGCGGTCCTCGATTTCCATCAGAAGCAGCAACAACGCTTCACCGCCGCTCCCGAGTCGGCCAAGGCCCTCGCAGGAAACGGTCCTGCCGAAACCATCATCTCACGCGCGGCCTGGACCGCCGTGGCCCGCGCCTTGATGAACATGGATGAGTTCGTCACCAAAAGCTGATCACCCGCATGAACCCCTTTCAAAACCGCTGTCTCGATATCACGCGCCGCCACTTCCTGCGTGACTGCGGAGTTGGCGTCGGAAAAATGGCGCTCGCCGGATTGCTGGCCGAACGGCTGGGAGCACAAACCGCTCCTGCTTTCGTCAATCCCATGGCGCCCCATCCCGGCCACTTCACGGGCAAGGCCAAGGCAGTCATCCACCTCTTCATGGCTGGGGCACCGAGCCATCTTGATCTCTTCGATTTCAAGCCTGACCTCACCAAGATGGACGGCAAGCCGCTTCCGGCTTCGGTCACGGAAGGCCAGCGACTCGCGTTCATCCGCGCCGATGCCGCAGTCATGGGACCACAGTTCAAGTTCGCCCGTCACGGCCAGTCCGGCATGGAGATCTCCGAAGCCCTGCCCTATCTATCAAAAATCGTCGATGACATCTGCCTGATCCGCTCCTGCCACACCGATCAGTTCAACCACGCTCCCGCCCAGACCTTTTTCCAAACCGGCTTCGCCGTCCCCGGCCGCCCAAGCATCGGTTCATGGGCCACCTATGGACTCGGTTGTGTCACCAGTGATCTGCCTGCCTTCGTGGTTCTCAGCACCGGCAGTGGCATCAGCGGCGGCAGCGGCCTGTGGTCGAGTGGCTTTCTTCCCAGCATCTACACCGGCGTGCGTTTCCGCAACCAAGGCGATCCGATCCTCAATGTCACCAATCCGGCCGGCATCGACCCCACGCTCCAGCGCGACACCATCGACCTCGTCAGCAATCTGAACCACAAACGTCTCGATTCGACCGGTGATCCGGAAATCGCCACCCGGCTTGCCAACTATGAAATGGCCTTCCGCATGCAGACCTCCGCGCCGGAACTCATGGATCTGCGAAGCGAGACGAAGGAAACCCTCGACCTCTATGGCTGTGATCCTGCCGTTCCCTCGTTCGCCCGCGCCTGCCTGTTGGCCCGCAGAATGATCGAACGCGGCGTGCGATTCGTGAACATCTTCCATGAAGGCTGGGACGCCCACAGCGATGTCGTCGGAAATCACCGCAAAAACTGCAAGGAAACCGATCAGGCCAGCGCCGCGCTCGTCATCGATCTCAAGCGCCGTGGCCTGCTCGACGAAACCCTCGTCGCCTGGGGCGGTGAATTCGGCCGCACCCCGATGGTCGAGAGCAACGCCGCACTCGGGCGTTCACGCGGTCGCGACCACCACCCGAAAGCCTACAGCATGTGGATGGCCGGCGGCGGCATCAAACCCGGCGGCATCCACGGTGCCACCGACGAGCTCGGCTACAACATCGTCACGGACCCAGTCCACGTTCACGATATCCAGGCCACCTTGCTGCACTGTCTAGGCTTTGATCACGAACGCCTCACCTACCGCGCCCAAGGCCGTGATTTCAGGCTAACAGACGTCCATGGCAAGGTCGTAAAGAATATCCTGTCTTGATCTCAATCACTCTCATCTGCTCACTCATCAATCCAATGCTATCCTATCGACTGAACTGCTCACTTCTGCCTCTTGTAGCCACTTGTCTCATCGCGACGGATTCTGCTTTTGCAGCCAAGATTTCCACCGACGTGACGGCCAAAGTCAACGCCGCCATCAAGGATGAAAGCCTGTCCATTCCTGCAAGCAATGAGATCTTCGGTGATACCGCAAATGGTATTCCAAAAAAACTAACCGTGGAATACCAGGCCGGTGATGAAAAGCTCACGAGCGAGGCACCCGAAGGCGGAAGAGTTCAAATTTCGTCACCTGCCGGGAAAAAGCTGATCATCCTCAAGGCCACGTATGGTCCGGCGGATGGTTCCACACCCGTCTCGCTGACGGACGCACCCGGCGAGGTGCTGGAAACCCTACCCGGCTTCAAGGTCGAGCATGTGCTTGAGGCCGATGGTGCGAAGAGCGGTTCATGGATCTGCATGGCCAATGATCCGAAGGGACGCCTGCTGCTGGGTGGACAAGCAAATCAGCCGATCACGCGGGTGACGCTTCAGGATGGCAAGTGCGTGAAACAGGAGATCCTCCAGATTCCGGTCACAGAAACGATGGGGATGCTCTTTGTTGGAAACGTGCTTTACCTGAATGGCAGCAGCAGCAACGGCTTCGGCCTCTATCGCTGCAAGGACACCAAGGGCAATGACAGCTATGACGACGTCGAGTTTCTCCGTCCGTGGCAAGGTGGTTCCGGTGAACACGGGGCACACGGGTTGGTGCTGGGAGCCGACCACATGCTTTACGCGGTCTGCGGGAATTTCACCGCGGTGCCGAATGATCTCGTGGCCAGTTCGCCGCATCGGAACTACGGGGATGATCTTGCGCTCAAGCGCATGGAAGACGGCAATGGATTCGGCGCGGGCGCCAAGCCGCCGGGAGGTTATGTGCTGCGCATGGATCTCGATGGCAAAAATGCGGAACTCTTTTCTTCAGGGGAGCGAAACAACTATGACATCGCGTTCAATGCCGATGGCGAGCTTTTCGGCTACGATAGTGATATGGAATGGGATTGGGGCAATCCATGGTATCGGCCGACTCGTGCTTTCCATGCAGTGCGTGGTGGTGACCACGGATATCGTGAAGGCAGCGCAAAGTGGCCCGAGTATTATGCAGACAGTCTGCCAGCGGTGGTGAACATCGGCGTGGGCTCTCCGACCGGAGTGGCCTTCGGAACCGGCGCGAAGTTTCCGGTTAGATATCAGAAAGCGTTCTACATCTGCGATTGGACCTATGGGCGCTTGATCGCCGTGCATCTTGCACCCAAAGGCAGCGGCTACGGTGGCTCCTGTGAGAACTTCGTCACTCCAAGGTCGTTGAAAGCCCGCAGCGGGAAAGTGCCGCTCAATCTGACAGATGTGTTGATCGGCGCGGACGGGTCGATGTATTTCACGGTTGGCGGACGTGGGACGCAGGCCAATTTGTTCCGCGTGACCTATGCTGGAACCGAGGCCGCAACACCACTTGCCGCAAGTGCGCTCCATGATAAGGAAGGCAGCGAGGCACGCGAACTGCGCCATAAGCTCGAGGCCATGAATGTCTCGCCTGACCCCGCAACGGTCGCTGCCGCATGGCCGCACCTTTCCAGCCCCGACCGCTTCATCCGTTACGCGGCCCGGCTTGCAGTTGAAAGGAATCCTGTGGCCGAATGGCAGGCAAAAGCATTGCAGGAAAAACAACCGGATGCCGCGTTGACCGCCTTGCTGGCATTGGCCCGGTTGGGAGCGGCCGAAACACAACCCGCCATTTTCAAATCACTCACAGCATTTCCGTTCTCCTCGCTGACGGAAGAACAGGTTCTGAACAAGCTGCGGGTGATCACCGTATCGATCGCACGTCAGGGAGTCCCGGCTGGCGAGGCGGCTAATATGGTGCTCGCGGATGTGAACCCGCTTTATCCCGCGAAAACGGAGTATGCGAACCGGGAACTGTGCCAGATCCTGCTCGCCCTGAATGCTCCGGAAGCGGTGTCCAGGACGGTCACTCTGCTGCGCGCTGCAACCACACAGGAAGAACAGGTCACTTACGTCACTGCGTTGAGAAACATCAAAACCGGCTGGACCGAAAATCTACGACGCGATTATCTATCATGGTGGAATGGCGCACGCTCCAACCAACATCCTCTCCAGGTGGTGAAATGGTTCACGGACGCCGGAGTCAACTACAACAACGGTGCGAGCTTTGATGGATTCGTGAACCATGCCCTGGAGGAAGCCAAAGCAAGCATGACGCCCGCGGAGATCGCTGCTTTGGGAGATCTCACCAAAGTGCAATCCGCCGTCAAAGCTTCCACCGAGCCCCGCACCTTCGTGAAGGCGTGGACGACCGCAGAGCTGCTGCCGCTGCTCGATCAAGTGGGGAAGGGACGCGACTTCGCCCGTGGAAAAGCCGCGTTCGCAGCCGCGCAATGCATCCTTTGTCATCGCTATGGTGACCAGGGCGGAGCCGCCGGCCCGGACCTCACGAATGTGGCAACCCGCTTCAAACGTCAGGATATGCTGGAGTCCATCATGGAACCTTCAAAGGTTCTCTCTGAACAATATCTGACCACCGTATTCACCCTGAAAGATGGCACCGCCACTTCCGGTCGAATCGGTCAGGAAAACGACGAAACGGTCGTGGTGATCACCAATCCCTTCGACCCCAGCGCGACCCAGACGATTGCCAAGACGGATATCAAATCGAGGGAATTGTCCAAGGTATCACTCATGCCTCCGGGCCTGCTCAATACGTTGAAGGAGGACGAAATCCTCGACCTGCTCGCCTACCTCGAATCCATGGGCGACGAGAAGCACCCAGATTTCAGCAAGTAAACTTTAAGAGGAAAATGAACCGCAGATTAACGTGATGAAGGCAGATGAAATTCCATCAGCTGACCTGGCGTTTTAACGATGTTATCCTGATCCGCATGATAAAACCAGCTGGCCCGGATCGACACATCGCCCTCGGCCGGGCACCAGACGGCACCGCTGCGGTCGCCCTGGTGCCAGGCTTCCACTGGCTTGCTGCTATCCATCGCACTCCAAGGGATCCCCGACATCCCTCCCTCTGATCCGCGCCAGCGACAATCGGCATAGATGATCTTGCCGCCCTCTTGGTACTGGGCGCACCAGATAGCACATTCCGGCTGGAGTTTCCCGACTATTCCACAGTTCCATTTCCAATCATAGTAAGTGTTGTAGTCGATAACACGCGTCCTCATCTGGCCGCCGCACGAGCCATCCCCTCAGCACTCGCCGTCAAATCACATTTCGAAGATCAGCCCGTAGTTCGACAGCAGCTCCTCAATCGCATTCTTGTATTACCTTTAAGAGGAAAACGAAACCGCGAATGAACGCCAATACACGCGAATTTTTAATGAGTTATGTGAATCGGGCGGTTCACCATAAAGGTGAGCGCTTTGGTCTTCGTAATTCAATCATTTCCAATCTTTTATTGGCGTTCATTCGCGGTTTCTAGTATTACTCAACGTAGGCAGCCTGGGAGACAGGCCGTAAGCGGCGCCCGGTCCCACGATGAATCGTAAACGCAGAACCTGATGCCGTGCCTATTTCATGCCTCCGAGATCTCCCGGACAACGGCTCCTTTTCCGTCTTTTCACGGGCTGCTTTTGGCACTGCATTCGGTAAATTTGGATGGCGGCCATTCATTGCATGCTCTCCTTCATTATCATTGTTTCAACAACTCTGGGTTCACCGTCTTCACTTCGCCGTTCACGCGCACATTGACAGGTTGGTCATTCTTCGCCGAGATCCGATAGTCGGTGACTTTGCCGTCTTTCCATTCGATATCCACGGTGAAGCCGCCGCGTGCGCGCAGGCCGGTTACTTTACCGTTCGGCCACACTTTCGGCACAGCGGGCAGGAGCTCGATTTCGCCAGCCTGGCTCTGGAGTAACATTTCAGCAACGGCGGCGGTGTGGCCCATGTTGCCATCGATTTGAAATTCGCAGAAAGGAGTGAAGCGGGCGAGCAGGTTCGGGTTCGGTTGGGTCTTGAGATGGGTCTCCAACACCGCCATCGCGGTATCGCCATCGTGAAGCCGTGCGTAGGTGTTTGCCTGAAATGATCCCTGCCAACTGCCCACCAGCCCTCTTTGCCACCACTTCGGGCCATCGTAAATCTTGCGTAGTCCAGCGGCCAGTTCCGGGGTACCGCGCGGCGTGATCTGCGCACTGCAAACAGCGCCCCACATTGACAAAACCTGGCAGTCCGCCGTGCGTTGCCAGTCCTCCACCCATTCCTGCAACTCGCCGGTCGTCGGACTGATTTGCATCGGTGCCAGTCGCGGCAGGGCTCTTTCAATTTCAGCGCGCAACTCCGAGTCCACACCTAGCACCGCACCGCCGGTCAAACAGTTCCGAAACAACTCCCGAACCATCTGCATCGACGCCGTCGGCCCCATGCATGTGCAGCCCCGTTCGCCGTTCGGCTTCAGGAACTCATTCTCGAAATTCGTATCCGGAGCCGTCACGAGCCAATGATGCGTCGGCTCCTCGATCATCGCGTCGAGATAGTAACGCGCCGCACCCGCCAGCACCGGCCAGACGCGCCGTAGATACTCCTTGTCACGGCCGAATGCATAGTGTTCCCAAACGTGCTGGCACAACCATGCACTGCCGGTCTGGAAGATACTCCAAACCGCGCTTCCACTGACCGGTGCCGCATGACGCCAAATGTCGGTGTTGTGGTGAGCCATCCAACCTCGTGCGCCATAGAGATCCCTGGCGACGTGCGTGCCGTCCATGCTGAGCTGCGTCGTTAGATCGATCAACGGCTCGTGACACTCGGCCAGATTCGCAACTTCAACCGGCCAGTAATTGATCTGAGCGTTGCAATTGATCGTCCAGTTAGCCGCCCACGGCGGGATGATGTCCTTGTTCCAAATACCCTGCAGGTTCAACGGTTGCGTCCCCGCCCGCGACCCGGCAATCAACAGATACCGGCCAAACTGGAAGTATAACGCCGGCAACCCCGGATCGGTTGCCGCCGCATAACGCTTCAACCGCACATCCGTGGGCAATAGCTCCACATCGCCATGTCCCAGGTCCAACGCGACCCGGCCGAAAAGTTGCCGGTGATCCGCGACGTGCGCGTCTCGCATCGCGGCATAAGGCTGACCGGCCAGCGCGGCCAGATAACCATCACACAACTTGCCGGGATCCTTGCCTTGCCGGCTCGGGCTCTCCTGAGGGCCGTTGTAACTCGTGGCCGCCACAAGCAGCAACGTGACGCTGTTGCAGTTCTCAGCGACGATACCCGTGTCGGTAACCTTCACCGAACCGCCGTCGTTCACCGCCGTTAATCGGGTCTCGAAACGCATGCCCTTGCCGTCCGGCGCATCATCGTAAATGACTGAGCCGCTACCGTAGGCGTCGGCGTGCACCGGGGCGCGCCCGATCAGTCGCAACACGCTTCCATCTGCTTTGATCGCATTCCGCAACTGGCTGTTCAACTGCGCCGTAAACGCGATCTTGCCGGGCTTGTCGCTGGTGAGGCGCACGATGATCGCCTGCCCGGGATTCGAGGCGAAGACCTCCCGGGTGAACGTCGTCCCGTCCTGCACGAACGTCGTTCGCGCCACCGCCGTTTCCAGGTCGAGATCGCGGCGGTAATTCGCAACTTCGCCGGTCATCGGGAAGCTGATCTGCAAGTCGCCGAGCGGCTCGTAACATTCATAGAAGCGTCCGTTCATCTTCTGCTCGACGAGTTGCTTTGCCTCCGCATTCCTGCCCGCGACGAGCAGCGCGCGGATGTTCGGCAAGGCGGCCAGGCCGTTAGGGTTCACGTTGTCGAACGGCTCACCCGACCAGAGCGAGTCCTCGTTAAGGTCAATGCGTTCCCGAGCTGCGCCACCCCAAACCATCCCGCCCAGCCGACCGTTGCCGATGACACTTGCCTCGACCCATTTCCGCGCCGGTTGGCGGTACCAAAGAGTGAGTGGCTTGCCGGGTCCGGTCTTCGCACCTTTTACCATGACTCCATCGAAATCCGGCGTGGCTCCGACAGCCTGCACTCCGTTGACGAACAAGGCGAGTGCACCATCCGCGTCAACCGTCCCAGCCACATGCGACCACTGATCGGCGTGCGGCAGCGCGCAGGTGATGATTTCGTTGCCAACGATGAGACGCAGCGCGTCACCCGGATGAGTGTCTAGCAGAAACCCATCCGTCCCCCCGGGAGTAATCTTGTCCACGATGCGCCCGACCGAGCCGGCGGCGGGGCGAATCCAAGCTTCAATGGTCGCACCCTGCGGAAAGGTCAGCTTCCGCTCGGAGACCAGCGGAATGACGGGATTCAGCCATTCGCTGACCATCCCGGGAACCGTGCTTTTCGCCTCATATGGCGCGCCCGCCAATGCTTTGATTTCCTCCCTAGTGAGCGCGCGCTCGTAGATACGCACCGCGGCGATCTCGCCCTGGAACAAGCTGCCACCGGCCTGATCCGCGCCAATACGCAGCGCGTGTGGGTTGTCCGGGATCTGAGCTACTGCAGGCAATGCACCGAGTAACAGCCAAATGATGTATAAGCGCTTCATAAATTAAACTCCTTACCTCGGCCTGATCATTGCCTTCATTTTGCCTCTCTGATCTGGTTTAACTGCCACGCGAACGCCTGTAGCCGAATCCCTATCTACGGCCTGCGTACGATTGAGCCGATAGACGTGATCGCCTGTCTTTTCCAAAAATCGAGCTTCGCCGGGCTGCTCTTCGAATAGCGGTTTCACCTCCGTAATCTCCGCACCCTCAAACCGGATATCAAACTGTCCCGGAGCTACCACTTGGGCGGAGAGATCAACATCAACCTGACTCTTACCGGCAAGATCGACAACCGACACCTCTTCCCACGCTTCGGGCCGATCCGCCAAACTCATCTCCCACAGGGTCGCGTCCGGGCCCTCGATCTGGGTAACGCGGAAACGCACATACCGGGCGGTCGTCGCTGGCAGCTCAGACTTGAAATCGCCACCGATACGGCGACCGGTAAACACCGCTCGCCACACGTCCTCGGGACGGTTTCTGACTTCAATCACAAATTCGCGCACTCGATCCGCCAGCTCCGAGGCCGCCATTGAGGCAAACCTCTTCGACCGCCGCAGGTCAAGCTCGACCCAGGAAAGCTGCCCGTGCGCGGCATCGCCACCATTGCCACTCCAACGCGTAGCGGGATCCCCATCGATAAGGTACTTTGCCTCATACGGAGCGCTGTGAACACTGGAAGCAGATGCAATGGCTCCACGTGTCACCGCTGGCAGACTGCCCAGCGCTTTCACCAAGGCCTGGCTCACCCTGTGAACCTGGATCTGCCGGAAAAGCGGCGTGCCAACCGATTCGGCCACGTGAACACGTAGTTGATCGGTCGAGACCTCGGGAAACACGTCGATTTTGCGGCGGCCGACCGCCGTCCCCTCAGCCACCCGTTTCCATCCGTCGTTCATCCAAGCATCCACTTGATAGGCGCGAATACGGTGGCCATACCGGTAGTCTTCCCAGAGATCAACGCAGTTCACGGTCTCAAAACCATCAAGTCTGACGATCATCTCACGGCCAGCCACCTTGGAGATTTGTCCAACGGGTTGGCCAAAGACATTTTCAATCGCTTCACCCAACTCCTGGTATCGGGTCACATCACCTGCGGGAATCACCCCATTCGTATTCGGCGTTGAATTCAACAACATGACCGAGCCCCTCCCCACTGAGTTCACATAGATATTCAAAAGTTCATCTGTTCTTCTGCGTCGGGACTCGTTGCCCTGGCTCCAGAACCAGTTATGATTATATAAGGGTATATCGCATTCAACTGGAGCCCAAGCATCTCCATCAGGGGTGCTATGGTCTTGTGTCGCCACTCCACTCCTAAGATCGTTGGAGCTCACTGAATTCCAGTTGGGGTCCCAGGCGATGCCGGCTTCATTGCCAACCCAGCGTATATTGGTCATCGGACTCTGTAGAATGACCGCATCGGGTGCCAGTTCTTTGATGATATCGTCCAGCGGAACAATACAGCTTCCGTCGAACCAGACCACCCGCACAAGATCCTTGCCATAAATCGACAAGACCTCCATCCACTGCTGGCGCAGCAACCGGTTCCATTCCTCTTGTTTCGCCGGATCATCGGTCCTGCCGCCTCGGCCCATGCCGGACATATACTTCGGATCGTCGGAGTAGATATAAACACCGACCTTGAGTCCGCAGCGGCGACAGGCATCGGCCATTTCCTGCACCATATTTCCTTTACCGCCCTTCCACGGGATGTTTTTGACGCTGTAGTCGGTAGTCTCCGTTTGCCACCAGCAGAATCCACCCACATGTTTACAAACGAACATGATCTGCTTAGCGCCCCAAGACCTCGCCGCTTCACATATCTTTTCGGCATCAAAACCAGCAGGATTCATTCTTGCCAGATCCGTCCGCCCATCACCGTCGTATTCTGAGCCTTCCCAGGTCGCGACGCCAAAGTGAACAAACATGATCCGCTCTTGTTCGTGCCAAGCATGCTGCACATCATCCGGCCGCGCCAGCTTCGCCGCTGCCGGATCCGCCACAGCCTTGTCCCAATCAGCCTCCTGCGCCACCACCGGCGGCTGGTCCGATCCGGTCGCATGCGGAATCTCCGCAGAGAACGTCGTCACGCAAGAAAGGACAATTCCAAAACTAACGATTATCTTCGTTTTCATGGTTCAACCGCGGGCTGTTCACCCGGTTACCTCAAAATCTCCGCACCCACCGTCTTCAATTCGCCATTCACTCGCACCTTGACCGATTGGCAATCCTTCGCCGCGACCCGATAGTTCGTGACCTTGCCGCTTTTCCATTCGATATCCACGGTGTAGCCCCCGCGGGCGCGCAGGCCCGTGAAGGAACCTTGGGCCTGCAATGCTTTCGGCAGCGCGGGCAGGAGAACGATTTCGCCAGCGTGCGATTGAATGAGCATTTCCAAAATGGCGGCGGAAAATCCGAAACTGCCATCCAACTGGAATGGTGGGTGATTGCCGAAGAGATTGGGCAGCGTGTTGTAGGTCATGTTCCATGCCCCACTTGGTCTCTCGTTTGCCATCGACACACTCCGGGATGCTTTGCATGCCCGGCGAGGCATGGTTGCTCGGATTGGTAATGATCGGTCCCCCACTCTCGAACATCGTCAGCACCTCGCCGAAGTTCTGGCACGCGCCGGTATCATCCTCGTTGCCAATCCAAAGGCTTTCCTCGTTGAATTGGATCCGCTCCTGATCAACCTGATCGAAAAGCATCGCGCACTTCTGCCCGTTGCTGATCGGGAGGCACTCACGCTCCCAGTTTCTGGCCGACGCATCGCAGTGCAGATTCAGATTTCCTGAATCAGCGAACTGTTCCGCGTTTGCGGCCAAACTTCCACAGGCCAGTATCATGATCTTGAAGCATTTCATAAGATTGGAAGGATCCCATCAATAGTCACAGTCACAGGAAAGAGGTGGGTAGGTAGCCCTGTTTGAAAAAGTGGTCACCAAAATGATCGGCATTCCCATGGACTGGAACTCGCGTTTCACTTTGCATGCTGGTTCACCTCCCTTCACGGTTCGTTGCTTGATGAGCACCGGCGCTGAGCGGGATTTCCAAACGGTTTCCCCGCCGCGTTCCCTCTACATCCTTGCCGTCCAGATGGATGCTCTCTTGACCAGCACGATATGGAAACGAAAGAGTGGTTTTGATTCCCGGAGGAACCGTAATCGCTAAATCCAGCCCAGCCTCGGTTCTTGTCCAGGCGACCGGCACCGGTCCATATTCGGTGATGACCGTTCCTTGCGCCCTGGTCAAATCGCCGAGATGTGGTTCAATCCGCAATTCCTTTGAAAAAACTGGAGTGTCACGGCGGACGCCCAGCACGAAAGCACTAAGAAAATATCCTGGATACATTCCGTAGATATGGGCTTTGGAACTTCCGCCTCCAAAGACCTCCCAAGAACAGTGGTAGGGCGAGTCCACCATCATCACCCAGTTTTTACGGAAGATTTCAAGGACCTGCTGATCATAAGCCGGTTCGTCCAGCCCGTAGAGCTGTTTGGCCAGATAATAATAAATCATCACGTGCCTATTCTCCGATGGCTTCTGTTTTAACATGGCCTGCAAGACGCGCTTCCTACGCTCAGGCGGAACAACTCCTCTATCCAAGGCAAAGACACTGGAATAGAGCGTTGGTGCGGCGAGGTTGTTCTTTCGTGGGAGAGAGAGCTTCCGTTTGGATTCCGCAATGTCCGCATCTGTAAAGTATCCTGCAGCATAGGTGCCCGCGGCTTCGTCCCAAAGCAGCGTGTTGATGGCCCGCTTGATCTCCTTTGCGGCAACGGAAAAGCGGCTGCTGTCGGATTCCTCGCCGATGAGAGCCCCCAGCTTTGCGGCATCCTCCAGGGCGCGGCAAACGAAGACATTCAGTGTCGTACCCTCACCGGTGAAATAGCCGACGGGATTCGCCCAGACCACCCAATCGCGCGCACGCACCAATCCCCGCTCGGTGCGGCGTTTGAGAAAATAGTCCATCTGCGCGACCAAGGCCGGCCAGATTTCGCGAACCGTGTCCTTGTCTCCGGTTGCTTCATGATAAAGGCGGACTCCCTCGACCCAGTCGCAGGCACGGTCTTCCATCTTGGCATGGATGTCATAGCGGTCTGAACAGGTGTGAGCCTTTACCCAACCTTCAGGCTGGAGAGTGAGCGCGGTTCGGCGGATGAGTACACCCAACAGCCTCGGATCTCCATAGTTGGTGTGGCCGTCGCTGCCGGTCACGGCCATTGCAGTGCGCGTGATGTCATAGGCTGGTGGTGTATCATCCATCCACTCCGCGCGTTCGCGATCGGCACAGTCCACATAGGAATCCTCGCTAAGCACCTGACAAGAGCGGGCGCACAACGACCATAATCGGTCCAGAAACGGATCAGAACTGGTGAAGGAAGCTGGGCAGTCAAATGGATAGAGGCGTTCCACCAGCTTGAAGCCCGTGATTGTCGCCCGCCCATTGCTAACGGTGATCGAACCATTGATGAACCCGCGAGTGTCTGTTGTGAAGTAGCTCTGAGTTCCAGCCTTGGCCACATAGGTGACACCATGGGGTTCAATCCGCAACACCGTCCCAGCTTCCGCTTCAAATGTGATCAACGGATATGCCTGAACCATTCGGTCCGACGAGAAGTCCATTTTCTCCCCCGCTTTGAGCGTCACTGGCAGAGCTACACCATTCGAAAAATTCACAGGCACGACGGTTTCCCTCAGGCGGGGAATCCGCCGCGCGGTGAGCGGTCCCCACGAAACACCGGAGATACGGGTCGCGGTTCGCCAACGGGAATCATCGTAGCCGGGCTGCGTCCAATCGCCGTCTTCCACCGTGGCGTCTACCTTGGATTCCCCCAAATTCGCCCAACTGGCGCTCACGGTTCGAAATCGGGTGGCGTCTGTCCATTTCCAAGATTCGTCCGTGGACCACAACGTCTGTTTTCCAATCTGAAGCATTGCGGTCATACCCGGCTCATGCCTCATCACCTTGCCCCCGGAGAGGTTTCCGATGCAAAGCAAAGACACGCTGTTCATCCCAGTTTTCAAAAAGGTAGCGATTTCCACCGAGTCGTATTCGGGTCCATTAGGCTGGAATCGTGAAGGTCCGCGCTCCACGTAAGTTCCGTTCACCCACAGGACATAACGGGCATCAGCGAAGAGATGCAAGAAGGCGCTGGTTGGCTTCTGCTCCAAATTGAAACTTTTACGGAAGGCAACCGAAACTCCTGGAGGGTTCCCACTAGCCGAGGCGTTCGTCCAGATGAAAGCCGGCTGAAGCTGTTTGCCGACCGGGTCCTGAACGATTCTAAGAACGTCCGTAAGTGGTGGCAAAGCCTTTTGCTGTCCCTCCGCTACCTCGGGGATCTTTGCGGTATTCGTGGCACCTGGTTCGGCTTGAGTCTGAGCGGCGCCACAGATCAGGACTCCCATCATGAGACCAAACTTCGCGCTCACCGGGCTTGAAATGGTGCGGCACCGTTCGACGGCGATCAACGGTAGCGATGGAAATCCAGATATAGATTTAATAACGTGTTTCATGAAAAAGGCTGATTTTTGGTCCTTTTAAATTTATCAGAATCCAGGTTTCACAACCTCTAATTTGTTTATACGACTTTCGTCTTTAGGTTCCATTTTAAAGATAGTGACCTGTCTCGTGAACGGAACTCCAACATCGGCCCGAAGGAGGATGTCTTTATTTAGTGCCGGCGCATCACCCAACTCCCCACGCGCGCCACGTAGCCGCCCGCGGCCGATGGTCTTGTGGGCTTCGATCTGGAACTCCCGCCGGACGTAGTTCAGGTTCGGGCTCCCCCACCCCATCCGTAACGCCTTCAAGTCCTGCAGCGAGATCATTGCCGTCTCGCAGATCGCTACTTCGCTCCATGGCGTTTCAAGATTATTACGGTCCCACAGCTTCACGCGCATAAAGTAGCCGGTCCGCGGTGCCAGCGTCCCGCCATAGGGAATGCCCGTCTGTTCACTGGACATGACCTTGCCGACTTCCATTGGAATCTCCCTGCACGCGTCCGAAGCATCGGCGGCGTTGGAGACCATCGCGGCGCCAAGTACCAGGTCGGTCACCAGGAGCTGTTTGCATGTGTCAGGGTATGGCATGATGGGTCAAATGCATCTTTTGCTTAACGCGATTTCAAAAGGCGATCAGGCTAAAAATCTCACGGGTGTCCGGTTGAATCTTGGTTAAAGGTATATTCGCCCTCGACCTCATGACTGCCGGCGCTGGCCAGGTCTGGATCTTTTGCCATGCCCGCGAGGCCGTGCACCGCGATGCCGACAAGACACGCGAGCAAGCCGCCGAGCAGGACGAGGCCGGATGTCTTGCCGAGCAGCGCAAGCGGCAGGAAAATCCGAAGTTTAATCCACCGATGCCCCACAGGACGCCGAAGAAGCAAGTCCAACCAAGTGTTGCCTGCGGCACCGCTGCCAGGAATCCGCGCAGGTCCGGCACGACTAAAATGGCAACGCCGAGCGGCGCAATCAGCCAGGAGAAGATGCCATTGACCAGCCAGCCGCTTTCCCACGCAACCTTTGATCTTGCGGATAGGGAGATCAAAACTGCCTGCGGCAAAGCCGCCGATGGCGTGAAGGGGAACTCCGAGTGGGACCATAGTTAGCAGACTTTGAAGGTTTCCATGCCGAGCAACTTGCCGAGCTTCTCGATCTTGTGGGCGATGTGCCCGATTCCCACGGCGCAGTGATGCGCGGGGCCGTGGACGTTCCATTCATTTACGAAGCGGCGTGCGCCGATTCTGAATTGGTAGCGTGAGTTGGTGTTCCCGATCTCGAGAATGGGGCCGGCGACACTCTCGCCTTCCGCGACGAGAAATTTCAGCCGCCCATCCACCGTCTGGACCACGCTGAGCAGCGTGACCGGGCCGTGCTTCACACTCATTTCGACGCTCAGGCCGTGGCCGACTTTCCCGTGATACACGGCTAGCGGACGCACCTTTGTTTTGCCCTGAGCGATGGCGATGTGGCCGGGACCATCGTGTCCCATGAGCACTACATCGGCAGTCCAATCCATCGCGTAATACTCCGTGAAGGAGCCGCCGACGCCGAAACTATCCATGATTTTCATGGCCTGCGCGTTCTTCACTTCATACTCGCCAGCGACTGGAATTCCACGCGCGGTGAGCAGCGAGTTGCCGAGAATGATCGAGCTGATGGCATCCTCGTTTTCCGCGCTTCCCGTGCCCATGTGGTAGTAGGCCATCGAACCGAGCGCGTGCTCCGCGACCAACTGGTCGAGCGCGACCGAAGTGCGCGCCGCTCGTTCCAACTCAGCCTGCGAGCAATCGGCTTGAACGTCGAAGGTTTCCGCGAAATGCGCGACGCGATCGGCGATCTGCGTGGACGTGACTTCGCGGCGCAGCGCGGCGAGCTCCTCGACCTCGATGATCTCCATGTGCCCGCCGAAGTGCGCGCACTGCTGAGTGAGGTCGGAGTAAATGTCGAGCATTCCGCTGTAATAGTGCCCCATGAGTCCGAGCCGGTTGTGAAACATCACTCCCGCGACGCGCGCGGCATCCATCCAGGCATCGACTTCATCCCAGCACTCGGGGTCGTCGTGGAGTTGACCGGTGATTTGGTGGAACTCGATTCGAGCGCGGTTGAAGACGTTCGCGATCTCCGGCACCGGGCACGCGCCGCAGCTTGCCAGCCATTCACCGGTCATGCGCGTGCGGTCGCCCATGGCGTTGAAGGCGGCGTAATCAATCGCGGGGAGCGGCGAGAGGTTGAGGATGATGACGGGAACTTTCGCCCGCTGCACGACGGGCAGCACGGTCGAGCTGAGCGCGTAGGTGGTCACGTGGAGAAAGATGAGATCCACGTCCGCGGCGCGGAAGGCGTGCCCAGCGTCGAACGCTTTCTCAGGCGTGTCGATCATTCCGAGATTCACGATCTCGATGCCATCGCGCTGGAGCTTTCCCTCGACTATACCAAGGTAGGCCTCGAGTCGTTCCTCCAATCCTGTGAATTGAGGCCAATATGCATCGAGGCCGATGCCAAAAAGTCCGATTTTAGTGGTGTGCATGTTTGGTGACTACGGCTGCGTTGATGGATTACCGGTGAGCGTGATTTCGCGATAGACGTTCTCGCCGATTGGGCCGTTGTGGAATGCGAGACGCACCGCGACGACGCCGGAAGCAAGTGGGGCTGCGGCTTTGCCGATGATGTGGACTTTGCTCGCTGCGCCTTGGGTGTCAAACTTCGCGATGGTCAGCGGCTCAAACTTCTCCGGTGTCGCAGCGCGCGCGACGAGCACGTCGTAGTGCTGACTCGCGCGGCCATCGGCATGACCGGCGAAGGTGACGAGGCTGGTGAGGTCATAGCCTTTCGGAGCGCGCGCGGTATCGAGTTGCGCGGTGAAAGTGCTACCCTCGGAGTAAGCGCGATAGGTCTTCCCGTCATTGAGCGTCTGGCTGCCGCCGGAGCCGTTGAGGGTAGTGCCGTTGCGGAGCGGTTCGGCGTTGGCGGTGCCGCTGTCGTTGCCCGCGCCGGTGTCGGCGAGCGTGGCCTTTGCGAGGAGGTTGTCTTTGGGCAGCGCCGACTCGAAGGCTGCGGAGTCGTTGTCGTCGCTGCTGGCCGTGATGACGATGGGCGCGCCCGCCGCAGAGATCGTGCGCGGGCCGGTGAGGCTCTCGGGTTTGGGCATTGCGAGTGGCTGCGTCCAGTCTTCGGCGAGCAGGCGCACCGGACCGAGCAGGCCACTCGGTAGCAGCGGCGAGTCCTTGGTGAAGTAATTCCAGGTGGTGAAACAGAAGCGGCCCTTGGACGGGCGTGGCTCGTTTTTCAGGAACCACTCCGGAAACCGCTTGAGGAACGAACCACCCATGTGTCCCGGCAGCCACTCGCAATCCGCAGGTTCCTGTTCGTCTCCGATCAGTCGGTTAGCCCAGACATTGGTGATTTCAATTTCCAGCTGATTGCTCCCCATGTTGAGACCATCCGGAGGAAGTGAGATGCTCCACGGCGCACACCAGACGACTCCGAGGTCCACTCCATTGAGTTTGACCCGCGCGATGCAGTGGACGGTTCCGAGGTCCAGTTGATAGGGCGCTTTCAATCCGGTGACATCAAAGGTTTTCCGATAGACCGCTGTGCCGCTGTAATACTTGATGCCCGGCTCCGCGCGCTGCGTCCAGTCTTCCAGTTTTTCAAAACACACAGGTTCGCTCGGCCCGCCCCACTTGGGATCGAAACTCACCTGCCATTCGCCGGTTAGTTCCGTTTGCGGCGCCAAGGTCGGGAAATTGGCCAGGGCGGTCTTTGCTTTCGCATCAGTCGGCTTGCGAAACACAATGAAGAAACTCTGCGCAGCCGCAAAGTCCAACGGCACGAGGGTTTTTCCGTCGCGGACTTCAAACTGGATGATAGTTCGCATCGTGCCCGTCACCGGATCCCATAACTCTGGCTGCATGCCCTCAACTCCGAACGCGCACCATGCCGAGCCTGCGACCCGCTCGGTGTTTGCGACGAAATAAACGTCGGTCTGTTCGGCACGGCGGTGAATGGACTTCACGACGATTTTCCCTTCTACCCGGACGAATTTGAAATCCTGGGATGGCGCGACGAAGCTCCCCCATTGCAACAAAGCTTGGCAACGTTTCCAATAGCTGACGATCGCCTTCCCTGGCTTCCACCAAGTCTGCGTGCGGTCGAAGTGAGTGCCCCATTGTCCCATCGTGGCACCGGGCAGGTAACGCTCATCCCACGGCTGCTGCGGAAAGCGATGCAGCACGAATCGATTGATGCCAGCGCAGTAGGCTGCGTCACCGATGGACTTCAGCCACTCGGGTGTCTCGGACCACTGACTGTCGCCGGGGGCCCCGGTGAAGGCCTCGGCTTCGATGATGTTCTGCCCGCTCAGTCTTAGTGCCGCGATGGTGGAATCGACTTCATAAGGGGCATAGCGCCCGCCGCCAGTCCAGAACTCGGTCATCACGCGGTCCACCTTCGGCATGATCTCGTCCTGCCGCCAAGGCCCGCCGTAAGGTTCGCAAAGGAATTCCAGCTTCGCCTCATGCAGCATCTTTTGAATGATGGTGAAATAATCGCTATAGAGGTCCTTAATCGTCTCATTAAAATCGCTACGGAACTTGTCTGATTCCCGAGCGCTGCCGACCGTGCGCCCGGCGAAGGTCGCTAGAAATGGAGTTAGGTCATAGCCGCGTCGTTTGCTGAAATCCTCGCGCATCAGTGGCGTCCAGCCTGGAACTCCCGCCTCGTAGCTGTCAAAATGGACATGGGTAAAACCGGTTCCTATCAGATCACCGATGTGCTTCTGGATTCCGCCGATGACATGATTCATATGGAACTCAACCGCTTTCCGGCTCATCTTGTCGCACTCGAATCCGGTTGCCTTCCACTGTGCCGGTTGGACGAGCGTGCCCATGGTCGTGTGCCCGAATCGATAGATCACCCAGTTCCCCGCAGGCGCGGACCAACTCAGTTTTCCATCCGCATCTATCTTGGTGCTGAGATCGATGATCTGGTCTTTCGCCACCAGGCCGTCTGCTGGCATCGCGAGCACGGCGATGTCACGGAAGTATGTATTGCGTTCGGGGATTTCAGGTTTTTCAACCAGACCGGTATTTGGGTTGTAAACAGGGAATGCCTGAACCGCGCGCGGGTCCACCTTGGGGCGTGGCAGTTCTACCTGAACCTCGCCTCCCCCCGTGACGGGTGTCTGCGAGAAACAAATCTCCTGCATCGAATTCTCCGCAGTGATCCACGGTCCGCCGCTGGATTCGTAGCTCGGGCCGTTGAACATGCCGAAGTCCATTCCGAGCCGCTTGGATTCCAGTGCCGCATGACGGACCATTTGCCACCATGGTTCCGTCCAGGAGATGATCTCCGGTGTCGGGCTGTTTTGGATTTCGCCGGCCCACGGCGTGGTCACATCCGCTAGGCTGAAGACGGTGGTGCGGTTGAATCCCGCCGCTTTCAGCGCCTCAAGATCCCGGGTGATCCCCGCCTTGCTGAGATTGCAGCCCATCCACATCCACAGCACACCCGGCTTGGCGGTCTCGGGCGGATTTGTGAATGCTTTTTCGACATCAGCAGCCGGCACCGCCATGGCCGCAGGCGCGACAAGGAATGTGGCAAGGATTGCCGCCATCCATGAGTGATATATTTTACTCATTCGGATGTGATTTCAAACTGCTTCTTATGTTTGTTTGCCTCCGAAACGAGATCGAGCTGCCATGAGCGCGCGTTATCGGCAGTGACATTGAATTCCTTCTGACTTTTCAGATCGAAAACCCAAAGCGCCGCGAGCGGGATGTGGAGATCGACTATGGACTTCAACAATCGACGGCATTTTGCAGCATTCTCAGGCGTCTCTCCAGGCGCACCGAACTCGCCGATCATAACGGGTTTCTTGAGTTTGCGGGAGACCTCCATTGCAATGGCGAACCGTTGATCGTCATCTTCATAGGCATGCAGGCTGATGGCGCAGATGGGATCGGGGTTGGCGAGGGCTAGAAATTCTGCGAACTGCTCTGGCGTGTCTTTTGTCCATGAATTCTCGTGCTCCTGATGCCATGCGGAAGGACGTGGGAAACTGTCACCAGTGAGGATGAGTCGCTTCGGGTCATGCTCACGCACCGCCTTGCCAAACTCGACGAAAGCCACGCGCACCATGGCGAAGGTAAGGTCATCGCGCTCGCTGCGTGCTTCAGGAGTGCCGAGGTCGGCGTGGGCCTTGGGGCGGTTGTCCTTGGCGTTCGGGAGGCTGGCCGAAAGCGAGTATTCATTGCCAAGTTCCCATGCCCAGATCGCCCGGCTGCCACGATAACGGGTGACGACCTCGCGCACATACTCGCGCATCCAAGAGTGGGTTTTACTCTGCGGATTGCCCCATTGATCCATCGGTTCTCCGACAAGATCCGGAACGCAGGCAAAGTACCAGAACAACGACGGAACCAATCCGATTCCGTGATTTTCCGCGGACTTCACCACACCATCCAACCGCCGGAAATACTCGGCGCGGTCCGTTTGATACAACTTCATATCCCTTGGCCAGAAGCCGGTGGCGCAAAAGCGGGCGAAAGGAATTCCCTTCGCGGCAAGGATGGCAAAACCGGCATCATAACTTGTATCATTACCGTCATTCAGAGTCCGTAGAAAGCAGTCGAAATAGTTGACGCCAATCCCCTGATATAGCCCGCCTTCCTTAAGCACGGTCGAGTCCGGACCGTTGGTGAGTCCTGCGGATGCTGGTGCCGATAGGCTGGGCGCACCTGCGGCACGCAGCACGCCAGCCAGTGCCAAGGTGGCCAATCCATAGGCAAGCACATGTTTCATGTTAGATTTTTTAATTCGGCTTCGACCCTGAGTTGGATTTCTACATGATCAGTCCTGGCGGCCCGATGAAGCCTCTGTTTTCACGCTGGACCCTGCGTTGACCTTATCCACTTTGACACCCGGCGGGACGGTGATCTTGGATTGAATGGTCCCGTCGGCCTGGCGATCGTGGCGGACGTGAATGACGCCCTCAGGTGTCGGGTAATCGCCCTCGGCCCATTGGAGATTCCCCAGTTGAGGAGCAATCCCAACGACTTTGCAGCCCGGTTCCAGCGGCGTCACCCCGAGCACATGCTCGCTTAACCATGCCGTCGGTCCGCTCGCCCAACCGTGGCAAAGGCTATGCCGGAATCCTATGTAGCAATACGCGCCATAGTCTCCGTGCAAATCCTTCTTGCCTGGCGGGACCAGTTCGTCGATGGGCGCCGCGTTGGCCGTCCAGTCCAGATTGAAATCTTCCCAGAACGTCGTCGCACCGTAGTCCAGCATGGTTCCCCAAAAGGTGCGGATGAAATCCAGCGCCGTATCCGAATCACCGGATTTCGCCAGCGCCTGCAGGACATAATAGCCGTAGAAGGTTGAAATGTTCTTCGGTCCACCCACTTTGAGCACCTCATCCGAGACCTGTTTTGCAGGCATCATTCCCGCCAGTGAAAGAAGCGCCGCTCCGGATTTGGACTGGTTCACATTCGGCACCACTTTCCGTCCACGGGCGGCGGCGGTCGCACAAAGATGTGCCGTGTCCTTGTCATCCAGAACCGTCATCAGGCGCGCGCCGCTTTCGAGCGTCATCACCAGCAACCCTTGCAACCCCGCCGTCACTCCCTGCTCGTTCGGAGAGCTGGGCCAATCGAGGAAACGCATCCCGTCGATGTGCTCCTGGCCGTCCGGTCCGATGAGCCCCGCGAGCCGCTTGAGCAGCACGGTGAGATAGGGCTTTTGTGCTTCGAGGTATTTGCGGTCACCGTTGTGCATCCAGAGGTCTTCATGGATTCGCACCCACCACATCGAATAGCTGGAGATGCCGTTCATCCATTCCGTCGCCGGCGTCACCTCGCGGGTGAAATCCAGCGAACGCGGCACCACTTCGTTGAAACCGAACACCGCACTGATGGTGCTGACCTCGGGATGCATGTCGCCAATCCACACCAGTCGGTCGCGCTTGATGCCGTCCCAAAGATACTCCTGCATGTTGAGGTGTACCGTGTCCGCTCCCACCTGCCAGATGCGGTTTAGCCGCTCATCGTTGCACTTGAATGAGCCGATCCGGGGAATATCGCGGATTTGCAACACCGCGCGCACCTGGCTCAATTCCAAGGGCAGGCTGGCATCCACGCTGTCAATGCGCACAAAACGAAAGCCGGTCGACCCGATGAATTGCTTGCCCAACCACGGCAGGGCGATCACCTGGTCGCGGATGGCGTGTTCATTACCCGCGTTTTGTGCGCCACCGAGTTCAGCCATCGCTTCGGAGACCGATTCACCAAAGCGCACACGCACATGCCGAAGCTTCTCCTGCTCAGGCATCCGGGTCGTGAACAACTCGATGCCGCCGTGCAGTTCGCGGCCGAAATCCAGCAACACTCCCGCAGGTGAATTGGACGACGAAGTCAGCTCGCATGGCGGGCGCGGTTCTTTCAGTACGGCCTGCCCAGCGTTTGGAGAAATGAGCGCATTGGCATTTTTCACCCCCGTTTCGCTCTGCCAGACAATGCGTGTCGGCGGCACGAAGAACGAGGAAATTGGCGAGCGCTCGGCATGATCAAGCCCAGGCAGTGGGTCCCGGTTGGGGCTTGGCAAGTCCGCCGCACGAACAGCAAGGTTTGTCAGGGCCAAAAGGCTGACACAGAGGCAAATGTTCTTCATGGTTCGTATTCGTGGGTGTTTCGGTTCGGGCTCGTGCTTCTGGCTTCCGGATCAGCTTTTGACGGATTATCGGGGGTGTTTTGAATATGCAATTGGGGTATCCTTGTCACGTGACGCGTATGCGTCACATGCAGCCTCTTTGAGATGATACCCGTTGCGGCTAGTTGCTTTCAGATCGACCCTGCGGCGGTGGTGCTGGTGTGCATCTACCACTTCGCCGCCCAGTTTATTCCAACTCCAAGGATGTGGCAGGTTTCGGCTACGGAATTATCAGAGTGATGAGGAGATCCCAGAGATACACCGTAATCAGTCCGTCGCCAGGCTGCCTACGAAGGGTTCGAGCTTCTCGGCGTTAGAGGGAACGCCGCCCATTGGATCTTCGAAATCCTCTTCGATGCGAGATGAGTATTGTTCACAGAGGTCCGGGTCGACCAACCGGGAGGAGTGCTTTCATGATGCAAAGGGTTGGTTTCCGGAAGAACTGCCGGCAGGTGAGAGAGCCGTTGTAGGTATCAAGCGCGTTGCTGTCTGATCAGCGGGTGAGTGTTTCGTCGAGGTTGAGAATCTGGCTGGCCACCATCGTCCAGGCGGCGAGTTCCGGAGCAGGAATCGCTGGGGCAGGAGTTTCACCTACCTTCAATAGCTTGGCAGCTTCATCCGGCTTGGCGTTGAAGTCGGCAAGGAGATCATTGAAGGAGGACTTGATGATGGTCCGCTCGTTCTGCTTCGGTAGACGATCAAGAAGGCGCTTGGTGATGTAGTCGATGCGTTGATCGATATCCGCCGAAGTGGAAATGGCATGTGCGGCAAGCTGCCGGGAGGCCTCGACGAATTGCGGGTCATTCAGAATGACGAGGGCCTGAAGCGGCGAGTTGGTGCGGTCGCGGCGGACGCAGAACACTTCGCGTGTTGGAGCGTTCAGAATTTCCATGGAGGCCGGAGCAGCCGTCCGTTTCCAAAACGTATAGAGCGAGCGGCGATAGAGCGATTCCCCAGCGTCCTGCTTGTAATTGCTGGTGTTGGATTCCTTCATCGCCACCGCTTCCCAGAGACCTTCGGGCTGGTAGGGTTTCACCGAAGGACCACCGACCTTGTTAGAGAGAAGGTCTGAGGACGCGAGCGCCAGGTCGCGCAGCTGTTCCGCATCGAGCCGGTTGCGCGGGCCGCGCGAGAGCAGATGGTTGAGCGGATCTTTTTCCAATTTCTCGGGGCTGATGGTGGCGGACTGCCGGTAGGTTTTAGAGGTGACCATCAGCTCGATCATGTGGCGGTAGTCCCACTTCGAGTTGATGAATTCAGAAGCCAACCAGTCGAGCAGGTGCGGGTGGCTGGGACGCGCTCCCATCACGCCGAAGTCCTCGGTGGTTTCCACGATACCGGTGCCAAACAGATAGGACCAGGTTCGGTTCATCGTCACGCGGGCGGGCAATGGATTGGCGGGATCGACGAGCCACTTCGCAAGACCGAGCCGGTTCTTGGGGGCGTCTTTCGGCATCGGCGGAAGGGCTGCGGGCGTCTCGGCGGTGACGCGGTCGGCCTTGGCGGAGTAAACGCCGCGGGTGAGGATGTGAGCGAAAGGCTCTCCGGCATTTTCCTCCATCACGAGGGTGATAGAACCGTTGGCGCGCATCCCGGCCTGTTCGTTCCTGAGGAGGTCCAGCTCGTCGCCGAGCTGGCGGAAGGGCGCATCGATCTGTGAGAGATAAAATGGGAAGAGATTGTCGATCTGTTCCTTGGTGCGTTGATCGACCGGGATCGAGACCAACTGGCGGATCATGGCGCTATTCGCGATGGCTCCAATTTCCGAGGCGCTGAGGACCCGCCGGTAAAAGCGGAAGTCCTGGAGAGCAACAGGAGCGTTCAGCTTCGAGTCGCCATTCGCGCGGGTGCCGAGCTGGAACGAGACCTTCGTTTCAATGTTAGGCCCGACCGTATCCGGCGAGAGCACGGCCTTCTGCGCAATGCCATCGACGTAGATCACAAGCGTCTGCATGGCGGGCTTCGATCCATCGAAGGTTGCCATCACGTGATGCCATTTGCCGGGCTCGAGCGGCGTCTGGCCAGTCAGTTTGTTGGCCGATCCCAACCAGGTGTCGATGACGTGAGTGGCCGGAATTCCGCCCTGGAGGTAAAGGTCCCAGCCCTTGAAGGACTCAAGACTGTTCATGCGGGCGAAAATGGCACCAGTGGGCTGGCCTTCGACGCGAACGAAGCCGCCGTAGGTGACCTGCTCGGTGCGCTTGAACGAAGCGACGTCACCGAGATCGATCGGCGTGTCGCTGACGACAGCGGCCTTGCCGATTGGTCCGTCGATCCGGTTCGGTACGACCGGCCATTCACGCGGCTGGCCATTGATGGTGCCATGGATCGGGCCGTCCGCTTCGGCAAGGGGGATGGCGATTTCAAGCGCGGGATCTACGTCCGGTTTGGACTCAATGGTAGCAGTTGGTAGCCATTTTTCGAAGTCCGCACGGGCGGCGACCTTGCGGGCGTCGAGCTCCTTTTCTAGGCTCGCGATTTCGCCGGGGAGTTGAGACCAACGGGCGCGGTTTTCCACCGCAGGCGCGAAAACATTCGGCGGATGCTCGGAGTTGTTGCCATCCAGCGAGGACATCGGCGTGTTCCGGAAGAAGGCGGTCATCGAGTAGAAATCCTTCTGCGAAATCGGATCAAATTTGTGGTCGTGACAGGCCGCGCAGCCGGTGGTCAGGCCAAGCCAGATGGCAGAGGTGGTGTCGACGCGGTCTTTGGCGTAGATGGCATCATACTCCTCGCCGATCGCGCCGCCTTCACCCGTGGTGGCCAGGCAGCGGCTGAATCCGGTGGCGATCTGCTGGTCAAGCGTGCGGTTCGGCATCAGGTCGCCTGCGATCTGCTCGACCGTGAACTGGTCCCACGGCATGTTCGACCTGAAGGCGTTGATGACCCAGTCGCGGTAGGGCCAGATGGAGCGGTAGTTGTCGATGTGGATGCCGTGGGTGTCCGCGTAACGCGCGGCATCGAGCCAGTGACGGGCGAGGTGTTCGGCGTGGGCGGTGGTGGACATCATCGCCTTTGCCTCCTCGGCGACCGCCTTGTCGGCATCCGATTCGTAGCGTTTCACAAACGCATCGGTCGAATCCGGCAAGGGCGGCAGCCCCGTTAGATCGAAGGACAGGCGGCGGTGAAAGCGTCGGGCCTCCTCAGGCGGGTTCATCTTCAGTCCGGCGGCCTCGAGTTTCTCAGTGATGAAATGATCGATGGGATTGGGCGCTTCTGAAGCAGCTTGCGGCACCGGTGGGCGGGTGAGCGCGGCGAAGGACCAGTGGGGCTGATACTTGGCTCCCTGCTGGATCCACTTTTCTAACAAGCCAATCTCGCGTGGGCTGAGAGTCTTGTGCGACTCAGGTGGCGGCATCACTTCCTCTTCGTCGCTGCTGTGGATCAGCTTCACGAGGATTGAAGCAGAGGCGTCACCCTTGATGATGACGGGCTTGCCGTTTTCGCGGAGCTTGAAGGCTTCCTCGGGACGATCGAGACGCAGTGGGGCGTCCTTTGGCTTGCGGGTGCCGGAGTCCGGACCATGGCAGTGGTAGCAATACTCCGAGAGGATCGGCTGGATGTGCTCGTTGAAGCTGACTTCTTCAGGGAGGGTGATCGGCACAGTCTCCGGACTCGCCGATGAACTCCCGGCTGCCGGTGGCGTGACATTCGCCTGAACGGAGGCGCGCTTGCAGGCGTCGGCCAGCAAGATCAGGGAAGCGGCCGCAGAGGAAATGGCGATGCGTTTAAGAGACATGGAGAAGTGGGCGGATCGCGGAAATTGTGATGCTCGATATGGACATCAGGCTGATTGCCTTTCGAATGGAAGAACAGGCAGAAATGCCTGGCTCACGTCACTTCGGAATCTCGTTGAGGGTGTAATAGGCGTCAGCGTGCCAGAGGGCTTGGCCACTGGCAGATTTCACTCCCTTGGAATCGAGATGATGAACGTGACCACGGACGAGGCCGTCGATTTTGAGGCGCACGGATTTTTTGTCAGGGGAGACGGTGGCGGCGGTGATTTTCGGGGTGGCATGATCGACCTCCGGGCTGCCGTAACCGGATTGCAAGATATAGGTCCAGGCGGCCATGGAATAACTGGCAGGATCTCCGGCGGAAGCGGGATCGACGGGTTCGGTGAAGTTGAGGGTGAAGCCGTCGGAGTTGGCGGTCATGGTTTCAATTTCAAAGGGAGTTCTCCCGGTCCACTTGACGCGTTCGAAGGTGAAGGGCTTGCTGCCGCGCGAGGCCCAACCGCGGTTGGAGCCGCCGGTGAAGATCATGCCGGTTTCCTGGTCATAGCGGACTGGGATGAGGCCGGCTTCGAAGCCTTCGAGGAAATGGAAAACCGCGCCCTGATAGAGATCGTTGACCTTTTCCAAACAGACACGCTGGATCTGTGAGTGGGTTTGCTCGCCGACGTAGAGTTGGTTCTTCCAGGGACCGAATTTCCCATTGCTCATGTCGCAAGCGATACCGGTCGGAGATTGGCCGATGATGGCATGAGGGAAAACGACGGCGGGTGGAATGAACTCCGGGTGCTTGAGTCGCTCGGCGAGGACGCGCGAAGGGTCTGCCGGTTCAGGTGGTGCGGGGAAATTGGCGACGGAGTGGAATTTGTTTCCAGTGGGATTGCCCTGGAATGAGCCGGGCTTGAGCCATTTGAGGGAGGATGAGCCATTCCAGAGGCCTTGGTTGTCCGTGTAGAACGCATCGCCTTCCGCATTGAAGCCGATGCCACCCGGGGATCGGATGCCGGAGCAGGTGGGGATCATTTTCCCATCCGAGGTGATGCGCACGCACCAGCCGCGCCAGTCGGAGTTCGCTGCAGCGGAACCGGTGAGGCAGAGGACAACCCAGATGTCGCCATTCTTGTCGGGCTCACTGCCGAAGGCGAATTCGTGATAGTCGCCGTTGATGCCCCAGTCGGAGCAAATGGTTTCAAACGTGTCTGCAAAGCCGCTGCCGGTGGAGTCCTTGATGCGGGTGACTTCCGGGCGCTGGGTGAGGTAGAGCCAATCCGCTTTCCAAAACATGCCGAAGGGTTCGTGCAGGCCTTGGGTGAATTTCTTCCAGGTGACTTTACTCAAGTCGTCGCCATAGGCACCGGTGCAGATCCACAGATCGCCACGACGGGTCGTCACCGCGATTTTCTGCTCGGGCATGAGCGCGATGGAGCCGATTTCCATGACCTCGCCGGGTGGCAGCGGGATTTCTTCCCGGAGATAGTAGTCGGATTGGGTGGCGGCGCTGGCGAAGGCGGCGGTGAGGAGGCTGAAGATGATGTGGCGCATGGGCAAGGGGTCCCTATTGATCAGTTTTCAGTTTTCAGGAAGATGGCGCATTGTTAGTTCCAGCGGTAGGTGAGGGTGATGGTTTGGCCGGGAGTGAGGGTGAGGGTGGTTTTTCCGCCTGTGCCATCAATGGTGATTCCCTCCGCTTGGGGAATTTGAATCTCGAGTGGCGCCACAGTGACGGTTAGCTTGCGGACGAGCGTTCCGGAATCCGCGCGCCAGGAGTCCAGCAGGAATTGCTCGCCGATCTGGACGGAGAAGATGGGATTTCCCTCGGGGTCGAGCTTGTAGCCGCGGAAACGTGCGATTGCGGGGAGGGTGCGGGATTTGCTGAGGCTGATGACATCGTCACCCGCAGGAGGCACTTGATTTCCCATGCCGCGATCCGTCCAGTGGAGCCCGCCGTCCATGAATTTTCCCGTCCAGATGAGTTCGGGCGCGAGATTGTCAGCCGAGTAGGCGAGGTTCAGGCCACCGGGGAAGCCGAAGCAGATCGCGCGTGGGGTCGTGCCCGCAATGAAATTCCGATAGATCGCAGGGCGACCGCCGGTTGGTTCGATGGGGATGGAATTACTTGGGATTGCGGATCCCATGGCAGGTGCATCGGTGAGCCATTTCCAGCTCTTGATGCCAGGGCCTTTCCAACCGATCGCGAGTCCCTGGTTGCCACCGACTTCGAGGTAGTCCACTGAGAATGGGTGAGGCCCCTGAGTGAGTTGGATCTTGGCCTTCTTCAGTCTCGATCCATTCATCGGACCGGAACCATCGATTTGCAGGAATGGCTTGCCATCCATGCGAATCACGGCCGCGTCATCGACATCAAGGACAAACGTGTATTCGCCAGTGGCGGGGGCTTCGAAGCTCCCCTTCCACGTCATGGCGAACTCGTTCTTGATGGGCGAGTCAGCGAGGCTGATGATGCCGTTGTGTCTTTCCTCGGCGCTGTCCGGCTTGAGAGTGGAGAAGTCCGGGAAGGCGTCCCACTTACCGCGATAAACTTGGGAGATGAGGTTGGTGAGAGGGGTTCTTTCGAGGGGAAGCGGGTGGAGCTTGAGGATTTCCTCCGCAGTCCATGGGGTTTTTCGGTCTTCCACGGAGGCGCGGATGGTTTTGACGAAATCCGCGGTGACCGGGCTGGCATTGTTGCCCCATGAGGAGCGGACGAAGGTGAGAATGGCGGCAAGTTGATCGTCAGGAATGACTGCGCCCTGAGGCGGCATTTCGAGATTGTAGGCCTTTCCCGAAACCTCGACCGGACCGGTGAGTCCCTTGAGAGCGATTTTCACTGCGCGATCCGCATCACCCGCAACCCACGGGCTTCCGGCGAGCGGAGGGAAGGCTCCGCCAGTGGCACCTTTGCCATCAAGAGCATGGCAGGCGGAGCAGTGAAGGGTGAAAAGTTGGCCGCCGTCTTGGGCAAAGAGGGGGACGATGAATGCGAGCAGCAGGAGGATGCGGTGGAACACGGGCAAATGGGGTTGAATGCGCTACAAGCCAGTTAAAAAAAGGTGATCAGATGAGTGCGAAAATAGTAAGCTGTGGAGTGCTTGTCACGTGACGCAAACGCGCCACAAGATGGAACACAACGAACCCAGTAGCAAAACCCTGTGAGATCGAACATACTCTCATACCTCCTTGTTGCCGCCGCAGCAGCTTGGCTCGGAGCCGCGTCGGTCCATTCGGAGCCGGTAGCCCAAGCTCCGGTGCCTGCCACCGAGCGTATGCCCGCGCTGCCCTCGCCTCTGGCTGTGCGCAATTGGAATGAGGTCTCCCGTGCCTATTACAAGGAGGTCTTTGATCCCAAGAAGCAGGGGGAAGGATTTCCTGCGGTTCTTGTGGATGGCGATGGGACGTTCCGGATGAAGTCCTATCTGAAACACCAACCGGACACCGAGGGGCTCAGCTGCTTGTCCTCCATTGTCGGAGCAAAGCTCTGCGGCCTTGATCCAAGAAACCTGAACGATATCGATTTTCTAATACGCACCAAGACGTGGTATGACGCGGAAACCGGTCTCATCCGCCTTCGGTCTGGAGAAAAGGGGCCGGACATCAGCGCGGACATTTACGGCTACTGGCCAGCCATTATGGGACTGCAAATCGCGAGCCTCTACCCGGAAGACCCGGACTTCAAGCATGCTGCGGAAACCACCTTTCAGTCATTTCATCAAATCGCCAAAGGCTTGGGAGCACCAGCGCATCCGGACTTTGGCGGACTTGGCTGGAATTTCAGCACCCATTCTCCCGGAGGCCGCAATGAACCCATGAACCGGTTGGGCAATGCCCCTTCGGTGGCGTGGGTGCTGATGGTTGGTGCTGCCAACACCGGGAGTCACGACATGCTTGAATGTTCCCGTGCCGCGATGGGGTGGCACATCGAACATCCCGGGCGCTATGAGATATCTCATGTCATGGGACCACTAACCGCCGCGAGATTGAACACCATGGGAGTGGAGAAACTCGATGTGGGAAAGGTTCTCAATGCATGGTTCGGCGATGGCCCACCAGCGACCCACCCATGGTTTGTCACCAGTGGCACAAACTTGGGAGGGATCACCTGCGACGGCCTCGACGCGGGCCGCGTGGGTGAGGATTTCTATGCATTCACGATGGGCAGCCTGCAAAACCCCGCATGGATTGTTCCTGTCGTTCGTTATGACCCAAGGTATGCCCGTGCCATCGGTCGCTTTGCCCTCCACGCGGCGAATTCATGCCGCCTCCTCCAGGGCCAGGGACTGCCTGCGGAAAATCAGGATCATGCGGCGTGGAAGGCCAAATGGGATCCTGACAACCTGTTCTTTTATGAGGGACTTCGCACCTGGGATCCTTCATCCAAACGGTCCCTCCGACCCTACGCCACGGGTGATCCGGTAATGAACGGATGGGTAGGAAAACCCAAAGTCGCGCCGGAAAACTATCTTGCCGAGAGAAAGGAATGGTTCGGAGAAAAGCCATATAACATCGCCCCCTACATGGGCAATCATGTCGGCTTTCTGGGAGGAATCGTCGCAGCGACGGACGTTCCGGGCATACTTTCCTGGGACTGCGTGAAGACCGATTGGTTCCATCCACCGGCCTTTCCCACCAGACTGGTGTTCAATCCCTATAAGGAATCAAAAACCGTCCAACTGGATCTCGGTCCGGAAAAGGTTCACGCCTATGATCTCGTCACACGGACATTCCTTTTGCGTGCCGCGTCGGGAAATGCGCAGGTAACCCTCGCGGCGGATACGGCAGCGGTGATCGTCCTGGTCCCTTGCACGACGAAAAAGCCAACCAATGACGGCCAACGTTTCGTCTCGGACCAAACCGTGATCGATTGGACAAGCCCCGGACCGGAGATCCCACAATGAATTCCTGACAGTCGTTTGCGGAGGCCCGTCACGCACGAAAGGTTCACTCCATCTGGTTCAAGTGGTCGCAGACCGACGCCCAGCAAGATGTTAGAACCGGTGACGAGGGTTGGCGCGAGTCCCGTATCAGGCGCGTTCAGGGCGCAGCTTTGGCCACGAGTTGTTCATCGAGCCAAGGAGCGACCTTTTCCACCCAGCGCGCCGCGTGTTCGCGCAATCCTTTGGTGTTAAAATGCACTCCCTTTCCTCCGCTCTCACGAAACTCGCTTTTCATCGCATCCGAGTCGGGGCCTGGCAGTGCAATGCCGTCTTTCCAAAGCGAAGCCTGCGCCTCGCGGATCTCGGCAGAAGACTCGTCACCCGGCACATGATAACTGACCTGTGCCACGAACCACGGCGCATTCCAGTCGATGGACTGACGCGAGTCACGGATTAGCTTTTCCAAATACTCGCGATACAGCGCGCCGGGCAGCGTGCGGGTGACGTCTCTCTGGTTGGCGTCACTTTCTCCTTGGTGCCACAACACTGCGCGAAAACCGCTCGGGCCGATTTGTTTCAGGCGCGACACGAAATGATCATAAGCCTGGCCATCGCTTTCCCAGCGGCCATCGGGAAGGCGTCGCACACGGCTTTCGAGGGTGGGAGGATTGGGAAACGTAGCCCCTTTTGGCAACCATTCGCGCACGCTTGTGGCGCCAATGCCACAAGCGATGAATCCTACGGGCACATTGAAACGCTGTGCCATCGCATCGCCAAAGAGCGGCAGGAAACTGCCGCCGCCACCGCTGGCACCCGGTTGAGGATCATTACCAAGCTGCCAGGTCTTGCCATTGAAAGTCACCACGCGGGCACTTCGAGTAATCTGTTTTTCCTCGCCGTGATTGGCCGAGTTTGATTGCCCGGCCACCACAAACACCTCGCCAACTCCGAACTTCTCGACGGCCGTTTCGGCAAGGGTTTTGCCTTCGCCCACTGCCCTCACTTCAAGGCGATACCAACCGCCGGATGGCACTTCAAGCGGTGCCTGAAACGCAGTGCCGCTGAAGGTGGCTGTCAATTTCTGCCAGTCGCGACTCCCGCCATTAAACGTTAGACGGGCTTCCAAGGCTTTCACTGCTGTGCCCAAGTTGGCGATCTCACCTGAGACCGTTAGGATTCCACCGCTTATGCTGGTGCGTTGTAAAACTTGATATTCCTGAGGCGATGTGATTTTCAACTCAGCCGCACGCAGTGCACTTTGCAGAAATGGCAGCATGACAATTGCCGCAATAGCAAGTTTCATCGATTTACGTTAGGACTGAAGTGTTTGACATCTTTTCCAATGACGACCCGCGATCTATCGATTTACGCGAGTAGGTCGCTCACCACTTTCCCATGTACGTCGGTCAGCCGGTAGTCACGGCCTTGGAAGCGGTAGGTGAGTTTTTCGTGATCGAGTCCGAGCAGATGCAGGATCGTGGCCTGCAGGTCATGCACATGGACTTTGTCTTGCACCACGCTAAAGCCGAGTTCGTCGGTTTCGCCGTAGCTGAGGCCGTGCTTCACGCCGCCGCCGGCGAGGAACATGGAGAATGCATCGGGAAAATGATCGCGCCCCATGACGCTGCCGGAGGCAGTGCGTCCTTCGCGGAAAGGCGTGCGCCCGAATTCGCCGCCCCAGACGATGAGCGTGTCTTCGAGCAGCCCGCGCTGGCGCAGATCCCGGATGAGCGCGGCGATCGGTTTGTCAGTGCGCTTCATCTTCGCTGATAGCCCGTCGCGGATGTCCTCAACCGGGTTGGTGCCGTGAAAGTCCCAACCCCAGTCGAAGAGTTGCACAAAGCGAACGCCCTGCTCCAAGAGGCGGCGTGAGAGCAGGCAGTTGTTGGCAAAACTCGAATCGCCCGGCACCGCGCCATAATCCTCGAGCACGGCCTTCGACTCACGCCCGATGTCCATGACCTCGGGCACACTCGTCTGCATGCGAAAGGCAAGCTCATACTGCGCGATGCGCGTGGCTGTCTCGGGATGCCCCAGTTCGCGCGCCTGTTCCTCATTGAGATCACGTATGGCATCCAGCGTCTTGCGGCGCAGCGCTCGGTCCATGCCCGGAGGATCGTTGACGTATAAAACCGGATCGCCTTTCGACCGGCACTGCACGCCTTGATAGACCGACGGAATGAATCCCGTGCCCCAACAACTCTGCCCGCCGCTCGGCTGCACGCCACTGCTGATGAGCACGACAAATCCCGGCAGGTTTTCATTCTCGGAACCCAGCCCGTAGGTTACCCACGAGCCCATCGATGGGCGCCCCTGCCTCGGGGAGCCGGTGAAAAGCAGCAGCTCCGCAGGCGCGTGGTTGAACTGGTCCGTGTACATCGACTTGATGACGCACATCTCATCCGCAACCGAATGGAAGTTCGGCACCGCGTCCGACATCCAGATGCCACCTGGGCCATGTTGCGTGAAGGTTCGCGGCGAACCCATGAGCTTCGGTGTGCCACTCGTGAATGCGAAGGTTTTGCCTTTCAGAAACTGGTCGGGCACGTCCTGCCCGCTGTGTTTCACCAGCTCCGGCTTATGGTCGAAGATATCGAGATGTGGTGGCCCGCCGGACATGTGCAGATAGATCACGCGCTTCACTTTGGCGGAGTATTGCGATGGTCGCGCGGCAAGGGGATTGGGCTCACTCGACGCGGCTTGCGCGCCTGCCCCGAGCAGGGCATCGAGCGCAATGGCCCCAAGGCTGAGTTGACCGGCGCGCCGGAGAAAATGGCGGCGGGTCTGGTGTTGGAGAAAGTCGAATTGCGGGTTCATGGGAGTCAGCGTTTCATGAGCGTTTCATCGAGGTTCAAAAGTACGCTGGCGACCGTCGTCCACGCAGCGACCTCGGCCACATCCATGCCAGTAGGCAAGGGGCCTAGTGGATTCGTCGCCATATTGGTGGCGCGTCTCGTGTCCTGTTTGAAAATCGACAGCGCATCCTCGTGCAGCGCGACGAGCCGCTGGAGTTCGCTCGCACTCGGCGCACGCGCAAGCACGCTGCGAAAACCATGTGCCGCTTGCTCGGAGGAAGTCTTCGCGCTTTCGACCATGCGGCGTGCCAAGGCTTGCGCAGCTTCGACATACACCGGGTCATTCAGGGTGACGAGCGCCTGGAGTGGAGTGTTTGTACGATTGCGGCGAAGCGTGCAAATTTCACGACTCGGGGCGTCGAAGGTCGCCATTGAGGGATATGGGCTCGTGCGTCGCCACTCAGTGTAGAGTGCGCGGCGGTGCTGGTCTTCGCCAGTGCTCGTCTGCCAGTCGAGCCCGCCTCCAAAGGCCGCAGATAGGCCAAGTGAAGGGCGTACGGGACGCACCGACGGGCCATACATTTTCGGCGAGAGCAGTCCGCTCACCGCGAGTGCGTTGTCTCGGACCATCTCCGCACTCATGCGGACCCGCGGGCCGCGTGCGAGCAAGCGGTTTTCCGGATCGCGCTCGGCGAGTTCCGGAACGATTCGCGAGGATTGGCGGTAGGTCGCCGAAGTAACGAGCAAGCGCAGGAACTTCTTCACATCCCACTTATCGCGTACAAATTCCGTCGCCAACCAGTCGAGCAATTCGGGATGTGACGGTGCTTCGCCCTGCGCGCCGAATTCCTCGCTCGTCCGCACCAGTCCGATGCCGAAAATGGATTCCCAAAAACGGTTGGTGATCACGCGCGGTGTGAGCGGATTGTTCTCATCCACGAGCCAACGCGCGAGTGTGAGCCGGTTCATTGGCGCGTCCTTGGGCAATGGTGGGAAAGCAGCAGGCCCCCCTTCGGTGACCTCTTCCGCAAGCGTGAGGTAATTGCCGCGCAATTGCACCCGCGTCTTGCGTCGCAGATTGCCTGCGAGTTCGCGAAGGATCGGTACGGTGCCGGGCACAATCGCGTCGAGTTGTTTGCGCAACGTCGCGAGCTTCTCACGGTCGGGCACGAGCTCTGGTGCGAGGTCTCGAATGTAAAAATCCGTGAGCTGTTCGCGTTGTGCTAGGTTGCGTTGCTCTGCTGGAACCTCAAGCGCGGCGACCACACCAGCGGGTGTCTCAACATACAGTCTCGCGCGGGCTTCGTCCGTGGTGCTGAGGCGGAAACGACCGAGAGTGTGATTCGCAAACGGCGACTGCTGCTCGATGCTGATCATGAGCTTCGCACCCGCCGGCACCTCGACCGGCTCTCCAGCGAGAAGCGTGAGCGAGTGGGCCGCGGCAGCAGCACCGCCGATGGCCCAGCCCTTCTGTGATCCGCGCACTTTCTTTCCGGATCTCGGCTTATCCGGCAGAGCGTCCGCCACCACTGCATCTTCATCGAAATCCGCCTGCTCGAAATCCGCAAACGCATCGGCAAACCTGATCTCCCTCTCCCCGTTCAATGCAAAAGTCACGCCTGCACTAGGCGCAGCATTACCCGTTTTTTCCCACACCGGCTGCCGGTGCTCATCGAGTGCGGTGATGCGGAAACCCTCCAGCCGCTCACCCGCTTCGGCACGATTCGACACCACGATGCGGTCGAGTGTCTGTGTACCTTTTAAATCCACTTCCCACCAGGGATCATCGGTGTTTTCCCCGGTATGCGAGACGGAACTCTTGGCGTATTCGCCTGCCGTGTTGCCATCGATCGCCCGCGCCGCCACTGCGTCCGCATAGGTCGATTTCTGAGTTGCCTCGCCTTTCAGCGCCACGTTCTCGCCGCCACTGAAAACCTGAACCTCCGCGAGTTGCAGCAACTTTCCTTTTCCTGGAAGTTCGATGCGGACATAGCGCGCGCGTGGCCCCTGCGCTCCTGCCCCAGGGGCGACCACGCCACGCACGCGCGTCACCACAAAATTGCCGCCGCCGTGTCCCGGTCCTTTTCCCGGAAGTCCATCATCGGTCAGTGCCTCCAGCCTAAGCGCAGTGATCTTCCGGGCAACCGGAATGGGCACCTCGATTGTGTAAATGTCCTTCGCTGCCGTCGTCGAAACGAGGACCGCGCCATCCGGTTGCTGGCTCATCTGCAGGCCGGCTTGCGACTTCATTGCTGCAGGTGTGAGCGTCTGCCATTCGAGCTTTACAGGAAACTCGCGTGCCCATTTCCCGGCGCCAGCGAGAAGGTCCGGGGTAGGCGTTCTGAGCTTCGCTTCTGTTGTCGCGATATCCGCTTCGATTTGCGCGCGCTGCGCTTTCTGGTCTTCACTGAAGAGTTTCAACACCGGTGCTTCATCATTCCGATCCGCATCCTCGGTGTTGTTCAAAAAGGCGAACATGCGGAAATACTCCGTGTTCGTAATGGGATCGTATTTGTGGGTGTGGCACTGCGCACAGGCCATCGAAGTGCCCATCCATACAGACATCGTCGTGTTCACGCGATCCACCACTGCGGCGTTGCGGAATTCCTCATCATTCGTGCCGCCTTCGCTGTTCGTCATCGTATTGCGGTGAAAGGCCGTTGCTGTTAGCTGCTCCTCAGTCGCGTTCGGGAGCAGGTCGCCAGCGAGCTGCTCGATGGTGAATTGGTCGAACGGCTTGTTCGAATTGAACGCACGGATGACGTAATCGCGATAGGGCCAGATCGTCCGCATTGGGTCATCCGCGTAGCCCGCCGAGTCCGCATAACGTGCCAGGTCAAGCCACATGCGGCCCCAGTGCTCTCCATAGGTTGGCGAGGCCAGCAACCGGTCCACCAGTCGCTCGTAAGCGCCAGGAGTGGCATCATTGATAAAGGCATCCACTTCCTCAGGAGTCGGCGGCAGCCCCGTCAAATCGAAAGCGACACGCCGGACCAACGCAGCACGTTCCGCCTCAGGTTGGGGTTTCAGCCCCTCCTTATCCAGCCGTGCGAGGATGAAGGCATCGATCGGATTCGCTGCAGGCCTTGGCGGCTCGACGTGCTCTGGCTTCACGTAAGCCCAGTGCTGCGTGAATTCCCCACCGCCTTTCACCCAAGCTGTCAGGAGGTCCACCTCATGTGCCGTTAGCTTTTTTCCTGATTTCACCGGCGGCATCAGCTCATCCTCGTCCGTTGTTGTAATCCGCGCGATCAATTCGCTGCGCTCTGGATGCCCCGGCACCACCGCCACGCTCCCGCTGAGTTCCGCGCGAGAGCCTTCTTCCGTGTCGAGCCGCAAGCCGCCGCTTCCTTTCTTGCCGCCCTTCCGCTCATCGCCATCGGGCCCGTGACATTTGAAGCAGGCGTTGGAAAGGATGGGGCGTATATCACGCTGAAAATCCGGCGCCGACTGGGCGTTCGCCAACATTCCGATGCAAAGCGAGCTCGTAAAGGCCAACAGCAATGAGAACCGCGAGTGACTGCTGGGAAATTGTCTATTGGACGATGACATCTTGGTAAGGACTAGTGCCTAGACCAGAGCATTGGAAGGCGGAATCTGAGGGGAAAACGGGAATCTGGGTAAAGCTGAAGCCCTAGAGAAAGGCCCGCCCCGAAACAGTCTCCCAGCCAAGGCTGATGGTCGCTTTGGTGACCAACTCCACCTTCCAAGAATGTAGTTTAACCACCCGCTATTCCGAGATTTCCGTTATTACTGCTGATGAATTGCTTTTCGGGTGCATGCCGTTGAAAGGGCTGATAGCCGGACAAATCATCATGGAAACTGACACGAGGTTGTAACGGCTTCATGGCCATTTCACTGGATCTTGCAGGTGATGGACGAGCCAGTAGGCGACCCCTGTGATCGTCGCGGCGGGCGATCCATCCGGGTTGGCTTCCGGAAGCACCGGATACGCTTCAAACTGCCCCGCATAGTAGGATACCATGTACACCTCGGGATCCGCACCATGTGCCTCAAGATAGCGGACATGCGCCTGGCAATGGGCCAACCATGCCGCAGCGTTCCCCTGACACGTAAACGGCGCGAGCATGACGCTTGCGATCTTTGCTTTCGTATGACAGTACGTGATGGCGGATTCCTCCGCACCTTTATAGCCACCACCATCTTCCGCCCAAAGTCTAGCCGGTCCATCCGTGGCGTAGCCATCTGATGCGTTGATACGACTCAGGGTGTTGTTTGCATTCTCCGTGCCGGACCCAAGGCTTCCGCCGAGCGCCCATGGGCCCCACATCGACAGGACCGGCCGATTCGGATCACGCCATTTCAGCGCTTGAACATGGTCCGCGTAGGTTCCGACCATGGGGGCCGTACTATCGATGTTTAACGCCGTGTAGGTGGGACCATTGAATAACTGCCGCAGAATATCGATGTTCGTTTTGTCTACATCTATGGTTGATCGCACAGCATCGGTCTCATAATAGACGTTCTTGTGGGCAAACAAACCTGCAAACTGCCGCAGCCGGTGGTTCTGGATCTCATCGCTGGGATTCGGCCCGAAACAGAAGTTGTTGATGTAGAACCCATCAACGTTGGCCCGCGTCCATGTCCATTTCTCTGGACCAGCAATCATATCATCCCAGCCGAATGTGTCACCGCCAATATATACCTTGGGCTGGATGTATCCGGCCTGGCAATTGGCCATCTGAAACACGTAGTTTCCACCATCGTCCATACCCAACGTATTTGCCACAATCCGAATGGAGTCACACACTACGGTCTTCGGTAACTTTACGACCACATCAGCGGACTGGGGTATTGGCCATGCCAAGGTTCCGAAGGGAATCCAATTGGATCCATCGCCCCAATACACAGTCACGGATGCAGGAAACGCGCGCGGTAATCCGCCAATCATTCGCGGAGTCAGCTTGAGGTGGTTGACTCGTTTAAAGCCCCCCAAATCAATATCGAACCATTCTGTATTGTTTGCGGAAGCGTGGAGACTACTGCTCCAACAGGTGTCCATGCTGGCGTCATTTCCATTGGAAATTGGCCAACCCGGGAATTCGGAAGAGGCCTTCGACTTGATGGTTGGATAGAGGATATCCGCATTCGCAGTCGTGCAGAAGCCGGTTGCCATGCCCATAGCCGTCAGAAAAAGGCGAACTGCCGTCGCGAAAAGCGAGGAAGGCATCGCATTGGCAGGCCGCAGCATACCATGCGTGGCGGCGATTTCCTGATCGTGGTCGCTGAGCAAGTACATCTTGTTACAACTGTGCATTCCCAAATTCGCAACCTCGCTCAGTTCGCCAGCGTGTCGCACGCGGCGAACAGGATCCTGAGCAACTTTCTCCAACCTCGCGCGTAAAAATTCAGAAACGCCGTTCATTTTTCTTCCTTGGTTCATCAGTTTTTTGTGGGGGTGGTGGCTAGGCAGGTGTAATACTCGCTTCCGCCGTAGTAGATCCACCACTTACCATTGTGGCGGGTCAACCCGTTGAAGAAAATACAGTCGGCAAAACTGGAAATGGGGTGATGCGGCGCCTCGGCGGTGAAGCCGTTCTCGAACGGATACTTCTTCTCCGCAAACAGGGGCGAGCGGGGCAGATAAGCCGCCGGCTTGAGCCAATCCTTTTTCGTCAGAAGAAGCTCACCAACCGCGTAGAAGTGCCCGGTGTGAGCACCGCCGGTAAAGAGAATGATATTATCGGGGTGAGTTGGGTCGTAGTCAGCCAGTGCAAAGCAGGTTTCTCCGCCGGGCATCAGGTTCGGATTCTTCTCCGATTTCCAATGGATCATGTCGGGAGAATAGGCGACAAGGTTGTGATCCAGGTACATTACATATTTACCATTGATCTTGATCGCTTCGTTTTGCGGATTCTGTAACACAACGCCGTTGCGGTGCGTGGTGGTAGCGTTTGGAAAAAGAATTCCGACTTTCTGCCAATTCAGCAAATCTTTGGAAGTGGCCAGAAACATCCCGTTGATCGAGAAATCTTCCTGTTTACCCCAGAACCATTGGTTGCAGAAGAGATAATAAGTGTCACCCACCCGGGCGACATTCACATCCTCATAGCTGTATTTCCGGTCGTCGCCTTTTCTGAAGAAGGAGCTGTGAGCGTCGTCTTTGGTGAAATGGATGCCATCGTCACTAACCGCAACACCAATGTCGCAGATATAGGAACCTATTGCATGCTCGATGTCCATGGGGCGCTCACCCCTGTAAATGTAGTAAAACTTCCCATCTTTCACGATGATCGATCCGTTATGGACGCCGCCGTCGTAGCGACCCTGATCCCATGCGCCAGGAGTGGGGGCAAGAACAGGATTATCCGCGTACTTGCTCCAAGGACCCAAAGCCCATGGATGATCGGCAAACATATCCATCCGATCAGGAAGGTCATGCGGAAAATCCCCCCACCAACGGTCAATGCTGAAGGAATATTTCTTCCACTCGGCCTCTTTATTCTCGGAAGGAAACTGCCAGTCGAACATTCCATCGGTACGAGGAGCTGAATCCCCTTTTCCCCCGCCAGCGCTTAGAGCGGGCGGGGCCAGAGGTAACACGGAAACCTCGCTCGGAGGCTGATTGGCTTGGGTTTGCGCGAGGGCCTTCGTAACGAAAAGCGCTAGCAACAATACGGTTGTTCTAACCGGGTGTTGTTTCATAGTTTGTTTTTGAATATTGAAAAAACAAGGTCTCGTTTTTCAAAAAGGTAAATTTAATTAAGAAAATATGGTCCTTCCGAATGCCCATATCACCAGGCAAGGTCCACATGACCACCGGTTACCGGACGTTTCTCTCCGTTCCAAATCACTTCGGTAACGCCGTCCGGGACTTTCACTGCAAATGGCACGGTCCGCAGATAGGGGTGCAACCACGGCCTGGTAACCGTGAACGTCATGCCGGTTGCATCCTGCACGCCGTCCGCGATCCGGGTGTTCATGCGCATCCAGCGCCAGACGAACACGTCGCCGCCGGTGGCATACCAGACATCGGGTTTCCCGCCGATCGCCGCCAGTACGGCTTCGAGCGTCGCCGCACCGTTTCCGGCGAGTTCGACGCTATGTCCCCACACCTCGAACACCACGCCTTCTTTCTTCGTCAGCTCGTCAAACCGGGCGGAAATCGTGGTTGCACCGGAATTGAAATGGAAATCGGGAGCAAGTGTGAGGGGTTGATTGATGTCATCGATGGTATTCGGTCTGTTGGCTGTTGTCCGTGCGAACCAGTAACCGGAGGCCTCCACACTGCGGGTGACGTATTCGCCAGACTCGTCGTAGGCAGGTTGATAGCCGTACGGGTAGGCGAAGGAGATCACCGGGTGCCCGAGTGTGCCTTCGAGGAACTTACGCATGTTTGCGGACTCCGCGAAGCAGCGATCATACCCGGAAACATAATATGAGGGATGACTCCACGAGTGAGAACCGACTTCCATTCCGAGCGCTTCCAACTCCGGAAGGTGTTTGTTAGCTTCCGAGCTCCGGTTCATTAAAAACGTACCGCGGAAGCCGTGTTTATTCAGCATTTCGGCGACCGTCAAATCCATGGAACTGCCGTCGTCCCAGGTGGTGAAAATGGCGTGTTGGCGACCCGACGGAAAGATCGCAACGGTGGGCGTTCCGTTTTGGGCACCCACGAGCGTTAGCGTGCGTGTTTCTGGTTTTGTACTGTCAACGACCTGCATCAATTCCTTGTTGGGCACCGGCATGTCTGGGACCGGCGTCAGTGGGGTCCGATCCATGAGAATCGAGTCGACTTTTCCTGCTACGGCAATGCGTTGGACCGGGTTCTTGCAAAACGCATAGGTTTGTGTGGCCGCAGGGGTTTCGAACTTTCCGCCCGTAGACGACCATGTGAGCGAGACCGGTGACTGTGCCGTCGTTTTCATGCTCCCGGGTGCAATCGGCCAAGGGAGGCATACCGCGCCGTCAACGACCCGGCAGTCAAGACACCATCGGTCCGACGGCAAAGGCGTTTCGATCTTCTCGATGACGATTGACCGGATACCGACGGTGTCCTGATTGACCTGATAGGTCTTTCGGTAGAAAATCCCCTTCGCGGGAACGGCGCTGAGTGGCACAAACGACTGCGGTTCGTCGGTGTTGACATTGCAATCGATGAGCGGTGTGCGGTCGGCACTGAAGCCAATATTCTGGCCCTTCGCCCCACCAACCTCGCCATTGAAATCAATGGTGAGCCGCCACGCACCAGGAGCCAGCGGTTGGGCGAATTCCCAGCGGACTTCCTCTGTGGTTCCCATGGCGGCGGTGAGGTAAACGGAATCGCCTTCCTTGTTCTTCACGCCGCCAATTGCCGCTGATCCGTCCAGCTTTACCGGCTGTGCGCATGCGCACGCCGATGCAACCGCCATTGCAATGCTCGTCCTGAGTATTGTCATCATTCTCGCTGATAGGATATATTTTTCTGACCGCCGCTCGGGAAACCCTTAGCATAAAAAGGATTTCTAATGCTGGCACGGGAATGGAAGAGAATACTTGAAAGGAATTTGCTTTTCGGAGTTGGCGGCGGCTGGACGGCGAAAGGGAGGCTCAGGGGCTCTATTGAAGCGGCAATTTAATCAATGAGCGGATTGGATTTCGCCGGGTTTGGGATCCGCGATGGTGACCCCCACGAACGTGTCGGCGCAGCCGTAGTAGAGAAACCAATGGTTCTTAAATAAAACCAACCCCTCGATGAAGGTGGTGCCTTGCAAGTATTGGCCAGACTTCTCCCAAGCAAGCTCGGGCTTGATAAACGGGTGGTCCAGTCGGTTGATCAGCTTGGCTGGATCGGTTGCGCTAAACAAAGCCTGACTGCCTGTATAAACATCCTTGGAGAGTTCTGGATCGCCACCGTTGCCGGGATCACCGTTCTTTGCATTGAAGAAAACAATGATCCCTTTGCTCGTTAGTAAAGGCGATGGCCCGATCTCGACGAGGCTACTGTCAAGAAAACCCCTACGGGTTTGCATCACTTTTACGGGATTGCCATCTGCTCCTTCGACCGGCATCCAATGGATGAGGTCGTCAGAGGTTGCGAGGTTGACGCACGTTTCCCCAAAATACATCCAATACTTTCCGTTGATTTTTGCCGCGACAAGGCGGCCGTTTTTCACCTCGTTGACAATGGCGGCGGATTTTTTTTCGAGGCCGTTATTGTCTTCGTACTTCGTTCCCGTGAAGGGGGAGCCGTATTTAGTCCAGTTGTGCAGATCTTTGGAGCTGGCCAGACCGATGCGCCAAGAGTCCCTGGTCTCGCGAGGATATTGGGAATAGGTGATGTAATAAGTGCCGTCGGGGCCTTCCGTGAGGCGGGGGTCCTCGCATCCGCCATACCATTCCCACCCCTTCTGGTTGTCATCGGCGGGATAAAAAACCGGTTTGGATTCCTTGGTGAAATGGACCCCGTCCGCGCTCGCCGCCAGACCCAGGCGCGAGGTAAAGGAGCCGATGCCACTGCCGGATTCATCCTCGGCACGATAAAGCACGTAGACCGTCCCATCCTTGACCACCGCCGCAGGGTTGAACGTATGCCTACTTTCCCAATGGATCGGCATTTTTTTCATCGGGCAATCAAAGACGGAGGCTGGATCAGGCTTGATGATCGGTTCGGCATCGGCAGGTCGCGAAAAAGGGCCGACCGTCCAATCGGTGAACTCGGCCCGCAATGGTGTCGAAAGAGCCAAAGCCAAGAGGCATGCGAATGAGAAGTAGCGTTTCATAAATGTAAGCGCTCCATGGAGCACCCGTTCCCAAGTCGACGGTAAAGGTGATAGACAGGCATGAATGACCTCTATCGTAGATTCCGATGCTGCCTCTTCCGTGATCCGTTCCGACAG
>JAIXPW010000014.1 GCA_027485995.1 Verrucomicrobiaceae bacterium
CGAACCCGGCGGGTTTGCCCGCCGGACCCGAGGGTGAGACCCCGTTCTTTTCAGAACGGGATTTCGTCGTCACGGTCGACAAGCTCGGGGTTTTCGTTCTCGGCGGACTTCGGACGGCTCAGGAAGTCGACCTTCTCCGCGATGATCTCGCAGCCGTAGCGGTCGACCCCGGCGGCATCGGTCCACTTGGTGTAGTGGATGCGTCCGTGGACCATCACCTTCATGCCCTTTTCGCAGTTGTCGGCGACAGTCTTGCCGAGACCATTGAAGCAGGTGATGCGGTGCCATTCGGTGTCCATCACGCGGTAGCCGTTCTCGTCGCGCTGGACCCGGCCTTCGGACAGGCGCGGGCGCGAGGTGGCGAGGGTGAAGTTGGTGATCTTGGTGCCGCCTTGCGTGGTACGGACTTCCGGGGACTGACCGATGTTGCCGGCGAGGATGACGATGTTCTGCATTTGAAGCTCCTGTATCTAGCTGAAGGGACCATCCCTTCGACAAGACCCGAAAGAAGCCTGTCGGCTGAGGCTTGCACGGTGGCGCTTGGGTCACCGGAAACCCCCGAAGGGCCGGGGTGGTGCGGGCAGGGAGCGGTACGCGACCAACACGGTCCGGCCCTGAGCGGGGTTGCGAGCCAGAGGCCGAACAGGCTTAGGGGATTGTCCGTCGAAGGGAGGTGCCTGAGCCGGGATCACGGGAAGCGGCAGGGCAGAACTGCTCCAACGAGCAAATGACAGTGCCAGGTCCAGGGAGAAAGAACCTGGAAAGAGGGAGGGCCATATCAACGACCGCGCACGACTTGCAACGCCCGGACTTTCGATGGGGCCAGCCCGAGAAAGGGGGCGAGATGAAGCGACTAACCGGATGTGACGGCGCCGACGCGGGTCACTGGCCAGTCTCGCGATCTGCGATCTAGGGGCATGAGGGTGATGGTTCGTGCCGCCCTGAACACGCCGACCCGATGTCGTGGCGGGGTTACCGAGAGGATGCAAGGAATATCGCGGCAAGGTCGGTTGCTGGCACGACCTCAGCGGCTGTGAAGTGCACAGACCAAACTGTCGCTGCGCAAGGACTGTTCAAAAGGATAAGACCCGCAAGGCAGAGCTTGGCGCAAGCCCATGTTCAAAACCGTGCCACGCTCAGTCGAACAGACCGGGTTGGGCTGCGGCTTTGGCATTCTTGCTCTTAACCACTGGTGCCGATGCCAAGGCACCCGCGCCAGTCAGTGACGCCTCGGTCAGCAAGGGTGCGGCGCAGATTTCGTTTAGAAGGGTGGCCTGTGCGGGTTCCAATGCCACCAATCGACCAAGGACGTGCAACAGGTTCAGCAGGTCTTCGGTATACTCGGGCAGCCAGTGATCGGGCTGGATCTTGTCCAGCGCTGATGGCGGGCGGCGGTCGCCTATGACCGGGCGAGTGCGGTCTGCCTTGCGGTAGCTGAACCACTGGCGCAGCACGTTGCGGCCAGAAACCTGATACTCGGCCACGGCGGTTGGGACGTGTTCGATGAACCCCTCCCCCACATGCAGCCGACCTGTCGAAGGGTCGTGGTGCATCGTGTCGGGCAAAGGGTTAGGCGCGCCGGGGATGGTGCCGCCAACCGGGACCGTCGGCCCTTGCCCCTTGGGCATCCGTGGGGGCGCGGCGGGGCGACCGGCCGCAGTGTCGACAAAACGCTCACCATAGGTATGCAGCCAGATGACTTCGCGGCCCATGGCGACCGCGCGGTCGAACAGGGTCGCGTCTGCCGTGACCGGCACGCGCAGGCCGGGGCGGATCAGGTCTTCCTTGAAGCGGGCCGTGAAGGCCGGATGCGCCAGCAGGGCCGCTACATAGGCCATCACGTCGGGCGCGGTGACGGGTTTGCCGTAGGTGGTGGAGAGGTGGGCGATCAGGGCGGACTTGATGTTCGGGATCGTCGCGGCGGTGTCACGCCACAGTGGAACAGCACGGCCACCAAAGCTGCCTTTGAAGTGGTGTTGATCGGGGATCAATCCGGTGAAGGACAAGGCAGGACCGTCACCAGGCTCATTTCCGTCCAGAGCGGTGAGGTAGACTTGTGCCTTGCCATCCATGGCCCAAAGGTCCGGGCGAGCACGGCTAATCAGCCGGTGATCGGGAATGATCCATGACCGATCAAAGCTGCGGAAGCCAAAACGCACTGGCGCAACGACAGATCCACTATCGGTGGCAACCGGGATAGGCCGGGTGCGATGCAACCCAAGGTCACCCTTTGGCAGGCTCATCGGGTCGCGCGTATCGTCAGAATGGAATAGCTCTGCTTTCCTTTCTGCGTCGCGTTCGCGCTTGAGAGTTTCCCACCGTCGGCCAAGTGACTCTGCATCAGGCGCAATGACCCAAGTCCGGTGGGTCTTGACCCCCGGCGTCGACCAATCGAACAGGTCCAGCAATGCCGGATAGGCACCCCAGCCCAAACCGCGCTCGGGCAGAAACGGCCCGCGCAAACTGGTCTCGCCATCCTGCCAGCCGTTGTCGGTGAGCGTCAGGCCAGCAAGCGCCGTGAACTTGTCCTCGCGGTGGCTTTCGGGAAGCGCGCGATAGCGGATACGCGCCAGTTCTCCGACCTTTGCATCGGGGCGGCGCAGCGCCAGAACGATGCAGATTTCTTGCTGAACCCCCTGAAACAGGCGGGTGTTGACGGCGGGCTGGTGCCCCTCGGGCGAAGCGTCGATCACCCAGATGTCGGAACAGCTTTTGCGCAGGTCGGAGCGCATCTGCTGAAACCCCGGCCCATTCAAAAAGCCCGAGGCGGTGATGAAGCAGACAATCCCCGGGCGATGTACCTCGGGCTCGCCCGTTGCCTCGGCATGGCCCGAGCCAAAGACCTTCCATGCGGCCCACCGCCAGAAGAACACATAGAGGTTCTTCAGGTGCTTGGCATGCGCGCCCAAGCCCCATTCGGGCAAGGGTGCCCAAAGGTCCATCGGGGACGGTCGCCCGGGACTGCCCTTTTCCACCCATCCGCCCTGCCCCGCCGCATCCACCTTGTACGGCGGGTTGCCGATGACCACGGTGATCGGCTCATCCCGTTTGATCGCGTTCGCCTCTTTCCGCGAATTACCAATCGGCGCCAGCATCGTGGAAAACCGCGTCTGCTCGGCGTAGGGGTCACCCAATGTGTCGGTCACATAAAGGCGCGGTTGCGGCAGGTTGCCCCCGGCCCCTGTGCCCGTAGCCGCAGCCCCCATCAGCGCCCGCATTTCCGCCATCAGCCGCAACTGCGCCACGGCGAAGGGGCCGAACTGCAATTCGAACCCGATCAGCCGATGCGCAGCAGCCCCCAAGGCAGGGCCAACAGCGCCCGCGCCCTGATCATCGGCGACCGTCTCGGCGATCTTGCGCAGCGCGCCGAGAAGGAAAGTGCCGGTGCCCGTCGCGGGATCGGCGATGGTGACATCCTTGGCAGCGAGGCCTTCATGACGGCCGAATAGGGCCGGATCGCGCAAAGCCTCATCCGTCAGGCGGACCATGGCCTGCACCACCTCAGGCGGAGTGTAGTAGCTGCCGGTCTTTTTGCGCAGGGCGTTGTCGTAAACCTCGAGGAAGTCTTCGTAGAAGTAGAGCCAGGCATCGGGCTTGCCCTTGGACAGGGTTGGCCAATGCAACTCATGCAGCACGCGGGTCAGGGTCGAGGTGGCCGTGGACAGCGCCTTTTGCGTCTGCGGATCGTCGGTCAGCAAGCGAAGTGCTGTGCCGATCAACGTGTTCGTGTCACGCAGCGCCAAAGCGGCGTGGGCGATGCCCTTGTCCAACGGGATGTCCTGCGCCCGCGCCATCAACAGACCAAAGGTGACAGCCTGCGCATAGCCATCGGCGAACTGCGCATCATCGGCCTGCGGGAAAAGGAGCCCCCGCCATTCGGTGGCAAGATCGGTCAGACTTTGGGTGCCGTTTTCCAGTTCTTCCAGAACCTCGTCGCGCAACAACCGGCACAGGCGGGCCGAAACCTCGGCCAGTTTGCGCGGGCTGTCGGGCGGGATCGGGCTCCAGCTAAGGAAATCCGTGAGAAGGGTAACGAGCGTTTGAGGGGCGGTAAGCTTGGCACCCGCTGAGTCCAGATCGCCGGACAGATGAATGATCTGGCCAACGAGCGCGCCGTTCTGCCACAGGCTGAAGGACTGCCCGTCGCTGTAGAGCAGGTTCGGCAAGGATTTCAGCTTCTGCCACTGACGCTTGTCATGCGGGTCGGTGAACTTGCGCGGATCGGCCCCTTTGCCAGGAGCCTTCAGTTCGATGAAGCCGGTCAGCGCACTGCGGACGGTGACGGCATAGTCCGGCCGCGTCCCCAAGGTCGAAAGGGTGCTTTCGCCGACGAGTGTGACCCAACCGGGTTGCTGGCCCGCAGCTATTGCAAGGGAGGTGATCAGTTCTTCGAGCGGTGCGCGGATGTTGTCTTCCGGGGCGCCTGTGATTGCAGGGCTAGAAAGCTTGGCCTTGGCGGTCGCACCGTACTTGGAAATGATCTGGTCAAACATCTGCCGCCCCAGTGTTCTTTTTCGCAACCCTAGCTGGAATGCTTTCTATATCAAACTGTTGATTGCCGGAGACTGTTGGTGAAGGAAAAAGGGGGCTCACGCCCCCTTCTCGAACTTCAGGACCGGGATGCCCAGCTTCTTGGCCTTGTCGGCGAGGTTTTCCTGGATGCCATTGCCCGGGAAGACGAGAACGCCCACGGGCAACACGTCCAGCATCGCGTCGTTTCGCTTGAAGGGTGCGGCCTTGGCGTGTTTGGTCCAGTCGGGCTTGAAGGCGACCTGCGTGACCTTGCGGGCTTCGGCCCATTTGGCGGCGATGAGTTCTGCGCCCTTGGGGCTTCCCCCGTGGAGAAGGACCATGTCGGGATACTTGGTCTGGACCTGATCAAGCTTGCCCCAGATCAGGCGGTGATCGTTGAAGTCGGTCCCGCCGGTGAGGGCGATCTTGGTGCCTTGGGGGAGCATCACTTCGGTTTCCGATCGGCGCTTGGCGGCCAGGAAATCGCGGCTGTCGATAAGTGCCGCAGTCAGGTGCTTGTGGTTCACCATCGAGCCAGAACGGGGCCGCCAGGTTGAGCCGGTGTGCAGCTCAAAGGCCTCGGCGCTGCGGTCGCGGAAGGCTTCAAGACAATGCCGCCGTTCGACAAGGCTGGTACCTTCGGCCGTCAGGCGCTCAAGCTCGGTCGATTTCACCTCAGAGCCGTCCTGTTCGCGCTGCAGGCGGTGTTGCGCCACTTCGTTGTCATCGAGCAGGCGCTCGGTGCGGGCGGCGGCGCGGTGGAAAAGGTTGACCTGGCCCCAGAGCAATTCTTCGAGGTCGGGTTCCATGCGGGTGTCGTCAAGGGTTGCGACGAGGGCATCGAAGATATCGCTGACCGCGTCGATGAGGCGCTCGGCCTCCGGCATCGGGCGCAGATCGACCTCGTCCTGGAAGGCACGGGTGCCGTAGAGCTGAAGCTCCTGAAGCGCCCAGGCGGTCTGGGAAAGGGCGGGGCTGCGGTCGAAATCTTCGCTCTGGAATTGGGTAGTCATGGTCTTTTGCCTCCGGCTGCTCGGGCCCGCGCGACATCCCGCGCGGCCTTCATGGGCTGCGAAAGCTGTCACTGGGGACGCCCCTTCACCCCCTCTTTGGGGCCGGAACGCATGTGGAGGAGGACGGGGGGCGGCTGATTTGCTTCGCGATGCAAAGCGCACATCTGTGTGCGCGGCGGAAATCAGTTGCCCCCCGTCCTTGAAGGGGCGGCCCCTTTGACGGCCGCCTGCCCATCTCTTGAAGGACGTGCGGGTGTCTGCGCGGGTTTGACAGCCGGGACCTGGGAATAGACGCGACCCGCTTCCTCAAGCGATGCTTGACCCCCTGCCCCGCTTCCAGACTGCCTTTGCGCTGCGAGAGTTCAGATCGTCAGCCGATGCTGATCCTTGGGGTCGATCTGCTGTGCGAGATGCTGGCGCAGCGCCTCAGCGCCGTGGGCTCGGAGATCATCGTTGAAATCCCCGAGGCGCGGCTCGAGCACCCGTACGGCAATCCCGGCCTCGGTTGCTCTGGCGGTCAACCTTTCCGCCGCGCGATGGCCCGCCGGATCGCGGTCGATGGCGATGTAGAGGCGCTGCAATCCATCCGGCAACTGGACGGCTCCGAGGTGACCCGACGAGAGCGCGGCCCAGACGGGCAAAGAAGGTGCCGCCTCGCGAACGGAGAGCATCGTCTCGATGCCTTCGCCCAGCACGAGGCTTTGATCTGCAGCGGTGATCCTGACGGCATTGCCAAGAAGGTGACCCATAGCCCGCCGCGGTGTGTCGACAGCCGCCTTGTCCTGTCCGTCGGGCTCAAGCCAAGTGCGATGAACGCCCTGCAAGGCCCCCGCCCCATCGGTGACCGCAGCGATCAGCGCTGGTCTGGGAACAGGCTTGGTCTGGCCCTCATCCCGATGCCAGCACTTCGGGTGGAAGCGCAGAGTTGAACTCGGCACCGCTAGGGTGATGCCCCGGGATCGCAGATAGACTTCGGCCAGAGACCCTGCCAAAGGCAGCGAGGCCGCAAACAAGCGCGCCGCTGCTGCAGGTGTACCCGAGGGGGATTTTCGGCTGCGCGGGGAATTGGCATCCAGGAGAACCGGCTGCGGACGGCCAAGATGCACCCGGGCCTCGGCCAGAAGGTCGGGAAAGCGGGTGATCCCCGTGCGTTCGCGAATAATGTCGAGGAGATCGCCATGTTCACCGGTCGCGCTGTCGGTGAATTTCCCGGCGGCACCCGGCCCCGATGTGGGGCCGGTCAACCGGACGAACAGCGAGCGGCCCGGATTGTTCTGCAGATCGCCGACCATCCAGTAAGAGCCTTCCCGCCTCCCGGCGGGAAGGTAATGGCAGCAGACGCTTTCGGCATTTTGCGAAAGGTCTCGAAGTATCTCTTCTGTTTCCAATGACATGGCACACACGATCAACAACCTTTGCGTGCATGTAGACCCTGGATGGGGAAACGTGCAAGCAGGTGATCGAGCACTTTCACACCGCCGGAATCCGTCGGACAGAAGAGGCGCAGCTTCCAGCCGATGATCTCCGAGAAGAAGCCATCGGCCTTCAGCCGGTCCTTGGCGGCTCCCGTGAAGCCCGACAGCTCGATCCGGTTGACACCCATGACTCGCGAACGATGGAGCTCCATCCCCTCAGCCAACCGCACGACCGTTTTGCCCTCCAGCACGAGAGCATGGGCCTGCGCCGCCGTGAGCTTCGGTGCGTCCGCGGCGAGCGTGGTTGCGACCCAGGCGGGCGAAACGCGGCGGCCAATTATGCGCTGACCATCGTCCGTCTGAAGCCGGTAGACGCGGGTCTCGTCCTGCGGCAATTGTTTCCAGATCGGCAGCAGCAGGCCCGCCACGATGTGCAGCGTGGATTCCGCAAACTCCGGCACCTCGGCCAGTTCCGCAGTCCAGGCGGCGGTGAAAGCCGCACGGTCGGCTTCCAGCCAGTGAGAATCGTCCATGATCTTCGCCGGGACCGTGCTGGACTCGGTCGGACGGACCAGCCTCAGGCGCGACTCGATCGTGCCGTCATCCAGCATCAGACTGGTGGCGGGCACCTGCACCGCCGCCCGGCCAGAGCGGCTGTTGACCAGAAGCCGCGCCTTCGGGTCATCGAGCCAGTCGAGCGCATCTGCGAGGGAGGTCGGTGTGTTGCGCCGCTTCTCCGCGATGGTGAGGAGCTGGGTTTCCGCGCCGGAGCCGGGATGGGTGTAGATGACGCGCGCGTCCGTGACGCGGAAGCTCTCGCCGCGGAGCGTTTCGAGCCCGAGGTCGTAGACCCCGGCAGCAATAGCGCCCTCGATCCGTTGGTCGAGGAGGTCCTCGAAGGCCGAGAAGAGCACGGCCTGCATGTCGATCGTCAGCGCCAGCAGGCGATTGAGGAAGGTCGTGATCGGCGGCAGATCGTCTTTGAGGCCGTTGTCGTCGGTCAGGCTGAGGCCGGTCGCATCCTCAAAAGCCAAGAGCGAGCAGCCCGGCACATCGCCGCGATAGATGCGGCGGTAAAGCTGACGCAGGGCATCGCGGGCATAGGGGCTCTCGAGGTTGTCCTCGGGCCGGAACAGCCCCTGCCCCCCGGTCTGGCGCTGACCCCGCGTGATCGCCCCGAGCGTGTCGAGCCTGCGGGCAATGGTCGAGAGGAACCGCTTCTCCGCCTTCACATCCGTGGCCACGGGCCGGAAGAGCGGCGGCTGCGCCTGATTGGTGCGGTTGGTGCGGCCCAAGCCCTGGATGGCGGCATCGGCCTTCCAACCTGGTTCCAGAAGGTAGTGGACCCGTAGGCGCTGGTTCTTGGCCCCGAGATCCGCGTGATAGCTGCGCCCGGTGCCGCCTGCGTCCGAAAAGATCAGGATGCGCTTCTGGTCATCCATGAAGGCGGCGGTTTCCGCGAGGTTGGCAGACCCTGCCCGGGACTCGACCACAAGCCGCGCAGCATGCCCTTCGCCCTTGCGCGCAATGCGGCGCGAGCGGCCTGTCACTTCCGCCACCAGATCGGTGCCGAAGCGCTGGACGATCTGATCAAGGGCCCCTGGCACGGGCGGCAACGACGCCAGTTTTTCGATCAGCGCATCGCGCCTGCGGGCGGCCTCGCGGCATTCGACGGGCAGGCCATCGCGCACAACGGGCCGGGAGGAGAGGTTGCCCTCGCTGTCGGTGAAGGGCTCGTAGAGCTGCACCGGGAAGGAATGGGCGAGGTAGTCCAGCACATATTCCCGCGGCGTGATGTCGACGCGGATGTCGTTCCATTCGTCGGTCGGGATCTCCGACAGGCGGCGTTCCATCAGCGCCTCGCCAGTCGAGACGATCTGGATGACGGCCGCGTGGCCCGCCGCCAGGTCGGCCTCGATGGCGGAAATGAGGGTGGGGGTTTTCATCGAGGTGAGCAGATGCCCGAAGAAGCGCTGTTTGGCGGATTCGAAGGCCGAGCGCGCGGCGGATTTGGCCTGGCGGTTCAGCGTGCCAGAATCTCCAGTGATGTTTGCAGCTTCCATCGCGGCGGCCAAGTTGTTGTGAATAATGGCGAAGGCCCCGGCATAGGCATCATAGATGCCGCGCTGCTCAGGCGTCAGCGCATGCTCGAGCAGCTCGTATTCGACGCCGTCGTAGGAAAGCGACCGGGCGGTGTAGAGGCCAAGGGACCGCAGATCTCGGGCGAGGACCTCCATCGCCGCAACCCCGCCTGCCTCGATGGCCTCGACAAACTCGGCGCGAGTCGCGAAGGGGAAGTCTTCGCCGCCCCACAGACCGAGGCGTTGCGCGTAAGCAAGATTGTGCACCGTCGTCGCGCCCGTGGCCGAGACATAGACCACGCGGGCGTTCGGCAGTTTATGCTGCAGGCGCAGGCCTGCCCTGCCCTGCTGCGACGCCTCGGTATCGCCCCGCTCACCCTTGCTTCCTGCGGCATTGGCCATGGCATGACTTTCGTCAAACAGGATCACCCCATCGAAATCTGCACCCAGCCAATCGACGATCTGGTCGACGCGGGATTTCTTGACCCCTCGCTCCTCGGACCGCAGTGTGGCGTAGGTCGTGAAGAGGATGCCCTCAGAAAGCGGGATGTCGCGGCCCTGCGCGAAACGCGAGAGGGGCGTGACGAGGAGGCGCTCCTGGCCAAGCGCTGACCAGTCGCGCTGCGCGTCTTCCAGCAGCTTGTCACTCTTCGAGATCCAGAGTGCCTTGCGGCGACCTTGCGCCCAGTTGTCGAGCACGATCCCGGCTGACTGGCGGCCCTTGCCCGCGCCCGTGCCGTCGCCAAGGAAGAATCCACGACGGAAGCGGATGGCGTCAGCGGCATTTTCCGGCGCGGCCGAGACAAGATCACCGGTTTCATCGACGATCCAGGATCCCGCGAGATAGGCGCCATGCGCTTCGCCCGCGTAGATCACGGTCTCAAGTTGGGCATCGGAGAGCAGGCCGTCGCGCAGGACGGCGGTGGGGAGTTTCGGGCGGTAGGTGGGTTTGGGAGGCGCGACCGAGGCCATGGCGGCTGACTGCACCAGCTTGGTTGGATGCGGCGCAGCGCTGGGGATGTCGATCGCCTGCAGGCGGAAGGTCTCATAAATGGCATCCGACAGGCGCGCGCTAGCCCCGTCCTCGGTCGCATCGCGCAGGGTATAGGCGAGGTCTGCGGCCCCGATCTGTGGCGCGGTATTGGTGGGGGGTGTTGCTGGCGTGGCGGGCGATGTGCTGATGGCCGTGCGCGTGGTGCGGGCAGGATTTCCCTGGAAGGGGGAAGTGGGGCCCTGCCCGGCTGGTGCGACCTGCGCCGACGCGAGGCGCGGGGGAACATGGCTGGTGATCAGCGACAGCAGGCTGGCGACATCGGGCGATATCGGGCGCGCCAGATCGGCGGTGATGCCGCCCGCCTCGCCACCGCGGCACTTATCGAAGACCGATATCCGCGTCTCAAAACTGGTGCCGTGCTTGGCAAAGGCGGTGCCCGACACAGCGCCGGTGAACACCAAATGCGCTGTCTCGGTCAGGCGGCCGAAGGTCTCGGACCAGGTGGGCGTATTCGGCGCGAATCCAGCTCCGGTGATCGCCACGAGCCGTCCACCGGGCGCAAGTCGTGCAAGTGCTGAGCGCAGATGGCGCGCTGTCGCCTCGGTCGTCCGACTATCGACATTGGCCACCGCCGAAAAGGGCGGGTTCATCAGGATGACGCTCGGGCGAAAGTCGGCGCCCAGTTGATCATCGATCTGCGCGGCGTCGAAGCGAGTGACCGGGCGGCCCGGGAACAGCAGGCGCAGAAGGTCAGCTCGGATGTCAGCCAACTCGTTCAGCGCGAGGCTGCCGCCCGCGATCTCGGCGAGGATCGCCAGAAGCCCGGTCCCGGCCGATGGCTCGAGGACCAGGTCACGGGGCGTGATCTGTGCTGCCGTCAGCGCAGCGAGGCCCATGGGCAGCGGCGTCGAGAATTGCTGGAAACGCTCCATCTCCTCGGACCGCCGGGTATGCGTGGGCAAGAGGTCCGCCACCTTGACGAGGATGGGCAGCAGGCCTGCAGCCGAGCCAGCCCGGGCCAGCAACGCGCGGCCGAATTTGCGCAGGAAGAGGACGAGCGCCACCTCGCCCGCCTCATAGGCGAGCTTCCAATCCCAGGCACCATCCGCATCGGAGCCGCCGAAGGAGCGCTCCATCTCGAGGCGCAGGCGCAGCGCGTCGATTTGGAAACCTTGCGCCAGATCGGGCTGCAGCGCTTCGGCCACGCTCATGATCGCGCCGGCGGGATCAGACAGGACAGGAACAACGACCGGCGTCAGCTCGGTCGGGATCAACGGTTGGAACGTCATCAGAACACCTCAGGTTGGGGAAAACGGGAGAGCCGAAGGCGCTCTCGCGCAGTCTTCCAGCTCCCCCTGTCCCAGCCTGCCTCTGCCTCTCGGACCTCGGTCCTTGGCAGAGCGGTGGTTGAATTTGTTCCTGTTATGTTCTATATATGAACACCAAGCAGCAAGGGAGTTTCCCAGATGGAAGACACCAGTTTTGCTCTGCCGGTGACGCCCAAGCAGATCGCCTATGCGCGGTCGCTGGCGTCGCGTAATCAGACGCTGCTGCCGTGGGATGTGCAGCAGGATCGGCGGGCTTTGAGTTCCTGGATCGATGCGCAGGCCAGGCTGAAGCCGATCTCTGCGCTCGACCAGCTGCCGTCGTCGAAACAGGTGGCGTTCGCGGAGAAGCTCGCCCGGATCAAGCGCCGCGCAGTTCCGGACGAGTGCTTCCGCGACAAGGGCCTGATGTCGAAGTGGATCGACGGGAACAGGTGAGGCGGGGGCAACGCCGCCTTGACCGGAACTACTTCATTCGATCAACAACGGATGCCCCACCCGACTTGGCAAGCGCGAGCAAGCTGGTCTGGATTCTGGACGTGAACGCCGAGCTGAACGCGCCGATGGGGGTGCGGTCATCCCAGACGTAGGATCGCTCCAGGATGTCGGTGTTGATCTCGTCGAGCATGACCCATTTACGAACATGGGTCTCTAACCCTACCCGCTGGGACTCGATCTGCGGCACCTCGATGAATTTGCGCGAGGGCAAGGGCGGCTGCGTGGTGATCGGCAGGATGAACACCACTGTCTCAGCATCGGACTTGGCAACAGTCACGGCGATACAGACAGGCCGCTTCTTACGGCCTTCCGTCTCGCCTGCCAACTGCTCGCGCTTCCAGAGAAACGGATAGCGGAAGACCTCTCCAGCGGTCGGCTTACTCATCCGTCTGCTTCAAGTCACGCTCGAGCCCTTCTATCATCAGCGATTTGAGATCCTCGGGCATCTCGTCGACCATGTGGGCCTGCTGGGTGGCCCCCCGCGCGAGCAGCTGATACTGATCCATGCTCATCAGGACGAACTTCGGCTTGCGATGCTTGGTGATCGCAACCGGCGATCGAATGGCCGCATCGAACAGGTCACTTGTGTGCCGCGTCAGGTCGGCAGCCTTGAACTCGGGAAGCTCTTGCATGATCTGGGTCTCCATTTGTGCAGAATATACGGATATTCTGGATATTCTGCAAGTGTCGGCTTGAGCCAAAACAGCGATTACCCGAACCGCCGCCCTCCCTCGGTGAAGGTGTACTCGTTGACGATGATCCCCTCCTCGATGGCCTCGTCCGAGGTGAGGAAGTCGTATTCGGCCTGAAGCTGTCGGTAGAGCCAGCGGGCCAGATCACGCAGCGCCTCGGTCACGATCTCCTCGGCGTCTTCGGTCGGCGGCTGCCAGGTCGGGCTGTCGCGCGTGACGTGCACCGACATGGTGTACTCATGGTGGTAGCGACCGCGGTGGCTGACCTCGGCGGCGAGCTGGTAGAAGTTCCGCCGCTGGATGGCCTGCAGCCGGTCGGCGATGCCGTGCAGCGTCGCGTCCGTGGGCGCGTAGTCCCGGATGCGGGCGGCCGCGCCCTTCGCATGGGACCAGTAGCCTTCGAAGCACGCCCCGTCCCCCTGGCTCCAGAACCCGGAGAACCAGATGCAGGGCTTGGCCCGTGTCCCGCCGCCCATCAGGCGGACGGGCGTGGTCTTCAGGCGGATGTCGAGGATTTCGCAGACCCTCTCGAAATCCTCGTAGACCGCCTCCCACCAATCGTCATGTGGTCCGAGTTCGCGATACCAGCTGCGCGCCTTTTCCTTGGCCGCATCCGAGAGTTCGGGGAACTGGTAGACTGTTGTGCAGATGACCTCAGGCATCGACGTCCTCCCCGTTCAGAGCGGCGGCCAGCCATTCCTGGCTGCTCGTCCAGCCGATGGATTTTCGGGCACCGAGATCGATGACATGCGCGCCACCGCCGAAGGCGTCGAGGCGAGGCTGGGAGCAGGTCAGGGCGTACTCGAACCCCCAGAGACCGGTGAGGTCGAGCTCTGCTGCAAGGCGCAGCACGAAGCG
>JAIXPW010000128.1 GCA_027485995.1 Verrucomicrobiaceae bacterium
AAAGAGGGTGCCGCCCCCCTGTAAGCCGGATTCTGTCCATCCCGCGAGCGGGACTGGACGGCCATTTCTCTTCCCGCTTGCGCGGGACCCTGCTTGCGCAGGATGCGACTAATACCCGGAGATCTTGATCGGGCGGGCCGCCCTTCCCCTGTTCTGTCTTGCACCACGCGGGGTTTGCCGTGCCACGCCGGTTGCCCGGACGCGCGGTGGGCTCTTACCCCACCCTTTCACCCTTGCCTGTGCCCTTGCGGGCCATCGGCGGTTTGCTCTCTGCTGCACTTTCCGTCCGGTCGTCTCGCGACTTCCGTCCCCCGCTTTCACGAGGCGCGTTGCCCTATAGTGTCCGGACTTTCCTCGACCGTGCTTTTGACACACGACCGCGACCGTCCGGGAGGCGGCGGTGGGAGGGAATCATGGGAAGGGCCAAGTTCCAAGGACCAAGTTCCAAGGGAGAAAGAAGATGAAATTCGAAATGGAACGGAAGAGGTCAGGCGAATGGGTGCGCTTTCCCGACCTTCGATCTTGAAGCCTACCTAACGAGGAAAACGTCTGCGAAGAACCAGGCGATCATCAGCAGGCCAATGGCGAGTTTGACGGCCATGCCGGCGACGGTGCCGACGACCGAGCCGACTCCGGAGACCGTGGCGGGCTTGAGTTCCTTGCGGGCAATGCCGAGTTCGAAGACCAGGGCCCCGATCAAGGGACCGAGCAGCAGGCCGACGGGCATGAAGAACATCCCGACGATGCTGCCAATGAAAGCGCCGAGCGCTCCCCAGCGGGTCCCGCCGAACCATCTACTGCCTGCGGCTCCACTGAAGAACTCGAAGGCCTGCGACGCCGCCATCAGAACGGCAAGGATCACGAACGACCACCATTCGAGGCCCGAGCCTTCGCGGCCCAGCATCAGGCGGTGAAGTAGCGCCGCGATCAACAGGATCAGGTGCCCTGGAAGGATGGGCAGGAAACAGCCGACCAGCCCCGCGATCAGGAAGCAGCACGTCACGACCCAGGCCAAAACGGTGCCAACAGTCCCGAAGCCGCCCCAGTTGACCAAAGTTTCCCACACGCCGGACCGAATAGCCCAATCCCGCCAATCTGCAACTCAATCCCTGCTTTGGATGCTAGACCTTGCAGGGATACCACGTAGGATGCGGCCTATGTCGCCCGCCAAGCCCATTCTCGCCCTGCTCGCTGCGTCGCTGACCACCGCCCACGCGGCGAAGTGGTATGAGGAAATGAAGATCGGCCCCGCATGGTCGAACACCTTCGAGGACACCTATCAGGGCCAGAAACGGGTCGCTGCCCTCAAGGGCATCCTGGCCGGCTTGGGCGACGGGAAATCCAACGCGCTCTTCGACACCGAGACCCTCCGCCTCGTCAGCGCCTACCAGGGCTACGTGAACTGGGGTGGCACTCCCTGGACCGGTCAGCACGGCCAGCTCGTTTCCCTCCAGGATGAAGCGGCCATCGTCAAGACCGCCTCCGGCCCCGGCTGGGCGGACGCTTCCGGCTCCTTCGACGACAAGCGCCAGATTCCCGGCTTCGGAAATCTTTCCCACGCCTCGTTCAACGGCTACTTCCGCAGCGGAAACGTCATCGTCTTCGACTACAGCGTGCTCGGCAGCCGCGTGCTGGAAACCTCGTCAATCGCCGATGGCACCGTCACCCGCAGCCTCCAGATCGAGTCACGGAAAAGCAACCTCACCGGCCTTGTCGCCGACGAAGCGAAGCCCTTCACCGTTGCCGCCGACGGACTGTCCGCGAAATCCGAAGACGGGCTCAACGTTTCTCTCAAGGGCGCCGGAAAGCTCGCACCTGATGCCAAGAATCCCAATCGTCTGCTGATAAACGTCGCCAAGGGTTCGGACAAGGCCCTCATCCAGCTCGCCTTTTCCCGCAGCGGCGAGGCCAAGCCCGCCGCCGCTCCGGACTTCGCCGCCCTGCTCAAGGGCGGGGCTCCCCTCTGGCCTGAAAAGATCGAGACCGAGGGCAAGACCTCCACCGACAAGGATACGCCCTACGCCACCGACGTCGTCACACTTCCCACCGAGAATCCCTGGAAGTCCAACCTGCGCTTCGGCGGCTTTGATTTCATCGACGAAGACAGCGCCGCCCTCTCCTCGTGGAACGGCGACGTCTGGGTCGTCAAGGGGCTCAAGGGCGACTGGAAGAAGCTCACCTGGCAGCGCATCGCTTCCGGCCTTTTCGAAACCCTCGGCCTCAAGGTCGTGAAGGGAAACATCTACGTGAATGGTCGCGACCAGATCACCCAGCTCATCGACCTCAATGGCGACGGCGAGACCGACCAGTTCAAGGTCTTCAACCGCGATGTCATCATTTCCCCGAACTTCCACGAGTTCGCCTTCGACCTCCAGACCGACAAGCAGGGCAACTTCTACTTCGCCAAGGCCTCGCCCGTCCGTGGTGGTGGGCGTGGCTTCGACCAGATCCTGCCGCACCATGGCATCGTGGCGAAGATTTCCCCGGATGGGAAGAAGTTCGAGGTGGCCTCCAGCGGCCTGCGTGCGCCCGGCGGAGTCGGCATCGGACCGAACGGAGAGATCAGCACCGGGGAAAACGAGGGCACCTGGGAACCTGCCTGCAAGATCAACTTCGTCCGCGCGTCGGATGCCCCGGTGTTCTTCGGCTGCGAGCCGAGCAGGCATGACGTGAAGACTCCCTACACCGAGCCGCTTTGCTTCATGCCCATGGATGTGGACAACTCCGGCGGCTCCCAAGCCTGGGTGACGCCTGAGGCGAAGATCGGCCTCAATGCCGGCGAGATGCTCCACCTTTCCTACGGCCAATCCAGTATCTTCCGCGTGCTGCCGCAGAAGGTCGGCAACAAGCTTCAGGCCGGGGTCAGCAAGCTCCCGATCAAGCTCCAGTCCTCCGCCATGCGCGCCCGTTTCCACAGCGATGGCTCGATGTATGTCCTCGGCTTCCGCGGCTGGCAGACCAATGCCGCCACCGAGTGTGCCTTCCAGCGCGTCCGCTTCACCGGAGCCGCCCTGCCGAACCCCGACAAGTTCGAAGCCACCAAGACCGGCGTCCGCCTCCATTTCGCGCAGACGATCGACAAGGAACTCGCCAACGATCCCACCAGCTACGCCGTGCAGCGCTGGAACTACGTCCGCTCCGAGCAGTATGGCTCCGGTGAGTTCTCGGTCGATCAGCCGGATGTCGAACGCGAAAAGGAAGCAGCAACGAAGGAATCGAAGGGCTTCAAGAAACGCGACGACGTCAAGGTCAGCTCGGCCAAGCTGCTGCCTGACGGAAAGACCATCGAACTCGTCCTCGAAGGCATGAAGCCCTCGATGAACCTCAAGGTCGGCTACGATCTTGAGGACGACAAGGCAGGCGTCATCAAAGGCGAGGTTTACTCGACTGTTTACGCGACTCCCTGATTCGTCGCCCTCGACCTTCAACTCAAGGGGCGGGGTCATTCCCGCCCCTTTTTGCATCTCCTTCTCCCGCCGGTTGCACCGTTTCATCAGGGAAAACTTCCGCCCGTTTTCTTCATCCCCTCCACTGATTCCATGATCCGCCCGCTGCTTTTCACCGGACTTCTCCTCGGCACCGCACAGGCCGAATTGATCGCCACCTTCAAGGCAGGCGATGCCACCGACTCACGGCTCGATCGGCTGCCCGCGCTCGTCGTGAAGGCCGGCGAACCTGCCACGCCGTTCGTGGCCCCCGGAGCCTTCGAGGTCACCTGGAGCGGACAGCTTTCCGTGGCCCAGCGCCAGCGGCTCGTTTTCTCCTTCGAAGGCACTGGCAGCGCCTCGCTTTCGATCGATGGCAAGCCCGTCCTGGAGGAAAGCGGCGAGCTCGGTGCCAAGCCTTCCGAGCGACTCCGCCTCAATCCCGGTGATCACGAGTTCAGCCTCACCTTCAAGAGCCAGCCCGATGGCTCCGGACGCCTCCGCTTGTTCTGGGAAGAGGCCTCATTTCCCAAGCAATCGATCCCGCCCGGTGCCTTCAAATCCACCGCCAACGAGGCTGCCACGCTCGGCGAACTCCAGCGCCACGGCCGCCTGCTCTTCGCGGAAAATCACTGCGCCAAGTGCCACACCGCCGCCACCGGATTCGGTTCATCACCGATGCCGGAGATTTCGGAACTCGTGCCGCTGCTTGCCGGCATCGGTGATCGCGTCAACGAGGACTGGCTCAAGCACTGGATCGCCTCGCCGCAGACGCTGCGCCCCACCACCCGCATGCCGGCGCTGGTCGATCCCTCCACCGAGGCCGGTCGCCAGCAGGCCGCTGACCTCGCCGCCTATGTGATCACCCAAACCTTCGGCGCACCCGCAGGAAACGCACCCGATCCCAACCTTGCCCAAAAAGGCGGTGAAACCTTCCACACCCTCGGCTGCGTGGCCTGCCACAGCCTTCCCAGCCAGACCGAGCCGGATCCCGAACACAAACGCCTCCCGCTCAACAACGTCGCCGCCAAGTTCAAGCCCGGTGCCCTCGTGCCCTTCCTGAAGAAGCCGGACGCCTACCACCCCTTCACCGGCATGCCCGACTTCCGGCTTTCCGACGACGAGGCGAACTCGCTCGCCGCCTATCTAACAGCCGCCTCCACCGACAAGGAAACCAAGCCCGCTTCCCCCTTCCCAGTCGGCGACAAGACCCGTGGTGAAGCCCTAGCTAAATCCCTCAACTGCGGCACCTGCCACTCCGGACTTCCGGTTTCCGAAACTCCCCCGCCCGCCATCGATGCGATTTTCAAAAAGGACTGGAGCGCTTCCGGCTGCGTCGCCTCTTCCGACAAGCGCGGCAAGGCTCCCGTCCTCCATCTCAACGACGCCGAACGCAGCGCGCTCGTCGCTTTTTCCAAGACCGGCAGCAGCCCGCTCACGCGCGACACTCCGGGCGAATACGTCCGCCGCCAGATCGAAACCCAGCGCTGCACCAACTGCCACACTCATGATGGCAAGGGTTCGCTGCTCGACTCCGTCCATTCCGACAGCCGCTCGCTCGTCGCCGATCTGAAGCACCTCGACGAACGGGTCGATCAATCCCGCCCGCAGCTCACCTACATCGGCGAAATGCTCTACGCCACGGTCACCGAGTCGATGATCCAGGGCACCACCGATCCACGTCCCCGACCCTGGCTGCTGATGCGCATGCCTGCTTTCCACGCCAAGGCCAAGTCGATCGCCGACGGCTTCGCCCGCATGCACGGCATCGAGCCCAGCGGACCGAAGCCATTCACGGTTGATCCCGCCCTCGCGGAAACCGGCAAGACCCTCGCCAACGCCACGGGCTTCGGCTGCACCACCTGCCACGCCATCGGCGATCAGAAACCGACCGCTGCCTTCGAGGTTCAAGGCGTCAATTTGCAGCTCAGCGCGCGACGTCTTCGTGACGACTACTATTTCCGCTGGATGGCGAACCCCGGCTCGATCACCCCTTCAACGAAGATGCCGAAGTACGCCGAGGGAAATGTCTCCCAGCGCGCCGACCTCCTCGAAGGCGACGCCCACAAGCAGTTCGAAGCCATCTGGCACTATCTGCACCAGAAGTAATCACGGTGGCGATCGCCTCCCACAAAAGAGCCGCCCTTGCCGGGGCGGCCCTCAGGTGCCCTCTTCGGGCGGTCATGAGATCAGTCGGTCTGCTCAAGGAGCAGCGGCAAAGGGACTGGCGGTCTCGCGCTTCTGGATTTCACCGGGCATCCAGGTCCAGGGGTCGATGCCCTTGCAGGTGTAAACAGCGAGGCCGACGACGCCGACATTGCGGGTGTCGCCACGGCTGAGATTGGCGTAGGAGTTCGAGACAGTGGAGAACTTGAAGGCCGCAACGGAATCGTAGCCGGTGCGGTAGCCCTTCACCTCCAAGGTCTCACCCGCAGGAACCACATAGCCGCGCTTGGTGACGCTGGCAGGCTTGCCGTCGATCACATCGAGCCCGTCCACGCTGAGCACGACCTGCAGCGGACTCTTGCAGACGTTCTTCAGCACGATGCTGTAGCGACCGTTGTGGGAGCCTTCGACAAAGCGTCGATACTGCCCGCTACTAGAAGTGTAGGAGTAATAGGTCGGCAGAAAACCGAAGCCGCCCTTGATCCCCCACTCCATCACGCCCCCGGCGGTGGTTTGCAGGCCACTGATCCTGGAATCGAGCGCCCCCATGGCCTTCAAGCCTTCACGATCGTTGTAGTAGATGGCATCGACCCCGTAAGGCTTCGGCGTCGCACGCTGGAAGGCGGTGCTGGTCATCGGCGACTTCAGGCTTTCCCCAAAGGTGGTGGCGAGACCGGGACGCTCCTTGCGCGGTGGGGCGAAGGCTTCGTCGGCTTTCACGCCGCTGCGGTTCGGATTGTTGAGAAGTGCGTCAATGCCGTTGCGATTGATCGCGGATTCGCCTGATCGAAGGCCGCCGGTGACAATATCGGTTACCGATCGGCCTGAAGCTTTTGGGACATCCGGAATTGCCACCCCGCCTCCCCCGCTCGACGCACAGGAGTTCATCATCCACACCAACAAGCCCGTCACTGGAATCAGCCATCGCATTTTCATGGTGCTGGAAAAACAGCATTTCAGAATCCGACCGTCAAATCTTTTGTGCAGTTTTTCCAGCATTTCGAATTGCGGACGTTCCGGAACCTGTCAGCATGCCCTTCATGAAACCGGACAGCTCCCAACAATCCCGTCGCGAGCGACAGGTGATGGAGATCCTTTTCCGACTGGGAAAGGCGACCGCGCAGGAGGTGCTCGACGAGCTGCCCGATCCACCGACCTACTCGGCTGTTAGAGCGCTGCTCACGACGCTGGAGACCAAGGGCCTGGTGAAGCACGGCAAGGAATCGCGGCGCTATGTTTACAGCCCCTCGATTCCGGAAAAGAAGGCGAAGCAATCGGCGCTTCGGCAGCTGCTGACGACCTTCTTCGAGGGTCGGCCCGAGAAGCTGGTGGCCTCGCTGTTAGACCCCGAGGATCAGCAACTCAGCAAGGCCGAGATTGAACGCATCCGCAGTCTGATTGACTCCAACTCCTGATCCACCACACCATGATCCCACTGCTCCTCTTTCCTGCTCTGGCCGCCGCTGTGGTGTGGCTGGCGGGTCGCCGTGATCCGGCACGCGATCCTCGGCTGACGACGCTTTCGCTGGGCCTGCTTGCGCTGTTCCCGCTGCTGCTGCTTTTGCCGAAGGTGCCAATTCTGCCGGTGCAGGTTGAGCAGATCTCGCAGCCGGTCACGGGCTTTCCTTGGAAGACCTTGCTGGCGTCGATCTGGATCGCGGGAAGTGCGGTCGCCCTTACAAAACTGGCGCTTGGAATGATCGGGCTGATGGGCTGGAGACAGCGATCAATCCTTCTCGAACGCCTTGAAGACGGCATCGAGCTGCGCCAGCTCGAATCGCTGCATGGTCCGGTGGCGGCCGGAGTTTTCCACAAGGTGATCTATGTGCCGAAGGCGTGGTCGGGCTGGGATGATGAGACGCGGGCCACGGTGCTGCTTCATGAACTGGCGCATCATCGGCGTCGGGATCCACTGGTGCGCTGGATCGCCTCGCTGGTGGTGGCGCTGCATTGGTTCAATCCGCTGGTCCACTGGATGACGCGGCGTCTGGCCCTGCAGTGCGAGCAGGCCTGCGATCGGCTGGTCGTTTCGAATGGCGTGGCCGCCCCGCGCTATGCCGAGCTGCTGTGTCGGTTTGCGACCGAAGCCAGCATGCCTGCGGGTGCCTTGGCGATGGCGGAGAGGTCCTCGCTGGAGCAGAGGGTCCGGCACCTGATGCAGCCGCGCGGCGCGAAAGGGTTCATCACTCTGGCCGTGCTTGCCTTCATCACGGTTGGAGGGGCCACCATTCTCGCCACAGGGGAAACCAGGCCGCGGCCCTCGCCCGCACCGGATCGTGAAGAGGTCGAGCTTCGACTCAGCGCCGATCCCTTTCCAGCGGATCATCCTTGAGCAAGCCACTCCGATTTTTCCTTCATTCCGATGAGTCCCAAACATGTGCTGACCCTCGCCGTCACCGGAGCCGTGATGGCGGCATCGGGATTTCTGTTAGGTCGGAAAAGCCAGCAGCCACCCTCCGCCGCATCAGGCCCGTCGGAGCCACAGGGCCGCCAAAGTGATGCCGCGCTGGTGCATCGCCTGTTGGAAGAGGATCTGGAGCACCGATTGTTTCCCTTTGCTGCCGTGGTCGAGGCCTCATCAGGAAAGCAGGTGATTCCGCTCGATGAAAGCGAGCCGCATCGTTTGGTGAAGAGCGCCATCGAGTCGGCCCTCGCGAAGAGCCTGAAGACCCTCAGCGCCGAGGACTCACCGGTGCGGCAGTTGCGTCGCATCAACGAGGCCTCGCGCTTCTTCGAGGATGCCCTGCACGCCTCGATCAACGCCACGCCGGGCCTGCGTTGCGAGGTTCCACCGAATCGCCGGGGCGAGGCCCAGAGAAGCGGCTACCCCGACCTCAAGATCACTCATCTCGCCAGCGGCACAGTGTTTTATCTCGACCCTAAACTCGTCGAGCAAGGCTCATGGACCAGCACCCTTCGGACGTTTTACTTCGAACCGAAGGATGAGACGCTGAAGATCAACGACGACGCGGTCCATCTCCTCTGCGGCATCGAGCACGACGGCCATGACGGCCAGTGGAAATTCATCGGCTCGAAGCTGGTGGATCTTTCCAGCCTCAAGGTGCGATTGAAAGCCGAGTTCCAGGCCTCGAATGCGGACGTCTATGGAGTAGGAAACAAATAGCCGTCCTCACACGGGAACGTCCATGCCCTCGGCCATCGCGAGCTTCCGCTGCTGATCATCGAAGGTCAGAAAGGCCTCCGCACTGAGATGAAGCGCCGTCGCGACATGCAGGAGATCGGCCAGTCGATGACCGCCTTCTCGCGTGTGACGATCACTGAGTTGTTCGGCGATGCGATGGACGTCAGCCCAATCGACGACCTTCATCGCCAGAACCCCGGCCACAAGGTCCGACTGGAGGTCCCGCAGCATTTTGGTGCCTTCGCCAAGCGGGAAGCCCTTCTTGCGATCCAACTCGAAGAGCCGCGTCTGGAGGCGAACCGATTGGCGGAACTCCAGAACCAGAAGACTGGATACGGGTAGCACTCCGCCGATCCTATCCAGCATCAAATCCGCCTTAGGTGAGTGGATCTGAGTGCGATAGACCGAGCACAGGAAGGAGGTGTCAGGAAAGCAGTTCATCCTTCCTCACCCTCCAACTCATAGGCCCGCATTTCTGCGACTTCTTCCTCGGTGAAAACCCGATCTCCCCAGGTGGCTTTTCTGCGGGCTTCAAAATCCGGCATCTTGACCGGTTTGCCCTCGCCCGTCATCGGCGTGAGCATCGCGATGGCCTGACCGCGCTTCTCGATGCGGACGGATTCCCCTTCCCCGAGCCAGGCTTCGAGCTTGGCGAACTCATTTCTCAACTCGCGGACGGTGGCCGTTTTCATGGGGACAAATTATGTCCACCTCCCGGAAAGTCAATCCAGCGCGGGGAAAGATCCGCCATCATCCGTCATGGACGCCACGCTCGGCCCCCGCTAGCCTCGCCGCGAATGCCAGCCCGTTCCCAACGTACCAGCGGCTCCGTCGCGATGGACGATTACCTCGAACAGATCCTCCATCTGATCGAAGCCAAGGGTTACGCGCGGGCGGTGGACATCTCGAAGAACCTCGGTATCTCGCAGGCCAGCGTCACCAACATGCTGCAACGGCTCGATGGCGAGGGACTGGTGAAGCACGAGAGATACCGCGGCACCGTGCTCACCGAACAAGGCCACCGGATCGCGCAGGCGATCGTCGAGCGACATGAAACGCTGACCCGTTTCCTCAGGCTGTTCGGGCTCGATGAGGAGACTATCTATCACGATGTCGAAGGCATGGAGCACCACGTTTCCCGGGCCACGCTCGAGGTCATCCGGGTGCTGGCCGATTCGCTGGAGAAGGATGCCGAGCTGCTGGAAAAGGTGCGGCAGCGCTTGTCCTGAACGAGGTCAGCGGGCCGAAGACTCCGATCCCCAACCTCCGCCGCCGGGAGTTTCGATGATGACCGATTCGCCGGCTTCAGCCTGATACGTGATGGCCCCCGACAGGAGTTCCATGCGACCATCCGCATGGAGCCGCGTCTGAGAACCGGCGGCTCCGTTTCCACCTCTGCCCAGGCCATCCGGACTTGTTTCACGACGTTCTGTTAGAAATGAAACGGTGAGCGGCTCCAGGAAACCGATTTCCCGGATCACGCCATCCCCTCCGGAGTGGAAGCCATTTCCACCGGAGCCACGCCGGAGTTCGTAACGATGAAGCCGAACTGGAAAACGGTGTTCGAGCACCTCGGGATCGGTGATCGCGGTGTTCGTCATGTGGACATGCCGGCCGCTGCATCCGTGATGATGGGGACCTGCGCCGGAGCCACCGGAAATGGTTTCGTAGTAGCCGAACTTCGAGTTGCCGAAGAGGAAGTTGTTCATCGTGCCTGGGCCATTCGCCGAAAGCCCGAGGGCGGAAAGCAGGACATCCGCGACACGCTGGCTGGTCTCGACATTGCCCCCAACGACCGCCGGACATTTCGCCGGATCATCTGGGAAGTCGGGATTCAGGAAACCGATCGGCAGGATGATCTCCACCGGCTCCAGCAGACCCTCGTTCAAGGGAACATCGGTATCGAGCCAAAGCCGGATGACGAAGAGCACCACGCTGCGCAGAATCGCCGGAGTCGCATTCAGATTTCGCGGATGAACCGCGCCACTGCCGGTGAAATCGAGGGTCATCCGGCCGTTCGAAACAGAAATCCTGACCGCGATGGGCTTGCCGTCATCGAGGGTGCTGTGGCCGGATTCCGCGAAACCCTCATGGTCTGTTAGAAGCGTCCGCATCAGAAGCGATGAGCGCTCGAGGATCGAGTTCATCCGTTCGCGCACGAAGTCTCCTCCATCCGCGACGGCCAGAGCCTCGATGGCATGAAGGCCGTGATTCACCGATGCCGCCTGGGCTTCGAGGTCCGCGAGATTCTCTTCCGGCCGGCGAGAGGGAAAGGGTCCGCCGCGCAGCAAGTCCGCGACCTTCCCGATCCGCGAAACGCCAGCTTCGACGAACTTCAGAGGCGGAATCACCACGCCCTCCTCCTCCAGGCATCGGGCTGCGGCGGGCATCGAACCCGGGGCCATGCCGCCGATCTCCGCGTGGTGCGCGCGGTTCGCCACATAGCCGATCCGACGACCCACCGGATCAAACGCCGCACCGATGACCGTGACGTCCGGGAGATGGGAGCCGCCCGCCGCTGGATGATTCACCACCACCCGGTCGCCGGGAGCTAGGTCCAGCCTCGAGGCCACCTCGCGCACACAAACGCCCAGCGCACCGAGATGCACCGGCACGTGAGGGGCGCTGACCACCAGACGACCGTCTGCATCGAGCAAGGCACACGAGTAGTCGAGCCGCTCCTTGATGTTCGTCGAAAGCGCGGTGCGCTTCAACAAGGCCCCCATGTCACCTACGATCCCTTCGAAGCGGCTGCGAAAGAGGGCGTCCTCGATGCCCGATGCTCCAGTGCGTGCGGCACCCGGATCCTCTTTCGTCCTATCTAACAGAAAGCTGCCTTGGTCCCCCGTTCGAAGTGCCCACCCCATTGGCACCACGCAGGTGCTGAAGCGATCCTGATGCATCAGCGGTCCTGGCTGGAACTCCCGGCCAAAGATCTCCGGCTCAGGCTCCGCACCCTCCTCCTCCACGACCACCCGCAACGAGACCAACTCGATCGCCCGGCCCGCCACCGGAGGGAAGCCGTAGAGCTTCTGATAGGCTGCATGAAAGCCATCGCTCAAACGAGCTTCAGCCTCGTTCGGCGAATCCAGCTCAACCTCTATCGGGCTCCCCTGTCCTTCAAGACAGAGCGACGCCATCCAACGAGAGCCTTGGGCACGGGGACCGAGTCGGGCGGTCGCTTGGGCTTGCAGCTCCGCCCAGACCGACTCAATCGGATGACCTGAAAGGCGCTGCAGAATCTGGCGCACCGCCGTTTCCTGACGTCGAGCCCGGTCCAGGCCACGCGCGCTCAGCAGCCCTGCATCGCCGGGAACGATGACTTGCTTCATGCCAAGACGGTCCGCCAGCGCACAGGCGTGCTGAGGTCCGGCACCGCCGAAGGCCAGCAGCACATGATCGCCGGGCAGAGCCCCTTCGCCGACCGTCACTGTGCGGATCGCCTCGGCCATGGTCTCGATCGCGATCCGCCGCAGGCCTTCTAACAGCTCCTGCTCCGAGTCCAAAGAAATGCCATCCGATGCCATCGCCGACATCAACTCGCGGAGCCGCAGACGGGATGGTTCGGGATCGAGCGGGATGCCGGCACGGTCGGGGTCCATCAGACCTAACAGCAGGTTCACATCGGTGACGGTCAAGGGTCCGCCGCGCCCGTAACAGGCGGGTCCCGGAGAGGCTCCGGCGCTTTCCGGCCCGACTTCCAGGCGGCCAAGATGCCAGCGGCAGATCGAGCCACCACCCGCCGCGACCGTGTGGATCCGCAAGGCGGGAGCCATCACGCGGGCAGGGCCGATTTCCTGCTCATAGCGGTAGGTGAAGGGTCCATCGATGCGAGCGACATCGGTGCTGGTGCCGCCCATGTCGAAGGCGATCACTTTCGAAAATCCTGCGGCGCGGGCCACGGAGGCCGCGCCGACGAGACCGCCCGCCGGACCGGAGAGAAGGGAATCCTTCGCTCGATACAAAGAGGCCGGCACCAGGCCACCGGCGCTGGTCATGAGCATGGGTTCACCGGATGCCATCGCCGAGCGGATGCCATCGATGAACGACTGCATCACCGGCGAGAGCCAGGCGTCGGCGACGGCGGTTTCCATGCGGCCGAGGAAGCCGATCAACGGCGCGACCGCCGATGAGGTGGAGACGCATTCAAAGCCTTCGTCCAACAACCAGCCCGCCACGCGCTCCTCAATGAGCGGACATCGCCAGGCATGGAGCAGGGCCACCGCCGCGACGCGGATGCCTTCTGTTAGACACTCGCGGGCCAGCGCGCGGACCTCGGTTTCATCGGGCTCTTCGAGGGTATTGCCGAGCGCATCGAGCCGTCCGCAGATGCCTACGATTTTCTTTGGAAGCACCTCGGGCTCGGGTTGGGAAAGCGAGAACAAGCGCTGCCGTCTTTGGTCGCGCAGGATCGGCAGGTCGGTGAAACCCCGGGTGATGAAGAGTGCGGTCGGCGCGCCTTTCCGTTCGAGCAGGGCATTGGTGCCACGGGTGGTGGCGACGCGGAAATCGAGAGGTGGAAGCTTTCTGGAAACCGGCACTCCCATCAACAACCGAGCCGCGACCACGGGAGGTTCCTCACCGCTGCGCAGGGTGATCCGCTCTCCTTTCACCGGCCCATCCAACTGAATCCGCCGACCCTGATCGCGATTCGAAACCACTCGATGGCCCTCATCGCTGCGGAAGTCGACGAGCACTTCATCGGCAAGTTCGAAGGGAGAGACGACCGTCAACCAGCCGTCGATCCCGCGTTCGAGAACCGAAAGCACCAGACTGCCATCGGACAGCACCTTGATGCGCCGCTCGGTGCCGTGGGGATCCCGCGCCCAGGCATCGGTGAAGGTGCCTCCGGTATCGACGCGGATGTTCCAGGTCGTTTCCAAGGAGGCCGCAGGCGGGCAAGGATCCGTGGAAGGTCGAGCTTCCATCGTCAATTCAGTTGCCGGAGCCCTGCGAGGCAATCTTCCGCAGCCGGTTGCGAAGCGCGACCTTGCTGGCGGCCGGGAGACGGTCGATGAACAACACGCCGTTGAGATGATCGATCTCATGCTGCAAGGCTCGGGACAGGAGCCCGTCGGTTTCCACGACCAAGGTGCGGCCATCGAGGGTTTGGAGGGTGGCCTTCACATCGAGGGGCCGGCGCACTTCCGAACGTATCCCACGGATGCTGAGGCAGCCTTCCATTCCGGACTCCTTCTCATCACCGAACTCGAGCTCGGGATTGATGAAGACCAGCGGCATGATCGACAGAAGATCGGTGTCCTCGCCATCGACGCGCAGATAGGACACGCATTCCGGATCGTGGGAAACATCGATCACAGCCAGGCGGAGATCCACACCCACCTGCGGGGCGGCAAGACCGACGCCATTGGCATCGACCATCGTTTCCAGCATGTCATCGACGAGTTTCAGCAGGCTCTCATCGATGGTTTCGACAGGCCTGCAACGCTGGCGGAGGACGGGATGGCCGTATTGGACGATATCAAGGATCATGGACCTGGCGGGGCTGGGCTCTCGTCCGGCAGGCGGATGCGGGCCGGCACGTCTTTAATGGCAATCCCGGCCTTGGTCAACGAATCCCAGATGCCGAGGAGCTTCTCAAGGGGCAGCATCTTGTCGGCCTCGAGCTCAAGTTTGCGGCCCGGATTCTGTTTCTGGTAGGCGGCCAAATAGGTCTCGAACAGCCCATCCGGCACCGCGAGCGAATCGATCGTGATTTTTCCGTCCACATTCACCGCGATGACGGATCGTTCTTCGGAAACCTGGTCGGACTTCACCTCGCGAACGGTTGGCAGCTCGATGCGCAGGACGTTCCGAGGCTTCTTGAAATGGGTCGAGACGATGAAGAAGATCAGCAGCACCAGCAGGATGTCGATCAGCGGCACGATCTGCACCGTGTTGCGACTCTTCGGAGGGCGATGAAATTTCATGGCGATCAGGCGTTGGATCCTGGCTTGGCGCAGAGACGGGCAAGGTCGGCCAGCACCGATTCCAGGCGGGCGGTCATCAGTTCGATGCGGCGCATGAACCAGCCGTGGGCGACAACGGCGACGACGGCGATCGAGATGCCGAAGATGGTGGTGTGCAGGGCCTCGGCGATGCCACGGGCGATGGCGAGGTGGTCGGAGGCATCGCTCAGGCCACGGAAGACATTGACCAGGCCACTGACCGTGCCGAGCAGTCCGAGCAGCGGGGCGACGGTGATCAGCACATCAAGGCTCTGGATGCCGGAGTGGATGCGGACCATTTCGCCACGGGCGGCGGACTCGACGGCGCTGGTGATCTCAACCTGGGGTTTGCCTGAATGGCGCAGCGTTACGGCACCGAGGCGAGCCAGCGCACTGTCACCCCGGCGGAAGCGGTTCTGCAGTGCCTCCCATTTCCCGGCCGCGCTGTTCTCGTCGAGCGATTCGATTTCCAGGGCAAGACTTTCAGGGACGATGGTCGAGCGTCGCAAGGAGACGAACTTGAACACAATGACCGTGATGCCGATCACCGAGGACAGAACCAGCGGGTAGATGAAAAGCCCGCCATCGCGGAAAAAGCTGACCAGGGTATCTAGGCTGCTGGCATTGGAGACGGCGGCAGCAGGAAACTGCATGGGTTGGGCGGGCATGGGAAACTGGGCGCTTGGGCTCTGGGGGGATGCATAGCCGAGCCATCCCGGAAGCAACAAGGCTAGAGTGGCCATTTCTGCCAACTGCTTCGTTCACCCGTTCGGCTCTTGAAGTCGATCGGCCCCAGGATCATAGGCCTTGCATGCCAAGGGGTTCTCCAACAGTCCGACTGGCGCTGCTGCTGTTGTCGGCGGGAGTTCCATGCGCGGCGGAACCGGTTGTCGGGACCGGTTGGAAACTCAGGCCCAACCGTCCTGATGACGTCACCCTGCATTTGTGGCACCTGGACGAACCCTCACCGCCCTTCGATGACTCCGGCTGCATGCCGTTGCGTCTGGAGGGCCTGCTCAACGGAGCAAAAGCACGCCGCCCCTCGGCGGACGGGATGGGCTCCTCGGTTTCGTTCAACTTCGAGGGCGAGTTCCCTCCCGAGAAGCCACGTCCCTACGGTCCCATCCTTTTGGCCAAACCCGCCTTGGAATCAGGCCCCGAAGACAACGTTGACACCTTCTTCCCGGTCGCGGGAGCAGATGGCGCTTTCACCATGGAGGCGATCGTCAAGCTGGATAGGCTGCCAAAGGATTCCCCGGGCTATGCAGCGGACATCGTGACCATGGATGACGATGCCTTCGAGCAGCGGGTGTTCCTGTTCCGAATCGAGAAACCGGGATTCCTCTCGTTCGTGCCGATCGCAGGGGACTCGGTGCGCGGAGGGGGGCTCGCGACGATTCCCACCAGTGGACCGCATGCCATCAACACCCGTGACTGGTTCCATGTCGCGGTCACCTACGATGGAAACGAGAACGTCCCCGACAACCTCAAGTTCTACTGGACCCGTCTGGGCCCTGAAGCCAGGTCGGCCAACCTCATTGGAAAAGGAACCCTGTCAGGTGATCTGCGCCGGGAGCTGGGGGACTTCGCGATCGGAAACACCGGCAAGATCAACAACCTCGGGCCTTTCGAATTCTTTCCAGGAAGCATCGACGAAGTCCGCATCAGCAGCATCGCCCGCAGTCCCGTGGACTTCTTTTTTGTCAGCGATGAAGAGCGACAGGGGACGATCTCCAACAGCACCGTTGGAACAATCCGTTCGCAGGCGAATCTCATGCTGCAGCAGATCACCGTTGACGGCAGCGCGTTCCCGTTCCGTTCCGACGGCGCGCCACTCGTGCTGACTCCCGGGCTCCACCGGGTGGACTTTGATTTCGGATTCGCTTCCAGTCTTGAAGGTGATCCCCTTTCAGTGAAGTGCCACCTTGAGGGCTTCGATGAGGACTGGCGTCCGACGGCCCATGGAATGACGCTGACTTGGGAGATGCTCGATGAGAAGGATGTCGTGCTTTCACGAACGGAATTCTCCACCACGAGAACCAGCGAGGGATGGGAGAGCGATTTGATAGATTCCCCGCTCGTCCCAAGGACCGAACCGCTCTTCGTCCCGGAGCAAACCCGCAGCATCCGCGTCACGATGTCGTCAGGAACGCCGGACACCACCGGATGCTGGTTGATCGACAATCTAACACTTTCCCGGTCCAGCAAGCCGACCGAGAACCTCTGGCCCAACGGCGGCTTTAGCGAGGGTGAAAGGCTCGATCAGATCGGAGGAATTCCCTCGGGGTGGATTCGTGGCGGAACCGAGCCCGCCATCGCCCGGGTCATGCTGGCACAGGATTCGGCGCTCGGGCTGCTGGACGCCGAGCAGAGCCACTCCGGCTTCTGGACCAGCACCCGCAAGCTTCCTGAGCGCCCCGCGAAAGGCGGTGAAACATTCATCGTCAGCTGGGCCGAAGCCTTCAACGTGATCTCCGGAGCCTCGCATCGGGCCACCTATGTCAACCTCCCCCCGGGTCAATACACCTTCCGGGCGATCGCCATGACGGACAGCCCTGTGGCCAGCACGACCCAGCTCGCCATGCCTCTCGTCGTGCAGCAACCCTTTTGGAATCAAACCTGGTTTCTTCCCTTGGTGGCTTCGGGTGGAGTACTCTCCATCGGACTGGCCCTTTTCCTCAACTACCGGAGACGCAACCGGCATCGCATCGCCACCATCCGGATGGCCTCCGCCGTCGAGCGGGATCGGGCCCGCATCGCCAGGGACATGCACGATGACCTCGGGACCCGGGTTTCCCTTTTCAAACATGCCGCCTCGGTGGTCAGGCAGACGATTTCCCGCGATCCCGAAAAGGCGAGCCATCAGGCCCAGCGGCTCGAATCCGCTGCCTCCGATCTCGTGATTGCCATGGAGGGCCTTGTCTGGGCCGTGAATCCTTCCAACGACACACTGGAACACCTGGCCAGCCACCTTTCCGGCATGGCGCAGGAGATCTTCCGCGATGCGCCGGTCACCCTCCGGATCTCCATCCCCACCGACCTGCCCGCCGTCCGGCTGACTTCGGATTTCCGCCACCATTACTCGCTGGCGGTGAAGGAAGCCCTGCACAACATCCTGAAACACGCCGGCCCCTGCGAGGCTTCGTTGAAACTGGAGATCGATGGCCGGACCTTGGTGGCCCTGGTCACGGACTCCGGCATCAGCTTCGATCCATCGAACCCCAAAGCTGGAAACGGACTGCTCAACCTGATCACCCGCAGCAAGGAGATGAACGGCAGCTGCGAGATCCAGTCGCTCCCAGGAAGAGGCACGACGATTGTTTTGCGTTGCCCTCTGCCAAAGCCTCACGTCCCTTTCAAGGAATGACCACCACCGTGCATCGAGTTGTGATTGTGGAGGATGATTCACAGTTTCGTGAATCATTCCAGGAAGTGATCCACTCCACCGACTGCTGGGAGGTCGCTGGCTGCCACGTCCGGGCGGAGTCCGCCATGGATGAGATCCCGAAAGATCCCCCGGACGCCGTCATCGTCGATATCCAGTTGCCGGGTCTCTCCGGAATCGAACTGGTCCGTCACCTCAAGCCACTATGCCCGGAGACCCAGTTCCTGATGGTCACCGTCTTCGAGGATGCGGATCTGGTTTTCGAAGCCCTGGCCGCCGGAGCCTCGGGCTATGTGCTGAAACGCGACGTCCATGCCCGTCTTCTCGACTCCCTGAACGACGTCCTGACCGGCGGTGCGCCCATGTCGAGCGCGATCGCCCGAAAGGTGGTCCAGCATTTCCGCCAGCCGGTTCCTGCGCAGGTGGAGGAACCGAAGGAGGAGTTTCACCTCACCCAACGCGAAACCGAAGCCCTCGATCTTTTGGTAAAGGGGTACTTCTACAAGGAAATCGCCAGCGAACTGGGAATCCGGATCGATACCGTCGCCTTCCACCTCGGAAACATTTATCGCAAGCTGCACGTCCGGACCCGCAGTGAGGCGATCCTGAAATACATGGGGCGCTCAGCAGGGAGCTGATGCGGCACCAGGCCGATCTGTTTTGTCGAGAGCGTCGACTCGCAAATCATTCTTTTTCAAAAAGTTGGAAACTACTCCATAAACGTGGAGGTTTCCAAAAACGAATCGTTCCGGTAGGTGAATAGGCTCCAGTTCCCCTTCGGATGGATTCACGCATGAATCGTTTCACAGCAGATCACGGAAATCGGAGCCTTGAAGATGTCCTTCAACATGGCACGGCCTTCGTTGCGTCCACAGGTCGCACTCTGCCGGAGACCGCAGTTCCAATCCACCAATCCAGGCAACTGTGGGTCCATCTGGAGAATAGGGACCGGGAACTGCGGAGCGGAATCGAACGGGCGGCGTCCGAATTGAGTTGGGAAATCCACTATGGAATTCCTTCAGACCGGCAGGGAGGGGCGGGGCGGATCATCAGTGGTTCGCCAATTGAAACCCCAGAATCCTCGGGGGCGACCACCCTGCCAACCATCATCATCACCGGCAATCGCTCCGTCATCCGTCCTCATCGGCCCGACCTGGCTCCCACCCTCTCACCCGATCTCCACCAAGCAGGCCGTCTGGCAGGACGTCATCTTCTGTCGTTGGGAGTCCCCCACCTTGCCTTCTTCACCAGCACTTCCGACCACTGGTCCGAATCGGTCGCGCAAGGATTCTTCGAGGTTTGCTCCGGAGCAGCGGTCACGCCCCATCACATCCCGGCACCGGTCGGAAATCCCTCGCAGCGCGCCGAACAACTTCTCGCCCATCTGTATGCGCTGCCGCTGCCATGCGCCATCCTCGCGGACCACGACCGACACGCGATCGAACTCATCGCGGCGGCCCGACATCTAAATCTCCGCATACCGGAAGATGTCTCGATCATGGGGATCGGAAATCTGGAGAACCTCCAGGAGCGCTCGACCATCCCGTTCACATCCGTCGATCTCGATCTTGAGAAACTGGGATACCTCTCAGTGCATCAACTGGAAGGGCTTCTCCGAGGAAGGGCCACCATTGGGTTCACCCAGGTTCCGCCAAAAGGCCTGGTGATCCGAACCTCCCGCAGCCCGATTCAACCGATGTTCACCGGAGTCCACAAGGCCCTGGACATCATCAGAACCTCCTACGCCCGGAATCTCAACGTGCCGTCGATTGCCAGGGAATGCGGCATGTCTGTTAGAAACCTCCATCGTCTCTATCGTTCGGTGACCGGAAGCACCATCGGCAGGGACATCCTTCATCTCAGGATCGAGGCGGCAAAACGGAAGCTCATGATGGAGCCACTTGCCCTCGATCCAATTGCCGCAGCGGTCGGTCTCGGCAACTCACGAAACCTCTGCCGCCTCTTCCGGAAGCATCTCGGACGGACACCCGGCCAATGGCGTTCCCTCCACTTGAATCCATCTCTAACAGGTGCCGCCTGACGATTCTCTGACTCCAAAAAAAATACCACCAAACCCATGAAACCAAAGACCCGCTCCAACCGCCGCAACTTCCCGAAGTCCCTCGCGATCTGCCTGGCCCCACTTCTCGGCTGCGCCACGGCACAAGCCACCATCGTCATCGCCAACGACTCCAACGGCTCAGGCACGTGGACGTTTCCGGCAGGAACCAACCTCCTTACCAGCCCCTCTCCTTCCACCGTCGCCAGTCACGAAGGATCGGACACCAACTGGAGCCGGGTGATCGACGGATCCCTCGGAGACACCGGAGGCTCGGCTGCCACCAGCTGCACGCCCAACAACGGCAACGTCGTCACGTTTCCTCTCGACCTGACCGGCCATCCTGCGGGCCGGGACATCACCAGCTTCGACTCCTACTGCACCTGGGGGAATTCCGGCCGCGACAACCAGAACTACACGCTCCAGTACTCCACCGTCGCGGATCCCACCACCTTCATCAACATCACCGCCGTCAACAACGGCACAGGCTCCGACCGCTCCACCCACAGCCGGGTGACCAATGACGCCGGATTCCTCGCCACCGGCGTCCACTCCGTCCGGATCATCTTCGGTGCCGCCAATGGCGGCCAGGAAAACGGCTACGTCGGCTATCGCGAGTTCATTGTGACCGACACTCCGAATGTGATCTCGCTCGCCACCGAAGCCACCACCAACAACGCCTTCTTCCTCCCCGCCGGACCCAACCTCCTCACCGGAGTCACGCCTGTTGAAACTCCGGCCACCCATGAAGGCTCGTCGGGCACATGGACCACGACCATCGATGGCAGCGTCGGCGACTACACGACGCCAACCACAAGCGTCACTCCCAACAACGGAAACACGGTCACCTTCCCGCTGGATCTCTCAGGTGCCCATTCGGGTGGCTACAACATCACCTCGTTTGACTCCTACGCCGCCTGGGGCAGCAACGGACGCGACGATCAGCACTACACGCTTTCGTATTCAACAGTCGCCGACCCAACCACCTTCATTCCGATCACCGATGTTGCCGTTCATACCGAATTCAACGTCGCTCCCCGTCAGGCCACCCATGCACGTGTGACTGCCAACGGCGGGGTCATGGCATCAAACGTCGCCGCCATCCGGCTCACGTTCAATGGCCAGGAGAATGGCTTCGAAGGCTACCGTGAGTTCGTGCTTCAGGATACCTCGCACAACAACATCGCCACCGAAAGCAACAACACCAACAGTTGGACATTGCCCGTTGGCACCAACCTGCTGAGCTCGGCCACCGCCTACACTCCCAACAATCCGGCAAACTCCAACCATGGAAACGGCGACGTCACCGGAGGAACCTGGAACATCCTCACCGATGGCACGATCGGCTCCGCCGGAAACCAGTCGCAGACCGTCGCGCCCTTGGAGGATGCCTCGGTCATCTACACCCTGGACACCTCCACGAACGTCAACGGCTACAACATCAGCGCCTTTGATGCCTACGCCGCCTGGGGTGACAGCGGACGCGATGACCAGTCGTTCAGCGTCCTCTACTCCACCGTCGCGGACCCGGGCACCTTCATCCCGATCGGCCGGATCGAGAACCACACCAACAGCGGATACAACGCGACCCACAGCCGCATCACCCCGCCTTCCGGCTTCCTCGCCACCAACGTTGGGGCGGTGAAATTCTTCTTCAAGAACCAGGAGAACGGCTACGTCGGCTATCGCGAGTTCATTGCTTCCGGCAGTGCGGTGTCCCTCGCCAGTCCCCTCACCTGGTCGGGTCTCAGCTCCAACGGCAGCTGGGTCAGCACCTCGGACAACAACTGGACGAACGGAGTCAGCAGCGCGAACTTCACCAGCCTGGCTCCTCTCACCTTCGATGACTCCGGCACCTTCACCACCATCGACATTCCAACCGCGCTGACGGCCGCCAGCCTGACTTTCTCCGGAAACACCGCCCCCTACGTGTTCAATGGCGAACTGCTCACCGTGACCAACGACGTATCTCTGACCGGCTCCGCTAGCGCCATATTCAACAACTCCGTCCAGGCCACTGGTCTCTCGGTCTCCGGAACCGGCACCCTGACCCTGTCGGTCGACAATCCCCTGACCGGCAGTTCGGTGGTGAACAATGGCGTGCTCAATCTTTCAAGCGATGGAGCGCTCGGAACTTCGGCCCTTTCCCAAACAGGAGGCACCATCAACTTCAAGTCCTCATCTCCCACGGTGAACAGCCTCGGAGGCACAGGCGGCAACCTCTACCTCGGAAACTCCGCGACCTCGGGTGCCTCCGTCCTGTTTGTCGGGGATACCACCTCGACCACCTACGCCGGCAACCTCAACGACGCCTCTCCAACCGCCATCGGCAGTCTCACCAAGAACGGAAGCGGATCGCTCACTCTAACAGGAACCAACAACTACACCGGCATCACGACCGTCACGGACGGGGAGCTCAAACTCGGCAAGCGCCTGTCCCTCTACAACGGGAGCACCGGCTCGTGGACCGCCTCCAACCTCATCGTCTATGGCACCCTCGGCCTCCGCATGGGCGGCACGGGAGAGTTCACCAGCGCCGACCTCGCCGCACTCGATACGGGTGGCTTCGACACCACCGCCGTGCTGAGCCTCGACACCACCAGCGGCAACACCAGCGTCACCGATTCCTTCGGAGGCGCCATGAAGATCGAAAAGGTGGGGCTCAACACCCTGTCACTTGCAGGAACCAACACCTTCAGCAACGGAATCACCGTTGGCCAGGGTGCGATCGAAGCCGCCAATCCAAGTGGCATCTCGATCCCGAGCGATCTGACCGTCGGCAACGTCACCTTCGATGCCTGGGCGAACATGGCCTACAGCAACCAGTTCGGCTCGACCTCCCTCGTCAAGTTCAACACCGGCCCGGGAGCGGTGAATGGAAAGCTCAACCTCCGTGGCACCAGCCAGACCATCGCCGGTCTTGAAAGCGGCAACAACAACCGCATCGCCATCGTCCAGAACGATGAGACCTCCGCTCCCGGCTACACCTCCAATCCCGGAGCCTGCTCCCTGACCATCAATACCGCGCCAAGCACCTTCCACAGCTTCCGCGGCATCATCCGCAATCAGGACGGTGGTGCGCTGTCCATCATCAAGACGGGAACCGGAACCCAGGAGCTGATCAACCCGCCGATTTCGAGCATCAGCTACAATGGCACCACCAGCGTCAATGAAGGCACCCTCAGGATCAACTTCAACAGCGGCTTCAATACCAGCTTCGGATCGAACATCACCGTCGCCAGCGGAGCCACGCTGAACTTCCATGCGGTTGCAGGAAACTACGCTTTCGACCGGGTCATTTCCGGAGACGGAAACATCGTCGTCGATGGCACCAATGCCGTCATCTTCTTCAACAACCAGCACACGTTCACCAACGGCGTGACGGTGGGAGTGAACACCTTCGACGGATTCCTCGCCCTTTCCGGAAATGGCGGGGCCGGAGCAGGAAACGCAACCGGTCAGTTCTGCACCGGCGGAGCCATGATTCCCACGAATGTCATCACTGTGAATGGTGGAGCCACCCTGTCGCTCGACGGGGTCGCCCCGCTTGGAAACTCGACCATGGTGCCCGCCTTCGCCCCCTCGATCCACATCAACGAGAATTCGACACTCTACGGTGGAACCAACACGGTTGCATTCGTGCCGAACATCACCCTCGACGGAGGCAAGATCCAGATCACCGATGGCGCCAACCACGGAGGCTTCGGCACCGATCTGACCTTCGTCGGCACCGTCGTGGTGGGCGGCAGCAGCACCGTTCCTTCGACGATCTTCACCACCGGAACAGGAGCGAATGCCAACGCCTCGCTCGGTTCGGCAGCCCTCCCTGGCACCACCTTCGATGTCGCGAATGTGACCGGAGACAGCGCGGCCGACCTCACGATCAGCACGAATCTGAGAAACCTGGCCAACCTCACCTCCCCGCTCGTCAAGACCGGTCCGGGCACCATGCTGCTCTCGGGAACCAACACCTACACCGGGGACACGACGGTCTCCGGAGGTGAGCTTACCTTGAGCGGAAGCTCCATCGCGAACACCAACAAGCTGGTGATCGACGGCGGAAAGGTCGGAGTCGTGGCTGCGGCGAACGAAACGGTGAAAACCCTGTTCTTCGGAGCGATCCAGCAGGATGCCGGCACCTATGGCAGCACCGCCTCGGGGGCCACGCATCAGGATGACACACGATTCTCAGGAACCGGAATCATCACGGTGACCAACGGACCCATCGTCACCTATGAGGACTGGTCCCTCGCGATCACCAACCCATCTGACCGTGACCGCACCGACGATGCCGATGGCGACGGTCAACTCAACATCGATGAGTTCCTCTTCGGCACTTCACCCATCAGTGGAGAAGGCTCGCTGACCACCACCGAGACCACCGGATCCGGACTCATCATCCACTGGAGCGAGCGTATCGGCAGCGGCAGCACCTACCTCCTCCAGGAAAGCACGGACCTCACCACCTGGAACACCAGCGCGGTGGTTCCAACCGTGGATGCGAATCAGTCGGCCCTCTATTCGGACAGCTACGTCCGCAAGCAGGCCATCATCCCGATCACCGGCGGCTCGAAGTTCGCCCGTGTTCAGGCGACTGAATGATCCGGGCAGGAATCCCCCCCAGGATTCAGCCCCCCAGCTCCCGGTGCCTCCGTTCATGGTGGCACCGGGAGCTTTCCTTCTCGTAGTCTTTCTTTCTGCCCCTCGACCCACCGCTCAACGGTTCGCCATTCTCCGTGACTGCCCACCCCCATCCGATGTCCCACCCTCCCTCGGCCCGGCCTTGCTCACTCAGACCCGCCTCTTGGCTGGGGATTTCCTCGGCGGTCTGGTTCTGCCTGACCAGTTTGACCGCGACTCAAGCCCAGGCATCGATCAGCACCTCCGACCTGCGTTGCGAGTATCTCACCAATCCAGTGGGGATCGAGGTCGTCAAGCCACGCCTTTCCTGGATGGTCGAGTCCGATCAGCGGGGCGAAAGGCAAACCGCCTATCAGATCCTCGTGGCCTCCACCGCCGCCAATCTGGATGCAGACAAGGGCGACCTTTGGGACAGTGGTCGAGTCATGGGAGACACCACCGGGCAGATTGCCTATGCCGGCACCGAGCTTGGTTCCAGGACCCGTTGCGTCTGGAAAGTCCGGTCGTGGGACCGGGATGGCAAACCTTCCGAATGGAGCAAGCCCGCCACGTGGACGGTGGGACTTCTCAAGGCCGAGGACTGGAGCGCGAAGTGGATCGAAGCGAAGGTCAGGGCCAAGGTCACGCCTGGTCAGGCACTGCCGGTCATCCGCAAGGCGACTTATGAAGCGGTCGACGCCAGTGCGTCGATCGACGCCACCGAGCTTCTCATCAAGCGCACTCGTCAAGGTGAGTTCCAACTCCCGATTCAAAATGAAGTCTTCGGCAAGGACCCCGCCTTCAGAACCCCCAAACAACTGCGGGTCGAGTATGAAATCCAAGGCAGGAAAACCGTCCGGCTTTTCCCGGAACTTTCCAGCCTGCACTATCCCGAGGACCTTTCCCCGCCCCCCGTCATGACCCGCGCGACTTATGAGGCCATCGACGGCAGCGGCTCACTCGATGTGACCCAGAAGTTGAACAAGCAGGCGGAGTCGGGCAGTTTCTCATTGAAGGTTGAGAACGATGACCTCGGAAAGGATCCATCCCTGGACCACATCAAGCGACTGAAGATCGAGTTCAGCCTCAACGGACAATCGTGGAGCAAGGTCATCGCCGAACATCAGGCCTTCCACTACCCTTCCGACCTCGTCCAACCCTCCACCGTTCCCTATCTGCGTCGCGCCTTCACGCCGGCCAAGACAGTCGCCCGCGCGGTCATCTACGCCACGGCGTTGGGAGTCTATGAGCTTTCCCTCAACGGCAAGCGGGTGGGCGACCACATCCTCGCCCCCGAGTGGACGGATTTCACAAAGCGACTTCGCTATCAGGAATACGATGTCACCTCCATGATGGTCGTAGGAACCAACGTCCTCGGAGCCCAGGTGGCGGACGGCTGGTACTCCGGCCACATCGGAAATGGGGGTTATCAATACTGGGGAAAGAGCCCGGCCCTGTTCGCCCAGATGGAGCTGACCTACGAGGATGGTAGTACTGAGCGCATCGTCACCGACAAGTCCTGGAAGGCCCACTTCAGCCCTCTGGTCTCCACCGATTTCATGATGGGCGAGGAATACGACGCCACCAAGGAGATCCACGGCTGGGATCGTCCGGAGTTCAACGACTCCAACTGGCCGCAGGTCAATGAACGATCAGAGCCCGTCCGCGAACTCGATGGACAGGTCATGGAACCCGTTCGCAAGTTGGCGGAGCTGAAACCCAAGGCCGTGACGGAACCGAAGGCCGGCAAGTGGACCTACGATCTCGGCCAGAACATGGTCGGCGTGGTCCGACTGAAAATCTCCGCCACTCCCGGCACCCGGATCACCCTCCGGCACGCCGAAATGCTCAATCCGGACGGCACCGTTTACACCGACAACCTTCGCGGTGCCCCCTCCATCGACACCTATGTCTGCAAGGGCGGCTCGACCGAGATCTGGCAGCCGAAGTTCACCTTCCACGGCTTCCGCTATGTCGAGTTGACCGGCGTTTCCAGCAAGCCGCCGCTCGACGCGGTCACCGGAATCGTGATCGGATCCGACACGCCCGTGACCGGCGATTTCTCCTGCTCCGATGCGCAGGTCAACCAGCTCTTTTCCAACATCACCTGGGGTCAGCGCGGCAACTACCTCAGCGTCCCCACCGATTGCCCGCAGCGCGATGAGCGCCTCGGCTGGATGGGCGACGCCCAGGTCTTCGTCAAAACCGCCACCTACAACGCGAACGTCGCCGCCTTCTTCACCAAGTGGCTCGTCGATGTCGATGACAGCCAGGAAAGCAGCGGCCGCTTTGCCGATGTATCGCCCTTCGCCGGCCCCTCGAAAGGCACCCCCGCCTGGGGAGATGCCGGAGTGATCTGCCCGTGGACCCTTTACCAGGCCTATGGTGATCTCCGGCTGCTGGAGCGCCAGTATCCCTCGATGGTGAGGTGGGTGGAGTTCTGCCAATCCCAGTGCCCCGACTTCATCCGAAGTGGCGACCGTGGCAGCGACTACGGCGACTGGCTCTCCATCGGAGCGGACACCGACAAGGAGCTCATCGGCACGGCCTACTTCGCCTACTCCACCAGCCTGCTCGCCAAGGCCGCTGCGGTTCTGGGAAAGACCGAGGACGCAAAGGACCATGAAGACCTCTTCCAATCGATCAAGAAGGCCTTCATCGCGCGCTACGTTTCCTCAGACGGACACGTCCGGGGCGAGACCCAGTGCGCCTACCTCATGGCCCTCCGGTTCGACCTGCTCCCCGATGACCTGCGTGCCAAGGCCGCCAGTTATCTCGAGGCGGACATCATCCAGAAGGACTATCATCTCTCGACTGGATTCGTCGGCGTCAGTTATCTCCTGCCCGAACTGACGAAGGCAGGAAAAATCGACACCGCCTACCGCCTCCTGCTGCAGGACACCTTTCCCTCCTGGCTGTTCTCGGTGCGCATGGGAGCCACCACCATCTGGGAGCGCTGGGATGGATGGACACCTGACAAGGGCTTCCAGAACATCGGCATGAACTCCTTCAACCACTACTCCCTCGGTTCCTGCGGGGAGTGGCTCTACGAAACGGCAGCCGGCATCCGCACCGATCCCGAACACCCCGGCTTCAAGAAGATCATCATCCATCCCCTTCCCGGCACCCGCCTCAACAGCGCCAAGGGCACCTACTACTCCGTCCACGGCCTGGTCCGCAGCGAGTGGAAAACGGTCAAGGGCGGCTTCAAGCTCAACACCTCCATCCCCGCCAACACCACCGCCACCGTTTACCTGCCCACGCGGGACGTTGCCTCCATCAAGGAATCCGGAAAGCCCGTCTCCACCGCCGAAGGCGTCACCTTCCTCCGCACGGAAAACGGCGAGGCCGTCTTCACCATCGAGTCCGGAAGCTACGAATTCACGTCGCTGACGAACTGACTCGGGGAGGATGGGCATCCAATGGAGTTGCGACATTCCTGTCGCAACCATTACCCGGTTTTGTCGCGACACGAATGTCGCGACTCCATTACACTTTGAACTTCCCGGAGTCCTCGTGGGCTCGGCCCATGACGGCCAGGGTTTCCAGGAGTTCCTGGAGCTCTTCTGCTTTGGCGCGGGAGAAGCGCTTGGCCAACTCGGCGGCGGTGACGGGGTGGCCGATGGATTGGAGGGCTTGCTCGGTGGCGCGCATGCGTTCCGGCTGGGAACTGCTCGCCGCCGCCTGTGATGCCACTGACCTCAGCAATCGGCTTTGTGTCTGCCGTAGCCCGATCGATCCACTGAGCAATTTCGGCACGTCTCGGATCAGGCGATGGCGAGCGCAAGACGTTGCTTACACGACAGATAGCCTTCGAGCCGTTGCCTGCATCCGTTTTGTTCGCCCTTGTGTTGGTGTGGGATTCAGTCATGCCGTCGTTATTCCTTACCTTTCTTCTCTCGTGAGCGGCCAATGAACTCGATGGAAACATATACCAGTGCAGCGACAACAATAAGTCCGATCAAGCCACCTGTTGGATATGTGATCCACAAACTCCATCCGGTGAAGTGGCGCAAACCAAATGCCCCGGCATGAGAGCCGACTAGAAATCCAGCCAGCAATGAAAAGTCGGTCTGGTCCATAGTGCTCTCGAAGTTGGGCGAACGTTAGATGTGGTGGCACGGCGGCGCAGGACTCAAAGAGCGAAGCGAACAAGGGAGCTTGTCCGCCGTTGCCACCCACGACGTGTTCTGCAAATCTTTGTTCATTGGAACCGTTGGGATGCTCATGGACGGTCACTCGTAAATCTTTGCCGCGGATAGGATGTCATGAAATGTCTCCCATGTCGGGGAACTCGGAAGACGGTCGCCCATGTCCTCAATCCAAGACGCCATAGCATCAAGGAATGATGGCAGGTCAGCATTCTCCCACCCGCCTGGCTTTTGGCCATAGGGCGAAGAGGCCGAAACTTGCTCAGCACGCTGGCTCGTATCGAGATCGGCCTGTAACTCTCGAATGAATGCGATGAAAGCTTCTCGGTCCATTGTGCTGGTCTTCAATCCGTGCCGAACAGTCTTTGTTCGTAGGATCAACGACCTTGATATCCGGTGATTCCCACTTGGAGGCAGGATGGCAGGATTCCTTGATCTGACAACGAATTTCGAGCGTCCGCGTGCTGATATCGGAGGGTCCACGGTAGCACCCTGGAGCGGGGCAATCTGAACCTGATAGACGTATGTGAGCCAGCCGTCACGGGGGCGGCGGAGGCAGCCAGACGGTCTTGGTTTCGCGATTGGAGGCCCAACAGTTCTCGCCCGGACTGGGTTGATTCCACTTCCCGAACGGAACGGAGCCACCGCACTCTTTCTTCGGCGCACGACGAGAATCTTGGGGACAGGGAGGGGTGTTCGGGCATCCTATGGAGTTGCGACATTCCTGTCGCAAGCATTACCCGGTTTTGTCGCGACACGAATGTCGCGACTCCATTACGCTTTGAACTTCCCGGCGTCTTCGTGGGCGCGGCCCATGAAGGCCAGGGTTTCCTGGAGTTCCTGGAGGTCTTCGGCTTTGGCGCGGGAGAAGAGCGTTTGGCCAACTCGGCGGCGGTGACGGGGTGGCCGATGGATTGGAGGGCTTGCTCGGTGGCGCGCATGCGTTCCGGCAGGGTCTTGGGCCAAGCGGATTTTGATTTCGGATTGTGGATTGGAAGACTTTGACTTCTTGCCTTCCTTCAGGGCGAGGCCGGTCTGGGTGCCGGTGTCTTGGCGGAGAAGCCCTGGAGCTTCGCCCAATCGGCGAAGAGCCAGACATTGGCATAGAGGTCGGCGTATTTCAGCTCGTTCCGGAAATAGGTTCGGATGAGTTCCTCGAAGCAAGTGCCTTTTCACGCTCGGTCTGGGAGGTGGAGCGGTAGTGGGCGAGGAGGCTTTGGAGAGGAATCATGCGGGAGGGAAATCGGCCGGTGGAGATAGGTGGGAGGCTAGGGACTTATAAGATGGGGCGGCGAGAGAATTGTTTCTCCGAAATTTCCATTTCTTAATCTCCCTTCCCTTCCGGAATTTTTCTCGCGAAGCGTCAACGGGAATGGCATCCGACAGCCATGCAAGTGATCGAAGATCCCGCCGAGTTCCAGCGGACCTGCCGCTCGGCCGGGAGGGTGGTGCTGGTGCCGACCATGGGGGCGCTCCATGAGGGCCACCTCGCGCTGATCCGCCGTGCGCGGGAACTCGCGGGAAGGGACGGCACGGTGGTGGTGTCGATCTTCGTGAACCCGATCCAGTTCGACCGCCCGGGCGACCTCGCCGCCTATCCGAAGCCTTTGGAGGCGGACCTTGCCGCGTGTGAAAAGGAAGGCGCGGATCTGGTTCTCGTCCCGAAGGATGGCGCGATGTATGCCACCGATCGATCGATCACCGTGACCGAGTCGCTGCTCTCCAAACACCTTTGTGGAGCCACTCGGCCAGGGCACTTCGACGGGGTCTGCACGGTGGTGCTGAAGCTTTTCCTGCTGTCCCATGCGGAGGCGGCGGTGTTCGGGGAAAAGGATTTCCAACAACTCGCGATCATCCGTCGGATGGTGCGCGATCTCAACGTGCCGATCGAGATCATCGGCCATCCGACGATCCGCGAAACGGATGGCCTGGCGATGTCATCACGCAATGTCCGGTTGCTTCCGGAGCACCGGGCCGATGCCCCACGGCTGAGACAGTCGCTCATCTCCGCAAGAGACCTGCTGCCTGATGGCGAGCGCTCCGCCGCGACCTTGGCTGAAACCGCCCGCCGCCATCTAACAGCCTCGCCGTTTTTCAGGATCGATTACCTCGAAGTCGTCGATGCCGAAACGCTGCAGCCCGTTTCCACGATCCAGCGTCCGGCCGTGCTGGCGGTGGCGGGTTTCTATGGCGAAGTCCGATTGATCGACCACATCGGCCTGCATCCCTGATCACCTGTCATCCTTCACCGGATAGGCCTTGGGAATGTAATCGGATTCCTTGGGCAGATTCCCCTTAATCAGAAACCAGATCGCGGTCGCGATCAGCAGCGAGAGGATCTTCGCGACCCAGTTTTTCGTCAGTCTCAGTTTCATCGGAAGGCGCAGTGGTGGGGATGAAGATTTTGGCAAGGGTTTCGCGGAACTGCTTTTCGCTGAGGTTTCGCTGGAGGGTTCCGTCCATGCAGATGGAAATGCTTCCGGTTTCCTCGCTGACCACGACGACCACGGCATCGGACTCCTCGGTGAGTCCGATGGCGGCGCGGTGACGGAGGCCGAGCGAGCGGTCGCGCAGTTCGCGCTGGCTGACGGGAAAGACGCAACCGGCCCCGGCGACGCGGTCGTCCGCGATGATCATGCCACCGTCATGCAGCGGGCTTTTTGGCCAGAACACGCTCATCGAGAGTTCGGGTGTGAACTGGGCATCGAGCACGACACCTGTATCCAGGTGCGGCTTGAGGCTGATGCCCCGTTGGATCGCGAAAAGCGCGCCGACGCGCTTTTTCGAGAGCACGACGACGGCATCGGCGAAGCGCTCGAGAAAGGCCAGCTTGCGGGTGCTGGAAAAGGAAAACAGGCGGCTGCTGCCGAGTCGGGCAAGGGCGTTGCGGAGTTCCGGTTGGAAAATCACCAGCAATGCGATCGCGAGGAAGGTGAGGACTTTCGAGATGATGAAGCTGATGACTTCGAACTGGAAGAGCTGGGACAGCAGGGTGAACGCGACAAGGATCACTCCCAACCCGACGAGGATCTGGGCCCCACGGGTGGCGCGGAAGGCCCGGTAGATCTGGTACACGCCGACCGCGAGGATCAGGATCTCGATCCCATCGCGCCAGTGGTCTCGTAGGAAATTCAACATCGGTTCAAGCGACAACGTAGCTTCCCGGGCATTTCCTGTCACCCGCAATCCCGGTTGCGGAGGGATTTCGGAGATTTGCTGATTTTGTTTTCCGAAAAGGTGATCCAACCTCCAGCCGTTCGACGGATTGCTCAGGAAGCCCAATCAAAGCACCCATGAATTTCTCATCCAAACTTGCCATTTCCGGTGTCCTCGCCGGCTTGAGCGCGGCTCAGGTCTTGATCGCTTGTCCACCCCCTCAGATCGAGATCGCCGACGCGCCTTCTCCTGAAACCTTCGTTTTCCTTGGCCCCCCCGTGACTGAGGACAACTCCGAGGAAGTCATCGTCGAGCCAGCAGTCGAGGATGAAGTGGAAGTCGTCGACGAAACGGTGATCGATGAAAATGGCACCGGGGAGAAAGTCACCGACGACGAAGTGGTCGTGGTGGAAGACGGTGGCGAAGTGCCGATCGATTGGGTGAAGCGTGACCTTGAGGATGGTGAGGGTGGTGACCCGAATGTCATTTTCTATAACATGTCCGGTGGCGGCCCGCAGCCGACTGGCCCAGCCGAGAGCCCGATCGCCAAGGGCGACGCAGGCAAGGATGACACCGCCACAGCCGCCGAGGCCAAGACGGTGGCACCGGTCGCTCCGATCGTGCGTGAGAAGAAAGGCCCGGTCGCCTTGGTGAAGGGTGCCCGCGTTTTCCTGCGCCATTGATTCCAACAGAAAGTTCAGCCAACGAAGGCCGCCGGAACGACTCCGGCGGCCTTTTTGCATCCCACCGCCATCATGAGAACCCTGCCAGTCTTCGGCACATTGGCCCTGCTTTCCACCCTGTCCGCGTCGGGGACCGGAGCCGATGACGCCAATCAGGCAGCCCCGCCTGAAGCCCGACCGAGTGAGAAGCCGACCCATGCCGAACGATCCACCGATGGGGCCGTGAAGGCCACCGAGGACCAGGTTCTGCTCGCCAAACTGAGTGGACTCGTGATCGCCGCAGAGGGAGATGCGGCCCTCAAGCTCCAGAGTCAGGGACAAGTCGGCATCAAGATCGACGGCTTTTCAGACGATGAGTCGAAGGCCCTGGGTGAGGCGGTGGGTGACTCCATCGGACAGGCGGTTTCCCTCCGCTCGCTGGAGGCCTTGGGCACCAGGTTGGAAGCCGCCATGAAGTCATGCGGCCGACCGTTCATGCACGCCACGTTTCCCGATCAGGAAATCACCTCCGGCATCGTGGCGGTGCGGCTTTGCGAGGCGCATGCGGGACAGATCCTGCTTTCCGGCCGACCCGCCTTCGGTCTCAAGTTTGCGGTGAACGCCTTCCGGACCCAACCCGGCCAGGCCCTCAACGAAGGAACCATCCTCGACGACCTGGAATGGCTGAATGAGAACCCGCTGCGAAGGGCGTCGATTTCCTATGCCGACGGCAACACGCCGGACGCCCTCGATCTCACCCTCAGGCTGCGTTCGCCAAAAGCCTGGCGCGTCTATGCCGGGATCGACAATCAGCTCAGCGACCGCCTCGGCGATGAGCGCTTGTTCGCAGGATTTCAATATGGCGATGTCTTCGGACTGGACCACCGACTGACCACCCAAATCACCTCCGCGCTGGACGTGGAAAGGCTTCAGGGGATCAGTGGCAGCTACGAGATCCCACTGCCTAACCGAACGCTGCTCCAGTTTTCCGCAGGCTACTCGGAAGTCGATTCGCAGACAGCGGGACTCATCGACCAAAGCGGTCAGTTCTCGCGCTTCGCCCTCGACTACCGGGTGCCGCTTCCCCGCTGGAACGGCATTTCCCACGAGTGGCGGACGGGCATGGAGCTTCGCGACCAACACTACGAGTTTCCCTCCGGTGCCGGACAAGGAGTCCGCTTTTTCCAAGTCTCAAGCGGCTGGAAAGGTCACTCGACCGATCGCTTCGGCAGCACCCGGCTGGATGCTTCCCTGCACTTCAGTCCTGGCAACGGAATCTTTGGTTCCGAGGATCAGGATTTCATCGCCCTCGGTGGCACAGGCGCGGAATCGCTGGTCGCCCAGTTGGAGGCGGAGCGAACCTGGAAGATCGGCGATGCAGGCCTTCTGTTAGGCAAAATGAAAGCCCAGTGGAGTGATTCCGGCCTGCTCCCGTCCGACCAGTTCGCCTCGTCCGGAGCGACCCGGATCCGCGGCTTCGATGAAACGAAGGGCTTTGCCGACAACGGGCTGATCATGACCCTCGAGTGGCAATCGCCGACCTGGCATTCCCGCATCGCCGGCGATCTCCAGGCGGTTTCCTTCGTCGATGCGGGATTTCTCGACAGCCATCAGGGCAACGAAGGCAGCCAGCTCGCAGCGGTCGGCGTCGGATTCCGCTGGCGGCTCGATGATCATCTCACGGCGAAGGCGGACCTCGGCATTCCGATCGACAACCCGGACGCCGACGAGGCGAATCCCCGGCTTCACTTTTCGATCAACACCACCTGGTGAGGCTCAGGGGCCCTGAAGGATCGTATTGCTGGTACCCGGAGCCACCGGGGCGCTGTCGGCATCCCGGGTGAGGAGGAAACCGGATGGCACGATCCCCGTGGAACCGAGGCTGAAGTCGAGCGCATCCGCCCCGTCGGCCCCGGTCTGGGGAAGACGGCCAACGTAGACGGGATTGGCCGCATCGCTGGTCCGCACCCAGAGGTTATAGCACTCGTTCGCTCCGAGCTGCGGCAGATTTCCCACCACCAGGGTCCCGGTATCACGGGCGGAATCATAGATGGGAATGGCCGTGGGAATGGGAGCCGGTTTGAAAAAATCGGAGGGGCCCTGAACGGAGGCGTCCAACTCAGGAGATTCGGTGAACTCGCCGACATTGCTCATGAGCCGACCGCTCGCGAGCGGCTCGCGTCCAGCCAGGGCATCTCCCAGCACGGTGTTGAGCGAATTGGCCGCCAGATCCCCCTCCACTGGGAACCCGGGCGGACGCATGGTCATCACGATCGGCCAAGCGACTCCGGGCACCGGTGAAAAGCGCTCGCGATCCCGTTTCTGGATTCTGGCAAGCTGCCCGCGCAGCACCTCGATTTCCTGGATCAGGCGTCTGGTCTCGATCCGCCCCGGCGCGGCGTTTTCCAGGGCGGCGGTGGCGTTCGGATCGACCGCATGGCCGGTGCTTGCATGAGGCTCGTCCGTTTCGACTTCTGGGACTCCTGGCGAAACGACCTGCACTCGCGGATCTGAAGGAATCCGGGCAGGTCCGGCCACCGCCCCGCCTGAATCCTTTCTTGAAAACTTCGGCAGGGCGAGCGCCAAGGCAAGGACCGCCGCGGCCGCCCAGCCGGACCAGGCAAACCAATGCGAACGTTGACGAACGGGAAATCCCAACCGCGACCGAAGTCGGTCCAGTTCCCCCGCACGAGGCTTCACCGACACCGACGAAACAAGGGCCACAGCCGTGGTGAGCTCATGGATTTCATCGACCGCCTGACTGAGTTCAGGATCCAGGCGCACCGCCTCATCGAATGCTGCCGCCTCGTCGGCATCGAGCATTCCAAAGGCCCGCCAGGCGGCGTTTTCGTGGGGATCAGAACTCATGACGGGACAAGTGGTTTCGCACCTTCTCCAAGGCGCGTCTTAAACGGTTCTTCACGGTGCCCAGCGGCGTGCCGAGCCGCTCGGAGATTTCCGAATGCGTGTACTCCAGAAAGACTGCCAGCTCCAGGCAACTGCGCTCATCGGGTTCGAGCTTCTCCAGCGCGGAGCGGACCCGTCGCCAGTCATCGACCGCCATGATCCGGGGATCCTCCGATCGCTCCGGTGGCGCATGCAGATGGATCGGCACCACCCTCGATGAATCGCGCTTTTCCCGATGACGGAAGCGCAAGCGGTCGATGCACAGCCCGCGCAACACGGCGAAGGCCCAGACGAAAGGGGGAGATTGAGCCGGGTCGTAGTCGGCGGATCGATGCCAGATCCGCACGAAGGCATCTTGCAGAACCTCTTCCGCCTCATGCCGGTCTCCCAGCATCCGACAGGCCACGCCCAACAAGGTGGGACCCCAGAGCCCGTGAAGCTCGTTGAGGGCCGAATCATCGCTCTTTGCCATCCGTACGATCAAGCGCACCGCGTCTCCCTCCCGATCGCCAACCAGCCCCGGGGGAGACGCCTGAACAGGATTCAGGGAGGTGGTTGACATGGATCGAAAGAGAGACACGGGCGCGAGTATCCGGTTTTAACCGACATTGATCCGACATTTCCGCCCAACTGGATCACAAAATCTGAAAAAATCTGAAAAAACTCATCCCTTGCCCGCAGGCCCGGGCTGCTTTCTACTCCGTTCATGCACGACAAGATCATTCTCGAGCGCGAGGTCCACGCCGTCCAGATTCCGAGCGGCGATGCCATCACACTGCCCGCCGGGACCGAAGTCTTCATCACCCAGCGCCTCGGAGGCACATTCACCGTCGCCACCACCCAGGGCCTGGCCCGCATTTCCGCCAAGGACTCCGCTGCCCTCGGGGTGGACCCGGAGGAGGAGGAAAAGAAGCAGGCGGAAGTCACCCGGCTCAAGGACGCTCCGCTCGAGGAGCAGGTCTGGGCCCAGTTGAAAGCCGTTTACGATCCGGAAATCCCGGTCGACATCGTCAATCTCGGTCTCGTCTATGACTGCTCGATCGAGGAGGCGGACGGCAAGAAAACCGTCGCCGTGAAAATGACCCTCACCGCCCCCGGCTGCGGGATGGGACCCGTCATCGCGGCCGATGCCCAGTCGAAGATCATGACCATCGAGGGCGTGGACGACGCACGGGTTGAGCTGGTCTGGGATCCCGCCTGGAATCAGGAAATGATTTCCGAAGAGGGCAAGATGAAGCTCGGGATGGTCTAAGCCTTCTTCGAAGTGCCGTCGATGTAGGCGATGATCTTCGGGATCGCGAGGTCCAGCACCTCCGCCACCTCCTCGTAGGCCCGGCTGCCCATGCCGATGGGGTCCGGCACGTCGGCTCCGATGCCCTCGCCCGGAAGATCAACAAACTCGCAGGCCAGGTAGTACTTGTCGCTGTATTCCGGAAACGTCGACTCCAGGACCTGGAGATGCCCCCGGGTCATGGCGAAAACGTGGGTGGCCTTCTTCAAAAGCTCCTTCGCCACACGACGGCTGCCGAATCCCGGCAGGGCCGCTCCGCGCTTTTTCAAAACCGTCAAGGTCTCGCGGCTGGCCGCAGTGCCGCGACTCGCCGCGACTCCTGCTGAACTCACCTCGAAGTCGGAACGATCCGCCACCGCCTGACGGAAAAGCGCCTCGGCCATCGGACTCCGGCAGGTGTTTCCCGTGCAGACAAAAAGCACGTGTTTGTCAGTCGCCATCGCGGGGACTATCGGCGCGGCGAGGGGGCGGAGTCAAACCGCAAACAAGGGCCGCGAGCTTGCGCCGGCGATTCCGATCCCTTAAACTCGTATCGCGAATCGATGGAGATTTCAAATCAGCCCGGCATCAGCCTGCGTGCGGCGCGAGAGAGCGCCGGATGGAGTGTGACCGATGTGGTGCAGCGCACGAAGTTTCCCCGCAGCATCGTCGAGGCGCTCGAAAAGGACGACTACACCGTCTTCTCCAGCCCGACCTATGCGAAGAGCTACCTCTCTCAGTATGCGGAGTTTCTGGGGGTCGATCCGACATCATGGCTGGACTACTTCGAGCCCGCCAGGTTCGCCCCCCCGAAGGATATGCGATCCATGATTGAATCCCCTGCGGCACCGGAGGCCCATCGCGCCGGCTCGGGGGCGAGGAACGGAGGATCCAGCCACATGGCTCCGGCCATCCTTCTGATCCTGATCACTGGCGGACTGATTTACGGAGCAGTCGTCGGCTACGCCTATCTGGAAAAAAATCTGGGCGGGTCGACGGTCCACCCCTTGCCGGCTCCTCCTGCAGTTGCCACGCCTGAGTCCGGCAGTGCCATCCCCGCCGCGCCATCCCAGCCAGCCCAGGCCCGGCAGGACAACCCGGCCGATGCCGGAACTCCCGCCAGCGCCGAGCCCGCAGGAAAACCAACGGAGCAACCCAAGATCACCCCACGCGCCACCATCGTCGTCGAAGAGTGATCAGCGGCTGCGCTTCCAGGTCTTGATCGCATCCAGGAACGGCTCGAGATAGCGCTGGGCTTTCACCACGCCCACCCCGGTGAGCTTCAACGCCTCCTCACGACCCGCTGGCTGGTATCGAACCAACTCCTCCAGCGTCTTGTTGGAAAACACCACATACGGCGGCACCTCCTCCTCCTTCGCGATCTTCGACCGCAAATCCCGCAGCATCGTGTAGAGGCCGCCATCGAATCCCCGATCCTTCAGCCCCACCTCCGGACGACCCGCCTCTGGAGTCGGCCACACCAGTCGATAGGGCTTCTCGCCGCGCATGACCTTTTCCCCCAGCGGCGACAGCGTCACCACCGGAAACTCTCCGGTCTGCGTGATCACCAGACCCGCCTCGGAAAGCGAGCGCAGCAAAGCATTGAGATAACCGGTGCCGCGATCTTTCAGCAGCCCATAGGTGGAAAGCTTGTCGAGCCCAGCAGAAAGCACCTCCTGCGAACGGCTGCCGGAAATCATCTGCACGATCCGACCCCGACCGTACCGGCCCTCCCACCCGTCCGCCGTGCGACGCGACATCCGCGCCACCCCGCTGAGCATCTTTCGAACCACCATGTCCTCCTCCTCGGTCGGTGCTCGCATCTCCCCCGCCCCGCCATCGCGACAGACATCGCAGTTTCCACAAGTCTGCGAATCGTCCTCGCCGAAGTACGCCAGGATCCACTGCTGCCGACAGGTGCGCGAGTAGCACATCTCCACCATCGCCTTGAGCTTGTCACGGTCGCGGCGGTCCTTTTCCTCGATCGCCCGCTCGTCGAGTTGCAGCCCCCGCGCCAGCACATCGGGCTTCAGCAAACGCGTGCCCCTCGTCCGACGCCCCGGCACATCAAAGCGCTCCACGTATCCGCCCCTTGCGAGCACCCCGATCGCACTGCCGACCGACATCGCGTTCTTCACGTCCGCCCCTTCGGCGATCTCGTCCAAGGTACGATGGATCTCGTAGTCCTTGTCCGCCTGGTTGAGCAGATACTGGTAAATGCCGCGGATGATCGTGGGCGTGGGGTTCGCCCCCTCGATGAAGAACTCCTGGGTGCGGGTGTCGGCGTAGTTGAACAGCAGCTCGCAGACCGCGCTTTCCCCGTCGCGCCCCGCACGGCCCGCCTCCTGATAGTAGGCTTCCACACTGCCCGGCACCTCGTAGTGGACCACGAAGCGCACGTCCGAGCGGTCGATCCCCATGCCGAAGGCATTCGTCGCCACCGCCACGTCCGCCTTCTTCTGGATGAACTTGTCCTGCACCCGACTGCGTTCCGCATCGCTGAGTCCGCCGTGATAGGCCACGCACTTGATCCCCCAGCTCGCCAGGGTTTCGGACACGGCCTCGACCTTCTTCCGCGTCGCGCAATAGACGATCCCGGTCTTGTGCGCCGCGATCACCGCCCGCATCCGTTCGTCCTTCTGCACCGCCTTTTCCACCGGCGTGATGCCCAGCGAAAGGTTCGGCCTGGAGAAGCCACTGACCCGCTCGAAAGGTCCGCGCAGATTCAGCACCGTGATGATGTCGTCGCGCACGATCGGAGTCGCTGTCGCGGTCATCGCCACGCACTGCGGTCGACCGATCTTCTCCAGCGACTTGCCGAGCCGGAGATAGTCCGGCCGGAAATCATGGCCCCACTGGCTGAGGCAGTGCGCCTCGTCCACCGCGAAAAGCGAGACGTTCACCCCGCGCAGGGCATTGAGGAAACTCTCCGCCCGAAAGCGCTCCGGAGCCACATAGACCAGTTTCCAGCGACCCTCGCGCATGCCGTCCAGACGCTCGCGCTGCTCCTCCCACGGCACGGTGGAGTTGATCATCGTCGCCGGAATGCCCCTCGCCACCAGGGAATCGACCTGATCCTTCATCAGCGCGATCAGCGGGGAAATCACCAGCGTCACGCCACCGAAGCACAGCGCGGGAAGCTGATAACACAGGGATTTTCCCCCACCGGTCGGCATCACCACCAGACCGTCGCGTCCTGTTAGAATGTCCTGCACCACCGATTCCTGACCATCCAGGAAACAGGAGAATCCGAAATACCGCTTCAACGCCTCGTGCGGCGTCATCAGGAGTGGCTTCGTTTCAGGCGGCGACATGTTGCTGCGCAAATGAACAACAACCCGCCAAACCGGTCAAGCCCACGAGGCCCGATTGTAAAGAGTCTGCGAAGCCATCAATTCGGGATTCCCACAGGCCTACAAACCCTCCACGTTTTATCCAATGCCGACCATCCATGATTATGTCCGCAGCGCCTTCACCGAAGGCGCGACCGATCTGATCCTCTCCGAAGGCCACCCACCGCGGGTCCGCATCAACGGCGAGATCATCCCTTTCGAAAACCATCCGCTCGATCACGAGGAAATGGTCTCGTTCTGGCAGGACGTCGGCGCGGACCCCGCCACCGATCTGGAAAAAGACATCGGCTGGAGCTCGGGCGACGGCTCACGGCTTCGCGTCAACCTCTTCAAGTCCCTCGGCGGCCTCTGCGCGGTGCTGCGCCCGATCAAGCGCTCGATCCCCGACTTCCAGGAGCTCGGCCTGCCTTCACCCCTGCTGATGTCCTGGCTCGCCCGGCGCAGCGGACTCATCATCGTCAGCGGACCCACCGGCTGCGGAAAGTCCACCTCGGTCGCCAGTTGCCTCGACTGGATCAACCACCACTACCGCCGTCATGTCGTGACCATTGAGGACCCGGTGGAATATCTCTTCGAGGACGACCTCAGCCACTTTTCGCAACGCGAGGTGGGCCAGGACACGCCCTCCTTCTCGATCGCCCTCCGCGCCGCCCTGCGCCAGAGCCCGGATGTGATCTTCCTCGGTGAAATCCGTGATGAAGACAGCGCCCTGATCGCCCTGCGTGCCGCCGAAACCGGCCACCTCGTCCTTGCCACCCTCCACAGCCCCGGCGTCGCCGAGTCCCTCGAACGCCTCGGCAACCTCTACTCGCCGAACCATCGCGACGCCTCCCTCCAGCTCCTTTCGAACCACCTCATCGGCATCCTCTCCCAACGCCTCCTGCCCTCCGCCGAAGGCGGCCTGCACCTCGTGGTCGAACACCTCGAAAACGAAGCCGCCGTCCGTGGCTGGATCCGCGAGCGCCAGCAGGCCGAAATCCGCGACATGCTCCACCGCTCCGATTCCCCCGGCAACCTCTCCTTCCTCAAGTCCCTCTGCGACGCCGTCTTCGCCGGAAAGATCCACCCCGCCACCGCCCGAGCCGCCGCGCCGAATCCACTCGATCTCGATCGCGCTCTGCGTGGCATCGCTTAAGTTCCAAGGGCCAAGTTCCAAGTGCCAAAGAAGAGAAAGCACGAAGCACTAAATTCAAAATTCGAAATGAAGAATCGGCCTCGCCATATCACTTCGACGTTCAATGTTGGACGTTCAATGTTCAATGTTCTCCCCCCCTCCTCTTCCCTGAAAACTGAACACTGAAACCTAGCAAACTTTCTCCACTCTTGAATCTTAAATCTTGAATCTTGAATCTCTAACTTATGTCCCAACTCCGCGACATCGACGACTACCTCCGCATGGCTGTGGAAAACGGCGGCTCCGACCTGCACCTCAGCGTCGATGCCCCTCCCGCTGCCCGCATCAATGGCACCCTCATCCCATTGGAGGACTTTACCCTCACGCCGGATGCCACCCGGACGTTGATCTTCTCGACCCTGTCGGAAACCCAGCGCTCGCGACTTGAGACCGAATGGGAGCTCGACTACGCGCTTGAGATCACCGGGCTCGGCCGCTTCCGCGCCAATGTCCACTATGCCCGCAACCACCTCGAAGCCGCCTTCCGCCACATCCCGCCGGAGGTCCCGGAGCTTTCCCAGCTCGGCCACTCGCCCACCATCGAGCAGTTCTGCCAGCACCGTCGCGGCCTGGTCCTCGTCACCGGGATCACCGGTTCCGGGAAAACCACCACCCTCGCTGCCATGGTGAAACGCATTGCCGAGACCCGCTCCGGCGTCGTCATCACCATCGAGGACCCCGTCGAGTTTGTCCTTCCCCACCGCTCCTGCCTCATCAAGCAGCGCGAGATCGGCAAGGACACCAAGTCCTTCTCCATGGCCCTCCGCCAGGCCCTGCGACAGGACCCGGACGTCATTGTGGTCTCGGAGCTGCGCGACCTGGAAACCATCCGCATCGCCCTGACCGCTGCCGAGACCGGACACCTCGTGCTCGCCACGCTCCACACCGTCGATGCCCCGCAGACCATCGACCGTCTCGTCGATGTCTTCCCGCCCGACCAGCAGCAGCAGATCCTCGCTCAGCTTTCCAATGTCCTCGAAGGCATCGTCTGCCAGCGCCTGCTGCCAAAGGCGGACGGCAGCGGTCGCATCCTCGCCACCGAGGTCATGAGCGTCAACTATGGCCTCCGTACCTGCATCCGCGATCGCAAGGTCGAGCAACTCGTCGGCCTCATGGAGATCGGCAGCAAGGAAGGCATGCACACCATCGACGACTCCCTCGAGCTCCTCCTCCAGCAAGGCACCATCACCCGCGAGGAAGCTCTCTTCCAGTGCCGCGACCGTCAGCGTTTCCTCCCTCCGCCGCCAGTGAGGAAGAAATGAGGGGGGAATGACGAATTCCGAAATCCGAATGACGAAATCCCCTCCAACCCCATCGATTTCCCGGGAATCCAGCGTTTTCGGGGTAGTGCACTACTCCGGCTACAGATACCCCCCAGTCCGCTGGAAGGGCAAACCGGGCGAAAATGTTACGAAGCGGCCTGACCCTTTTCACCGTGACCCCTTTCACTGAACGCTTCAAACCTTCCCAAAGACTGAATCCCAGCTTGGCTTGCCAGCATGAAGGACCTAAAACGCCCTCCATGAACGAGGTCGCCAAAATTCTTACTTCCGGGTTGCCTTTGCCCCTGATCAACAACCGGTTGTTCAATACCCCCTAAACCCGACAGGTTGTTCAACAACACTGTTCGCCCAACCCCAACACGCCATGCCCGATGAAGCGAGAACCAAATGCAAGAGCTGTGCCGCCTCGATTCTGCCAGCCACCGCTGACCGCTTTGATGGATATTGTGCGCCCTGCTACAAAGAACTTAACGCGATCCCATACATTCCGCCGCCACAGCCGCCTCAGGGCCTGCTCAGTAAGCTTTTGGGATACTTGGCTCCTATTTTGTTCATTGGTTTGTTTTTCTTGGGTATCCCACTTGGCTACAAACTGATTCTTGGCGGTTCTCGATCGACGGTTACTTCTGGTGTCATCAAGGCGGTTTACATGACACATCCCATCAGCGACGCGAGATTGGAGGGGAGACACGCCCGTATCGTTGCCGACTACTTGATCGTGGATATGGATGGTGGACGCAAGCTGTGGATTTCCGAGGAGAATCTAGTCGGAGTCGAGTTCGATTCTGAAGACTGACCACTCAACATGCCGCCACCACCTCACAACCAACGAAGGGCGAACAAGGCGCGGCTGGACAACCGCTGGGGCAGCTCTATCGTCCATGATTTCCGTAACTTTAACCCGCCATTCCGTCTCGACGCTCACCCCCGCCCCAGCGGTGCCAGCGCTTGAACGTTAGCCCAAGAAATGGAGACCGAAGACATCATCTCACGTGTGCTTGATCGGATCCGTTCTGATCGCTCGGGTGTTCAGCGCCCAGATCCACCGGTGACTGATGAGTCGTGGCGACAGACCGAAGAAGCCATCGGATTTCCGCTTCCTCCACTACTTCGCGAGCTTTACGTGCGAGTCGGGAACGGCGGATACGGGCCAGGATATGCTTTGCGAGGCGCGATTGGCGGAGCGACTGACGACAACGGATGGGACTTGGTCGAATACTACCTGGCTCAGATGGAAGGGGATCCCGATTGCCCCGAGTGGATTTGGCCCGCTGGTCTTGTCGGGCTGAACGACTGGGGATGTGCGATTGCCTCCTGCGTTGATTGCAGCGTTCCCGGGTTTCCAATGGTTGGCTTTGACCCCAACGGCCTCGATCCCGTAGATCCGGACACTTGGAGCGCGTCATTTGTGCAGACTGGAATTTGCTTCGATGACTGGATTACTGCCTGGGCGGCTGGCGACGACCTCAAGCAACCACAAAGAAGAGGCTAACAAGCCGCGCCGTGACAACCACTACCAGCCGTTCAGTTTCGATGATTTCCCCTTACCACAACCCCAACCCCGTGATCGACGCGCGCCCCCGCTGGTAGTGGTGCACGCGCTCATCGTTCGCCCAAGTAACGGAGTCCATCCCCATGCAGCATAAGTTCGAAGTCCGTGTAGACCGAGTAATGGCGTGCCAGGCATGGAACGCTTGGTTTTGGCGCAGTCAGAAGATTTGGAAGCTAGCATTGGCTGTGGGGGCGATTTTGGCCGTCGCCTTCCTTGACATGCGGAGTGGTTCTCTGAGCACTCTGAGCATCGTCGGGCTGACGGTGATTGGATTTGGCGCTCTCATCTTCACCGGCATCTACGTCGTTGGACGTCGACGTTCTTTGACGAAGCTCGATTCCATTGAGGACGGCAAGGCTTCGTATTGCCTCACGGAGGAGCATATTCAGGCACAGAGTTCATTAGGCTCGATGTCGCTTGCATGGTCAGCTATTGCGGAACTACGTCGATACAGAAGTCTGATTTTGTTTCGCTTTCGTGGAGCGATCTACTCGGTTTTGCCAGCCGACCAGATTCCCGATGAGTCCCTGAAGTTCATGATCGAGCGATGCAGGGCATCAGGGGCAGAGATTAGAGACCTATGACACCAGCTACGGACACACCAAACAAGGGCGAACAAAACGGATGCAGGCAACGGCTCGTATGGCATCTGTCGTGTCATCGACGCTTTCCGCTCGCCGTCGCCTGATCCGAGACGTTCGCCAAACCACTGAGCGCCATCCGTGATGAAGTCAGCCATCGAAGCATATCTCTCAGGTCGGCAGCACTGGGTAGGAGAGACAGTTCAGCTCGGCTGGTTTGTATTTCGCATCGCTGAGGCTGGCAATCCGCCACGCATCGAGTCCCTCGACTTTCGTCAGATAGCATCGTTCACCGATGATTTTCGGATGGCCGAGCAGATCGACGCATCGCAGCAGGATACGCTTCGTTCATTTGGTGTTGCTGAGCATCCCTGCACGCTGCGGCAGTCTGCATTGGTTTCCATATCTTATGCACCCGATCATCCTGATGCGTTCCTCCAGCGGCAGGACAGCACGGACGACAATGACTCAGGCTGGTATGTCGGCGTATCAGACGATCCCGCAGACATGGACGATGTGGCTTCATTTTCCAGACGTTCACTTTACGAACTGACCATTCACGACATGCGTCTTGCTCGCTTCTGGCTTCTGCCTACAGGGACAACCATCCATCTCCGAGATCATGCAACAGGGAAGCCATGATCACACCATCCCACACCACCGGCCAACCAAGGGCGAACAAAACGGATGCAGGCAACGGCTCGAAGGCTGTCTGTCGTGTCAGCAACGTCTTGCGCTCGCCGTCGCCTGATCCGAAACGTTCGACGTGAGATGAAACAGCGGCGTCCACCCAAAACAATGTCCGAGGCGCTCGACTTCCTGCTTTACGACCTCTGCGTTGACCTGGGGTTTTGCCTGCCTCCGGCGGACAACGCCCGCATATGCGCAGCGGAGTCATGGGACGCAGACGCCTTCACAAAGGAAGTCTTCCGCGTGGAGGGCATGGACCCGAACGAGCACCTTGCCCTAAAGCGGCAGATGCGGAACCGATTCATTGAGATGTTCGGCAGCGGCAGCGTCGATTCAGAGAGTTTTCAACGGAGGCAGCAATGCGGCGGGTGATCGTCGAACAACGCGGTGCAGGCAAGGGCGGGGATTACCCTTCTGGGGCGTGCGGGACGCGCTTGGCCCGCCCTGCCTGACCGCGAACGTTAGGCAAGAAAATCAGATCATGCTATCTCTTGAGATCAATTCGGAGTTCACGATCCATCCGCTTATAAGCGTGGAGAACCTCCTGCATCTACCCGGACTCAAAGTCAGAGACCTGTATAACGGTTATTGTTGGTACGAATTCGTCACCTACTCCGCGACCGATAAGGACGTTGCGGTAGGTATCTGCTTCCATGAAGGGCATTTTTCAGCCGCAAGGCTCTCTTTGTGGGATTCAGTTATCTACGGCACGAGTTGGTCTGACTGGAGTGAGCAAAAGCAGAAGTTGTGTGCGAATGATACCGAGGAATGGCTAACGTCTAAGGGATTTGCACCAGGCCAATACGAATGGGGTTCAGTTTGGGTCGGATATGATCCCAAGTCGGCATCTGGGCATTCGCTGATACAATACAGGAAGAAGCCTGACAAGTCATGAGTGGCAACGCCGTGCCGCCCGCCCCCTAAATTCGAGCTTCACAGCGGCGTGCCACCACTCTATCGTCTGCAAAAATGAATCACGCACTTCTAATTCTCTTCCTATTGCAGTCGAGTCTCCATTCTTTCGAGTTGGTATTTGCGCCGGGGGACGACCCTCACTCCTTACTCCACGGAAAGCCGTCTGACTTCACCACGAAGCTAGTGGATAGGGGTGGCTGGATGCGCACAGACAAAGGTGACGTCGAGTTCGGCTCGTGCGTTTACAAAGACCCACATGGGAAGTTCTCTGTCGGCTGGAAGCATCTCGCCGGAAAGGTGAAGTCTGTTTATCTTTCACGTGGTCCCCATGAAGTCACATTCGAAGATGCCAACTTGGTGAAGATCGATAAGGAGCAGGTAATGATCTTGGATACCGAAACAGGAGAGTTTCATATTGTCACCAAAGCGCGCAGAAAAAACGGTAACAAAGATGCAGAACAAGGCGCGACTCCCAACGGGCCATAAGCTCTTCAGTGCATTTCAAACGCAAATCAATCGCGCCCGTAGGAGCGCTTGAACGTTCGCAAATAAAATGACTTCACAGCCATCCCACGGTTTTTTTGAAGGAGGGAGGAAAGCGGGCTGGTGTTGATTTGAAATCCCTGCCACTCGGCAGGGTGTAATGAACAAACAAACACCAACCCGCAGCAATGTTG
>JAIXPW010000117.1 GCA_027485995.1 Verrucomicrobiaceae bacterium
CAATTTCCTGTGGGTCGTGGATTTCCCGCTGCTCGCTCTCGACACCGAGACCGGCCACTGGGCGGCGGTGCACCATCCCTTCACCCGTCCGAACAAGGACGACGTGGCCTTGCTCGATGACGGCAAGTATGAGGAAGTCCGCGCCGTGGCTTACGACGTTGTCCTCAACGGCTACGAGCTCGGTGGGGGTTCGATCCGAATCCACGAAAAGGATCTTCAGGCGAAAATGTTCGAAGTCCTCGGCGTCGGCCCGGAAGAGCAGCAGGAGAAGTTCGCCCACATCCTCGACGCCTTCCGCTTCGGAGCCCCGCCGCACGGTGGTTTGGCGCTCGGTCTCGACCGCATCGCGATGCTGGTGTCCGGTGAGGACAGCATCCGTGAAGTTATCGCGTTCCCGAAGAACAACAAGGGAGCCGACCTCATGGCGCAGAGCCCCTGCGTGATCGACTTCAAGTCGCTGCGTGAGGTTTACATCCAGTCGACTTACAAGGAGAAGAAGGATTGAAGAGTGATTGGTTAGGAGTTATTAGTTATTGGTGAAGAAATGCGAGTTGCCATGCTCATGAGAGCATGGGCTCGCGGGGATTGTGGCCGGATTGAAATTGCCTGCTTGGGACTCTCTATGCGGGCGGAGCGTGAACGGTCGGCTTGGGAGTTTCAGGTTCTCAGGCCTTGGTGAGGAAGCAGGCTTCGAGGTTCCGCTGCTGTTGGCGGGCGAGGTCTTCGATGGAGATTCCGAGACGCTCGGCGCAGGCGCTGGCGATGGGCTTGAGGTTGGCCGGGTGGTTGAGTCCGTCAGGCAGCGGATGGGTGATGAACTCGGAGGGCGGAAGCATGTCCGGGGCATCGGTCTCGATGAGGACGCGATCGGGTGGAAGCTGGTGGAAGGTTTCCACGAGGTTGGATTTCCTCGGGTGGAGGAAATGGCCTGAGAACGAGAAATACGCGCCGAGGGGGATCAGGCGGCGCGCGGTTTCGAGGGAGCCGTTGAATGAGTGGAGGAGGAATCGTGCCGGGGGTGGGACGCGATCAAGCGAATCGAAGAGGGCTTGCCAGGCTTTGAGGCAGTGGATGACCACGCAGCGGTCGAGTCCCCGCGCGATCCGGAGCTGGGTTTCGAAGATGGGCGTCTGGACCTCAAGTCCGGGGGAGTCGATCCAACGGTCCACCCCGCATTCACCGACGGCGGCGTGGGGATGTTTTTCCAGCAGGGCGTGAAGTCTTTCGTCCCAGCCCGGAGCGGCAAGATGGGCCTTCCAGGGATGGACCCCGAAGGCCGGAAGGATGAAATCAGGATGTTTCTCCAACAGCCTCTCGATCACCGGCCAGTCGTCTTCGCAGGTGGCGTTGACGACACAGCGGCTGATGCCCTGTGCCCGCAGGGTGGCGATGATCGGCTCCGGGTCCCCGAGGCGGGGATCGTGCAGGTGGTTGTGGGCATCGGACCAGAGCATCATCGCAGGGAACTTCCGAACGAGGCAGCGGATTTCATCCGCGAAGCTTCAGCATTTCAATCGGGATACATGCACCGTCGATTAAGAGCAGCTGATTCCCTAACGATGAAGATGGCTTGGCGGATGGAATCCGCCGCCACGATCACTCGACCTCGACGATCAGATTGATCTCGACGGCGACGTTCAAAGGCAGGGCCGGGACGCCGAGGGCGGTGCGGGAGTGCTTGCCGCGCTCACCGAAGATTTCGATGAGGAGTTCGGAAGCGCCGTTGATGACCTTGGGGTGATCGTAGAAGTCGGCGGTGGAGTTGACGAAGCCGTTGAGCGTGACGATGCGCTTCACGCGGTCGAGCGAGCCGATCTCATCGCGCACGACAGCGAGGCGGTTGAGGATGACGATGCGAGAGGCCTCGTAGCCTTCCTCGATGGAGACGTCGGTAGGGATTTTTCCGATGACCTTGCGGTCGCCATCGATGGGCAGGCCGCCGGAGAGGAAGAGCAGATTTCCGGTGCGGACGCAGTTGACGTAGGCGGCGATTGGGACCGGGACGGTGGGAAGGCTGAGGCCGAGGGATTCGAGATGGGCGAGGGTGTGGTCGGTCATGGTGGAAAAGGGGTCAGCGGTTTCCGGTGGATGGGGTCTTCGGTTTGGTGTTGGCCGGAGCGGAAGCGGGAGCCGGGGCGGGGAAATCTCCGGAAAGGAGGGCGACGAGTTGTTTCCCGGAAGAAGTGAGCGAGGCGGTGGTGCCCTCGCCATTGATCAGTCCGCGGGTCAGGTAGCGCTGGGGGATGGTGGAGCTGCGGAGGTAGGTGACGATGGGCGTGGTGACGCTGCGTTCGCTGGCGGTCACGGCGATGGGCAGGCCGGTGCCGGTGAAGGAGATTTCCCAGGAGACGGCGAGGTTCTCATCGCCCCGCAGCAGCCAGGGGTAGCGCTTTCCGAAGGCGAGGATGCCCTTTCCGGGAACGGTGACCTTGAACTGGACGGGCTGGGCATAGACGAAGTCGGAGAATCTCAGTTCGGGGTTCTTGCGTCGCTCGAGGAACCAGTTGGAGGCATCGGCGCCGGCGAAGTTCATCCCGTTGAAATTGCCGTGCTTGTTCTCGGAGCCCTTGATGGACTTGGTCCAGTCGTCGAAGCGATCGGACATCATCAGGGCGATCTCGAGATGGACGTGGGAGCGGGTGCGATCGATGCCTGCGCCGGTGAAGCCCATCTGGCCGAGCTTGTCGCCGAGTTTGACGGGATCTCCGACCTTCACCTGGACGGAACTGAGGTGGGCGTAGATCGAGTAGATCGGGGAGTTGTCCCAGAGGTGCTCGACGACGACATACTTGCCGTAGTTGCTCAGCCCGGCGACGGGGCTGATGTGGACGACCTTGCCATCGGCGATGCTGTTGACCGGGTCGAGCGGGTTGCCGGACTTGTCGCGCTCGAGCGGGGCGATGTCGATGCCTTCATGGAACTTGACCATGATGACCTCGCCATTGAGTCGGATGGGGGTGCGGGAAAAGCCGAAGCAGCCGCCTTCCCAGGCCTTGGAGGTCTGGCCCTCGAAGGTCCGATCCACGTGCATGTAGAATTTCTCCGGCTGGTTCCGATAGAGGAAATCGTTCGCCGTCGGCAGGCGGACCTCATAGGGAGCGGCGGTGGAAAGGGGAGCCGCGAGCAGCAGCGCGGCGATCCAGAGTCCGGTGATCCTCATCATTCAGCGCTTTTTGGTTTCTCCGATGCGTGGAGCGATCTTGTCGAACATCTTGATCTCAAGGGCGGTGACGCCTTTCCAGACGACGAGCTTGCCATCGTCGATCTGGCGGTCGATCTGGACGCTATCGACGGATCGCCCGTTCACGCGGGCGACGAGCCAGCGGTCCTGGTTGGTGGCGGTCACGGCGGCGAGGCGGCGGGCTCCTGCGGGCTTGAGCTTGATCAGGAGCCCGTAGGTGGCGCCATCGGCCGCAGGGATGGGGCTGAAGGATTCGATGTCCTTTTCCGAGACCTCGGACATCCGTCGGAAGAGGCGGACGCGTCCGGAGACGTTCTCGGGGAAGACCATCTTCGGGTTCTCATTTCCGTCGGTCTCGAGGTGGAAGGTGAGCGAGGCTTTCTCCCCGGCCTTGCCGCCGGCCTGGACCGGGAGCGGGATGAGGCCGAAGGTGGCCGACAGGAGCAGGGCAAAGGTGCGACGGTTCATGGCTGGCCGGAAGTTGAGCGGGGAAGGTGGCATCCCGAAAGCAAAAACCCCGCTCCGGTCGAAACCGGAGCGGGGAGTGAAGGGAGCGGGCGGCTCAGCCGATGAGCTCGTTGACGAGGTTCTCCAGCTTCACAATGTCGGCCGCGAAGGCGCGGATGCCCTGGGCGGTCTTCTCGGTGGCCATGGCGTCCTCGTTGAGGGCGAAGCGGAAGGCTTTTTCGTCGAAGGTCACCTTTTCAAGGTCCAGCGCCGCCGAATCAGAGGCCGAGAGGCGCTGCTGGACCGGATCGGTGGAAGCCTGGAGTTCTGCGAGCAGGCTGGGGCTGATGGTGAGGAGATCGCAGCCGGCCAGGGCGAGGACTTCTCCCTTGTTGCGGAAGGAGGCACCCATGACCTCGGTCTTGTAGCCGAACTTCTTGTAGTAGCAGTAGATCGACTTCACGGAAATGACGCCGGGATCCTCGTCGCCCTCGTAGGTCTTGCCGGTGGAGGCCTTGTACCAATCGAGGATACGGCCGACGAAGGGCGAGATGAGCTGGACTCCGGCCTCGGCGCAGGCCACGGCCTGAGCGAAGGAGAAGAGCAGGGTGAGATTGCAGTGCACACCTTCCTTTTCGAGGATCTCAGCGGCCTTGATGCCTTCCCAGGTGGAGGCGATCTTGATCAGGATGCGGTCCTTGGAAATGCCTTCGCTTTCGTAGGCGGCGATCAACTGGCGGGCCTTGGCGACGGTGGCCTCGGTGTCGAACGAAAGGCGGGCGTCCACCTCGGTGGAAACACGGCCGGGGACAATCTTGAGGATTTCCAGGCCGAAGAGGATGAGGATGCGGTCGAGCACGGCCTCGGTGAGCGCCTGTCCGCTGAGGGAGCCGCCCTTGAGTTCTCCGATGGCGCGCTCGACCAGTGGCTTGTATTCCGGCTTGGCGGCGGCCTGCAGGATGAGGGACGGATTCGTTGTGGCGTCACGCGGCTGGTAGGCCTTCATCGATTCGAAATCGCCGGTGTCGGCAACGACGACGGTGAACTGCTTCAGTTGGTCGAGTTGGGTAGCGCTCATGGGCGGGGCCGGAGTAGGGGGAATCCTGCCCCGTGGCGAGGCAAAAAAGCACGACGGCTGGATTGGTCTGGTTCTCCGAGGTGGGCGCTTTCTTCGCAGCGGCAACGATTTTTCATCCCCCGATTCGTGGGGTGGACAAAGTCCGGGCTCTTGCCTAGCCTCGGCGAATGGAACCCAAGCATGTCCGGAGCCGTCGCCAAGGCTTCACCTTGATCGAATTGTTGGTGGTGATCGTCATCATCGTGGTCCTCGCAGTGCTATCCGCCGTCGGAGCTGGAAAATTCATCGACAAGGGCAAGAAAGTTCAGGCGCTCGCTCAGATCCGCGACCTTTCCACCGGTCTGCAGGCCTTCTCGGTGGACTACCAGCGTGGCCCCATTCCCAAGGAAAAGCGGGATGCCGGAGTGGATACCGTCTATGGTGACCCGGACGCGATGTACACCAATGATTTCATCGTCTCGGCCCTTCTCGGCGATCCGAAGCAGTTCTCCTACGGTGCCTCCAACTTCGATGTCGCGGACGTGAATCCGAAGAAGGAGACCTACGTCCAGTTTCCGCTCTCCGGCGACAAGAAGAACGGCGTCGGACCGGACGGCATCCTTTACGATCCCTGGGGCAACTCGATGATGATCGCCATCAATACCCCGCCTTATCGCTCGGATGAGGCGCAAGGGGTGTATGACAGGCTGATGTGGACCTTCGGCGTGGGTGAATACACCGACAGCAAGCCCCGTGAGCAGGATTTTGTGATCTGGTCCTTCGGCAAGGATGGCAAGAAGGGCAAGAATGGAGGTTCCAAGACCGATGTGATTCCGTTTGCGAATTCCGACGATGTGACTTCGTGGCAATAACGTCACCACCGGGCTTGCCCGGCAGGGGACTGTCGCATTAGCAATCCACATGCAGAACATTCGAGCGGGAGTGGCCGGGGCCGGGGCAATGGGGCGGAATCATGCCCGTGTGTATTCCCAACTGCCCGAAGTCGATCTCGCCGTGGTCTACGACGCGGATCCCGCGCGGGCTGAAGCTGTGGCCGCGGAGTTCGGTGCCACGCCGGTTTCCAGTCTCGAGGAGCTTGCCGAGCTCTGCGACGTCGCCAGCGTGGCCGTGCCGACGATTGCCCACCGGGCGGTCGGTTGTCAGCTGATGGAACTGGGACTGCACGTGCTGATGGAAAAGCCGATCGCGCCCACCGTGGAGGATGCCCAGGTGCTGGTGGAAACCTCCGCGCGCACCGGCAAGGTGCTCCAGATCGGTCACATCGAGCGCTTCAACCCCGTCCTCCGTGAACTGGAGAAAAAGCTGACCCGTCCCCGATTCATCGAGGCCCACCGGCTCTCCCCCTTTCCGAACCGCAGCATCGACATCGGCGTGGTGCTCGACCTGATGATCCATGACCTGGAAATCATCCTCCATCTCGTGCGCTCGCCCATTGCCAGCATCGATGCCGTTGGCGTGGCGGTGCTGACGCCGAATGAGGACATCGCCAACGCCCGGCTCCGTTTCGAGAACGGCTGCGTGGCCAATGTCACCGCCAGCCGGATCAGCCCGGACAAGATGCGCAAGCTGCGGGTGTTTCAGGAAGACTGCTACCTCTCGCTCGACTACCAGGAGCAATCCGGCCAGATCCACTGGCGGGAAGGCATGGAGATCAAACGTGGCGCCGTCGAGGTGGAACCGGGCGAGCCCCTCAAGCTCGAACTCGAGGCCTTCGTCCGCAGTGCGGCGGCAGGAGCCACGCCGAAGGTCAGTGGCCAGCAGGGGACGGACGCCCTGAGCATCGCCATCGAGATCACCAGGATCATCCGCGACGGGTTCAAGTGAGCCCTCTGTTCAGTTTGGCTCGCCGGCCGGGAAGATCTCGTGGATCGTGGACTGTCGATGGTCGTCGATCCATCGCTCGAGCGCGGGTCGCATCGCCGCCATGACTTCCGGTCGTTCGGAGGCCAGATTGCGGTTTCCCGACTCATCGGACGAGAGTCGATAGAGCGCGAAATGACGGTCTCCTGCAGCGGTGGGCGTGCAGACGAGTTTCCATAACTTCGTCGTGAGGCAGCGCTGCTTGGCGGCGATCACCGGGGCGAGATACTTCTTTTTCAGCACGAACTGATAGTTGAAGGCATCGTCGATTTCGGTGAGTTCGTCCATGGGAGGCAGCTTCGGCCTCTCGATCCCCGGCACGCGGAACTGAATGAAAGGGAAACTGGTCTCGCTGTAGCTGGGAAGGGTTTCTGGAGTGGCCCGGCGCTCGATCCACGAGGCGAAACTTTTTCCCTCCCAGGCAGAGGGCTTCTCGACCGCCAGCAGATCCGCCAGCGTGGGCATCAGGTCGATCGATCGGATCGGTTCGGAAATGACCTGGGGCGCCTTGCCTGGGATGTGCACGATCAGCGGGATGTGGTTGGCCTGCCCGCTGCCATTGAGGCTGAGGCCGTGTCCCAGCGTGACGCCCGGATCGAAGAGATCGTCGCCGTGATCCGCCGTGATGACGACGATCGTTCGCTCGGCCAGACCGTTCCGCTCCAGCGACTTCAGGATGCGCGAAACACAGTCGTCGAACTGTCGGGTGCAGCCGTCGTAAAGCGCCCGGATCTGACGGATCTCGCTGTCAGGCATGGACCTCCAGATGGGTTCGAGATCCTCGCCTCCGATGAAACGATCCACGTCGAACTGCACCTGGTTGCCGGCAGGTCCATCATAACCCGGGTCGGCAAACATCCGGTTGTAGGGCTGAGGCGAGCCGTAGGGTAGGTGATTGCACGAGTAGAAGACGTGCCAGAAGAAGGGCTTGCCCGAAGCGGCCTGCTTCCCCAAGCGGTCTTCCACCCGTCTGGTCACCACCTCGGGGGTCACGAACGAAGCGAAGGACCCGATCTCCGGAAACAAGCGATAGCCGAGTGAGTTGTCGAAATACAAGGGCACCACGAAATGCGCCATGATGACGGCCTGGCTGAGATAGATCTTGAAGTTGTCAAAACTTGAAACGTCGATGTCCTTGAAACCGAGAGGAACGAGTTTGTAATAACCCGCGCACCAGTCTCCGATCGCGGCGGTGTCATAGTCCGCGGCATTCATCACCGAGGCCATCGGGACGAGCGTCTGCTCCATCGAGGCGACGGTTTCCTGATCCGGATACATCTGGCGGATCCCGTGGCTGTGGGGGAACTGCGAGCCCATGAAGGTGACGGACGATTCAAGGGTCGAGGCGATCGGGGTGTAACAGCGCTCGAACCGCGTCGAGCGTGCGGCCAGGGCATCGATTGTCGGAGAAACTCCCGCCGCTGCGGCTCCATCGCTGCGGGCAGCCTTGTGGCCTGCGCAGCCCAGGCTGTCGCCACGCAGGGAATCCGAAGCGATGATGATGACATTCCAGGGGCTTGCAGTTGGGCTCCTTTCCCGGTTCGGGGAAAACGCACTCACAGGCAGGGCGGGGATGAAAACCGCAGCGGCTCCGGCGAGCGCGAGGGCCCCTCCGATCCAGCGGACCTTCGGATGGCTGGCGCGGAGATACCAGACGATCACCCACAAGAGCACGGCCAACGGAAGGACCGCGAACAGAAGGGACTGGAGCACCGGCTGCCAAGCCGTGGGGGCCCAGTCCAGAATCCTGTGGCACCAGTCTCCGAGGCGGGCCTCGCTCAGGAAATAGGGCCGTGAGTTTGCCAGCCGCAGCAGAAAGTAGCAGTGGATGAGAACCGTCAGGAAAAGTGCCCTCATCACCTTCCAACGGCGTTTCCGAAGCCTCGTCCGCCTGGACCATTCGGTCGTCATGGGAAGCACCAGGAAGACGGCCGCCAGACCGAGCAGCACGTAGGCCACGAGCACCAGCAGATTCTGGTTGATCAGGAATTGCAGGTACTTGTCACGCGCCAGGGCGCTGAACTTGTTCTCCATTCCGTCCGAGCGATTCGCCAGGCGCCACAACGATGCCGCGAATTGACAGACGAGGAAAACGCCCACTCCAGCCACGGTCGGCCACAGGCAGGTCCGCCCGCTGACTGCAGTTTGGAGGGAGGGGGAGTCGGCGCTGTCGGGCTTGGCCATATGGAACGCTCGCAGCATCCCCCCACTCGATCAAGTGTCGGGTGGCTCGACGTAGGTCCACCTCGGACTCATCAACTTTTCGATCACCACTCCTTTCGGCGACTTGAGGTCGGTGGGGGTCGAGATCCTCAGCAGCACGGCCAATTCCTTGTTGCCGCTGTGTGCCAGGAGCCCGATCAGCTTTTGCCCTTCCTCGGAGGCCCGCTCGACGTAGCCGAAGAGCACCTGATCCCCCGTGAGCGTCCTCAGCCGGAAGCAGGCCCAGCGCCTGGAATCGGAGAACTCATGACTGTAATAATGATCGGGCTCAACCCTGACCCGGAAATCCATCGACCCTTGCGGGCGAGTCTTGGCATACTCGTCCCAGTCCATCGGCTGATAGCAGACTTCCGTTTCCCAATCCACCCTGGCCATTCCTTCATCGCCCAATTCGAGCAGCAGACTTCGCTTCTGGTCGCCCTCGATCGAGCAAATGACCATCCAGTAAGAGCCCCTGTTTTCCAGCGTGATGGGCTGCAAGACATCCAGTGAAACGAGGCGAGTGGCCTTCAAGGAATGCTGCTGATACCACTGCTCCATCAAGGGCCTCACCCGCTCAGGATGGCGGACCACCCGTTCGAGCTTCTCAATGCTGTCCGCCTCGCAGTAGATCCTGACGCTTTCCGTGAGCCGGTTGACCGTGGCCTCTGCCTCCTCTCGTTCCCGGACCTCCTGATCCAGGGTTTTAAGGTCCTCCGTCCTCGCTGCCTCCGGGGTGGCCTTGTTGGTTTGAAGATTGGCCAGCGACCAGATGGCTCCGCCGGCGATGGTCACCCCAAACAAAATGAACCATCCCCATGGCGTTGGCTTTGACTCGCGCTCCTCCTTGTCCCAGGTCTCTTCCAGGATTAGCTGGCTGACCTCGCTGTCGGCCAGAGCTTCATAGTCCGGCTCGTGGGTGCGCTTGTCCTCATTGACGATGTCGTCCGGCACCAGGCGTGTCATCGGGGTCGGCGCCGGAAGCGGCACGATCCGGGTGACAGCGCCTTCCTCGGTGGTCAACCTGACGACCTCCTGAGGCTTCTGCGGTGTCTCATCGACCAATCTAACAACCGGTTTTTCGAAATCCCTAGCCATCGTTGGTTTCGACAAAAGCCTGAAATGCCCATCGACGCAACGCCATGTTCTGCCTAAAACACGATCCAGCCGAGCGACGCATGCCAGCCAGACTTCTCATCATCACAGCCGCGTTTGGGGAAGGACACAACAGCGCCGCCAGGAACTGTGCGCTCGCCCTGGATTCCCTGGGGGCGGAGACCCGGGTGGCCGATCCCTGCCTGAGCGGAGCCCCACGTTCCACCCGCTTCATCCAGTGGGCCTACCGGTTGGTCACCACCTACAGCCCGCAACTCTGGGCCAGGATTTACCGCTCCACCGGCAACCACGACTTCAGCCGTCAGCAGATGCCCCTGATGCGACGCCCGGAATCCCATCTGGAAACGCTCATTCAGGAGTTCGGTCCCGACGCGATCGTCAGCACCTACCCGCTTTATCCTTATTTCCTCGAACGCATCTTCAGGAAAACCGGCCGATCCCTCCCGGTCTTCACCGTGGTCACCGACTCCATCGAGATCAACGCCGCCTGGCTCAAGGCCCCCTCCGACTACTACCTGGTCACCGATCCCGCCACCCGGGAAACCATGATCCGCGCGGGTCTTCCCGCCTCCAAGGTCATTGACACCGGTTTCCCCGTCAATCCGGTCTTTTCCACGCTCCATCCGGTCGCCTCGGACGATCCCTGTGATCCCTTCCGCGTCCTTTACTTTCCCACCGCCAAGCGTGACCTGTTGGGTGCCATGGGGCGCGCCTTGCTGGATGCCTCGCCACGAGTTCGCCTCACCCTTGTCCTCGGGCGGAATCTCCGGCTCCTTTACAAGCACGCCCGGCAGCTCAAGGCCGCCTATCCTGGACGCGTCCGCATCATCGGCTGGACCCGGAAGGTGCCCCAGCTCCTCAACCGCCATCACCTCACGGTCGGCAAGGCCGGAGGGGCCACCGTTCATGAGGCCATCGCCGCTCGTTGTCCGATGCTCATCCACCATCTCGTCCCCGGCCAGGAGGAGGGAAATCTGCGCCTGCTGGAGGCCATCGAAGGCGGCAGCCTCGCCGATACCCCGGCCAGCATCGCAAGCGCCACCCGTGATCTTCTCGCCGACCAGGCTGCCGGATGGCGGAGGATGAAGCTCGCACTCTCCCGCCACGGGCGCAATGCCGGAGCCCTCCACGCCGCGCGATTTGTGTTGGAGAATGTAAATGGTAAATCGTGATTCGTAAATGGTCAGAAACAACTCACTATTAACTGTTAACTTCTAACTCTTCCCCCCATGACCTTCCTCTTTGACATTGGCCGTGTCCTTCTCGACTTCGACTTTGAAACCTCGCTTTCCCAACTGCTTCCTGCGGACACCCTGGATCCGGCGACCCGACTTGCCGCACTGATCGAGAGAAAGGACGACTTCGAAGCCGGTCGGATCCCGGAACCCGAATACGTGCAGTGGGCCATCGAACGCCTCGGCGGCGGCATCACGCCCGAGGCCTTCCGGCACGCATGGCAACATATCTTCACCCCCAACGAACCGATGTGGTCAGTGGCCACCCGACTCGCCGCCGACGGCCATCGCCTGATTCTTTTTTCCAACACCAACTCCATCCACTGCCCGTGGATCTTCGAGACCTATCCGCGGTTCTCGATCTTCCATGGAGCCGTCCTTTCCCACCTCGCAGGCGGCATCAAGCCGGACCGCCCGATCTACGAACACGCCATCCGCGAGCATGGGCTGATCCCGGAGGAGACCCGCTACATTGATGACCTTCCGGCCAACATCGCCACCGGCCGCGAGTTCGGTTTCCGCGCCTGGCAGTATGACTTGAACGACCATGCCGCCTTTGAAGATTGGCTGGCCGGGGAACTTGGCAGATGACCACCCTCGCGGCTCCCAGTGGCAGGTGCCGCCAGTGTTCTCACACGGCGTCTGTTAGACGCTGCCAGATTGACGTTGGAATCCCTTGGATCCGATGATAACTCAATTCGTAAAACAAAATGACGAGTGGCTCACCCAATCCTGACCAAGCCTGGGAATTCCCCCTGCAATCATTTCATCGGAAGGATTGCGGTGACTTTCCTGCAGACCTTCTGTCCATTGTCGGACCGCCATCGCATGATCCTGCCTCCGGATTTCAGCCGGGAGTTCGCTTCGCCGCTGGCCTCGGCGCACAGGATGCCGTGATGGCCTTGCTTTAACGCGAATGGACCCGCTCTCCGCCGCTGTTCCGACGATTGCCGCCGTGTCCTCCCCGCCCGGAGTCGGGGCGGTCTCGATGATCCGGCTGTCGGGTCCGAGGGCAATCGCGGTCGCCGACCTCGCCACAGGCGGAAAGGCATCGGTCGCAACACCCAGGACCGCGACCTGGTGTCGGGTGCTTGACAGGACGGGTGCCGCCATCGACGACGGTCTGCTGATCTGTTTTCCCGGCACTGGCAGCTACACCGGCGAGCCGGTCGTGGAGTTCAGTGGTCATGGGGGAATGCTCGTGACCCGGCAGGTGCTGTCGCGCTTCCTCGAGTGCGGCGCGATCGCCGCAGGTCCCGGAGAATTCACGCAGCGGGCCTTCCTGAATGGAAAGCTCGATCTCACCCAGGCCGAGGGCGTGATGGATCTGATCTCCGCCCAAACCTCCCTGGCCCTGCGGGCCGCACGCGATCAGATGGACGGCGTGCTGGGACGTCAGACCCTGGCGGCGCGCGACGAGATCCTCTCGGTGCTGGCGCACGTGGAGGCCTACATTGATTTTCCTGACGAGGACATCGCCCCTGAAACAGGAGAGCTTCTCTGCAAGCGCCTGCGTGCCGTGTCCGCTCAGATCGACCGACTGCTCGCCACGGCGGACCAGGGTCGCATCCTTCGTGAAGGCGTCATGACGGTCATCTTTGGCGAACCGAACGTGGGGAAATCGAGCCTCCTGAACCGCCTGCTCGGCCATGAGCGGGCGATCGTCAGCGAGGTGGCCGGGACCACGCGCGACACCATTGAGGAATCCTCCGTTCTTGGCGGAATTCCGCTGCGTCTGATTGACACTGCGGGCGTTCGGGAGGCGGCGGACCGGATCGAGGAGGAGGGGATTCGCCGCACGGTCCGGCAGATCGAGTCGGCCGATCTTCTGCTGGAGGTGGTGGACGGTTCCCGGGCAAAAGGTGCGCCGATCCAGTTCGATGGGCCGGACAGCGGGCGTCGTCTGCGAATTTTCAACAAGTCCGATCTGGGTCTGCATCCCGACTGGCAGGCCGAGGATGGCATTTCCTTGTCCTGCGAGTCCGGCGCTGGCTTCGATCAGCTTCAGAAAGCGATCGAGTCCGTCCTGCAGCTCGGAATGGAGGACTGGGGCGGGCAGGCGGTGGCGATCAATGCCCGCCATCAGTCGTGCCTGCATCGCGCGAGGGTGGCTCTGGAGGCCGCCATCCAGCTCTTGGAGCCGCCGCGCTCGGACACCGAGCTGGCGGCCGTGGATCTGAGGGAAGCCCTGGAGGCCTTTGGCGAGGTGGTCGGACGAGTCGATGTCGAGGATCTGCTTGGGGTCATTTTTTCCAGCTTTTGCATCGGGAAATAGCACCTGGCGGAACGCGGCTTGCGATCAGGATTGATTTCCTCGGGAAATACCCAAGGTTGTTGCACAAATGAGATTTGCCTGGTGTGTCGCTGTTTGCATCTCGATCTCGCTGACCAGTGGTCCCGCCGCGGTGACTCCAGCGGAGGATCAGGCGGGTCAGCCGGACCAGGTTTCCAAGTTGATCGAGCAGCTCGGAGACGATCATTTCAAGGTCCGTGAGGAGGCAACCCGCAAGCTTTGGGCCATGGGCATCCAGGCCGAGCCCCGTTTGCGGGAGGCGCTGGGCGGGACGAATCCAGAGGTCAGCAAGCGGGCGTCCTTCCTGCTGCGGAAGATCGCGCTCGACGTGACGCCGGACACGCCCGAGGCGGTGCTTGGGCTGATCGAGCGCTTCAACCAGGCGGGGCGGGATGACAAGCTGAGAATCATCTACGAGCTAGAGGGCCTCAGAGCCTGGCGACAGATACTCAAGCTCTACTCGCTGGAAACAAGCGAGGACGTCAAGGCGCGGGTCCGCGCAAGGGTCGAGCAGGTGGCCATTCGGGCGGCCCGGGAGTCGATCGCGGCGGACAAGCCTCAGGAGGCGCTTGGCTTCCTGGCGATGGGTCCACAGGGAACCGCCGGGCTGGCCGCGATCGCCGAGTTTCATCGCACCCATGGCAGTCTGAAGACGGAACTCACCAAGGCGAGCGGCCCGGATCAAGCCGCACTCAGGCTCGCCCTGCTGCGGTCATCGGGTCAGTTCGACGCGGCGCGCAAGGCCGCAGTGGAAGCCCGTGAGCCAAGGATCGCGGCAGTGATGGACATGCTGGAGGGCGATCCCATGCCGCTTCTGCGCACCTGCACGGCGAGCGATGGTCCGCCGTCGCTGCACGCCCTCTATCTCCAGCTCGCGGAGAAGAACTGGAACGGCGTGCCGCTGACCTCCAAGGATTTCGACCCGCTCCAGCCGTTCCTGCGTGGCGCCGGGAATGACAACAACCGCTCCCTTGGCTGCGGCATCTATTTCCTGCTCGGCGAAGCGGCGGCGGGCGAATCCCATTTCATCAAACTCGATCACATCGAAGCCTTCCATTACTACGATCTCCTTGAGCGGGTGCCGGAAGCCCTGAAGGTGATGGGCTTGAGCCCGGATCAGCCGGATTATGCGGCCTGGATCGAGAAGCGTGCCAAGGCGGTGATCGACCATCCGGATGAAAGCGATGGGGAACAAACGGACCTCGTCGAGATGGCCACCTTTCTGGAAAAGCGGGGTCTGCGGGATCAGTTGAAGCATTTCGAGCCCTTCCTCGCGAAACTGGCGGCGGAGGATTCGGAGGTGTTTCTCACGATCCTGGGCAGTCTGTTCCACACTGAACAAACGAGGACGGGAGCGGTCACGCTCGCGAAGAAGGCGGCGGTGAACTATGCCGGTGACGACGACTTGAAATGGGGCGAGGTCCTCGACGGGGTCTTCAATGAAGGTCAGGCGGCCGGCACGTGGTGGACCTGGCTGGGTGAACTCGATCCAGCGGTGAGTCGTGCGGATCGTCTGGACGGCCTCATGGCCATGCTGAGATACGGAAACGATCCCGGCAGTCTGCGCAAGAAATGGATGAAACGTGCCTGGGATGCGATTGATGCGATGCCGAAGGACAAGGCCACGGAGAAGCTCAATCTCATGAAGAACCTCGCCCTTCAGTCGAACGATCTCGTTTCAGGATTGAAGGCCTGGGACCAGTTGCTCGAGGACATCGAGGAAGATGATGAGGAGGACATCACCGACCGCAGCTTCAGTTATCTGCTCTATCTTTCTGCTGCTGGTCGCTGGCAGGACGCCGCCACCCTGTGGATGAAGCTGATCGAGAAAAATCCTTCCCGTCCCGATTTCCACGCCTACGCAGCCGCCTGCTTGCGCCGCATGGGGAAGGACCAGGAGGCCGCGAGGCAGGACGAATGGGCGGACAAGCTCGCGCTTGCCGATCCCAGGGCCGGTATCCTGATCGGCCAGGCTTATTCCTATGGTGGCGATTTCGAGCGTGCCGGCCAGTGGTGGGAGCGGGTGGTCCTCACCACTTCTCCGGACGCCGACCTCTGGGTGAGGGCCCTGACCCTGCATGGACTGGATCGCACCGGGGCGGGCGACTGGAAGCGCGCCGCCGCCGTCAACGAAGTCCTCGCCTACAACGGTTATGAAGGCAGGGGCGAATCGCCCAGCCTCAGGATCCGCCTGCGGGTGAATGCCGACTTCACTCGCGCCTTGAGCCGACTCAAGACGGATCGTGAGCAATCGATCCGGGTTCTCGAGAAATGCCATAGCCTGCTTCCTGCGGACGGATCCTTGGCGGATTACTTCTTTCCCGCGCTTCGCAAGGCGGGACTGTTGCAACAACACGACGAGTGGTTCGAGCGGTCGTGGAAGGTCATGGAGTCGGTCATCAAGGCTTTTCCCGACGGTGAGAACTCCCGAAACACGGCCGCGTGGCTGGCTGCGCGCGCCGTCAGGCATCTCGATGACGCGGAAGAGCACGTGGACAAGGCTCTCGCTTCCTCTCCCGAGCAGGCCGCGTATCTCGACACCAAGGCCGAGATCCTCTTCGCAAGAAAGGACCGCAAGGGGGCGCTGGAACTCTCCAGGCAATCGCTGATCTCGGACCCTCTCGATGACTCGCTGCGCCGCCAGTTCGAACGCTACCGGGCCGGGCCGTTTCCGACTCCCTGATCGGGCGGGCATGTCACATTTCCATGCTCTTTCCGAGAACAAGCTGGCGATGCCTGATGGTGTCGTTAGAGTCCTGCCATTCAAATGTCGGACGATGGGTCAAAAGGGAGTGGAAAAAGGATCGAGCCGATTCTCGGAATCCTGGGGCTTTTCCTGCTGCTGCTTGGCTGCTTCTTCGTGTTGCGGCCCTTTCTTTCCGCCCTGATGTGGGCGATCGTTCTGGCCTATTCCCTGTGGCCGCTCCAGAAGCGTTTCACCCTTTGGTTCGGCGGTTCCCGGACCTTGGCGGCGATCCTGGTGACACTGACGATGACCCTGGTGTCGGTCGGACCATTTGTCCTGATCGGATTCAGCATTGCGGATGACGCCAAGGAGCTCGGAACGGCGACCCGGAAATGGTTCGGATCGGTGCCCGACGAGCCTCCTGCCTGGGTCGGCAAGACTCCCTTTGTCGGTCAGGAACTCAATGCGTATTGGAAGGACTTCGCCGCTGATCGCCGCCGCTGGGTGGAACGCTTTGACGAAGCAGCCAAGGAACCTCCTCCGCGCCCGAAGGTCATCGAGGAGCGCGGCGATGAGGAGATCCTGAAGGATGCCCCGCCGGTCTCGCCCAGCCAGCCGGTTGTGCCTCCGGCCGAAGCGGCCGCTGCCGCCACCGCCAAGGTGGGTGAATCGTCGCGTGTGGCGGAGCGTCTGGCGGGTCAGCTCGGCCAGGCCAGCGTCTGGATCAAGGTCGTGCTGCTCAGCGGGGCCCAGGCCATCGGCAAGGGCGTGGTCGAGGTGCTGGCCAGCGTCTTTCTGGCGTTCTTCCTGCTTCGTGATGGGGGCGCGGTGGCCGAGCGTCTGACCATCGGCATGCGTCGCATCGCCGGTGACCGGGGACGGCACATGCTGCACGTGGCGGGTGGAACCGTAAGGGGCGTCGTCTATGGCATCCTCGGCACGGCGCTGGTGCAGGCCGTGGTGGCCGGGGTGGGCTTCGCGATCGCCGGAGTTCCGGGGGTGATCCTTCTTTCCGTACTCACGTTCTTCCTCTCCGCCGTCCCCATCGGCCCGCCCGTGATCTGGATCCCGGCGGCCATCTGGCTCTTCACGCAGGGACGTCCCGGCTGGGGCTTGTTCATGGCGATCTGGGGTGTTCTGGGGATCAGTGGGGTGGACAACATTGTGAAGCCCTATCTCATCAGTCACGAGAGCAAGACCCCCTTCGTGCTCATCTTCTGCGGCGTGATCGGGGGGGCCTTCGCTTTCGGTCTCGTGGGTGTGTTCCTCGGGCCGACGCTGCTGGCGGTGACTTTCCGGATGATCGAGGAATGGTCCGCCAACACGCCCATCGAGGACCTCGAGGAGGTGATCGAAGAGGTTACCGGCACCGATCCGGCCTGAAGGCGGCGGGACTCGGCACCGGATTCACCTTTCAGACCTTCAACGAGGCCCGGATCCCGGCGGCGATGTCGTGGAACGAGTCGGCCACAGTGTTGGTGCCACGCTCCAAGAGTGCCACCGGTGCCCCGCTGTCGCCGCGGCGACCGGTCTCCGCGTCGATCGGGATCTGACCGAGCATCGGCACGTTGAGATGCTGGGCTTCACGCACGCCGCCGCCTTCTCCGAATAGGAAATAGCGCTGGCCATGATCGCAGTCGAACCAGGCCATGTTCTCGATCAGACCGAGGATCGGAACATTGACCTTGGAGAACATCGCGACTGCCTTTCTCGCATCGGTCAGCGCGACCTCCTGCGGCGTGGTGACGATGACGCTGCCATCCACGGAAACCGTCTGCACGATCGTCAACTGGATGTCGCCCGTGCCCGGGGGAAGGTCGAGGATCAGGTAGTCGAGGTGTTCCCAGGCCACCTGCCGCAGGAACTGCTGCGTGTATCGCGTAGCCATCGGGCCCCGGACAATCACCGGCGAGCGGTCCTCCAACAGGAAGCCCATCGACATCAGTTGGAGCCCGTGGGCCTCGATCGGGATGATCTCGTCCTGGTCGTTCGACATCGGCCGCTCGGTGGTGCCGAACATCATCGCCACGGAGGGTCCGTAAAGGTCGCAGTCGCAAAGTCCGACCCGTGCCCCTGTTTTGGAAAGGGCCACCGCGAGGTTCGCCGCGACGGTGGACTTGCCGACGCCGCCTTTTCCGGAGGCCACGGCAATGATCCGCTTTACTCCGGGGATCGAGGATTTGCCGGTGCCCGCCACATTGGTGCTGCCAGGCGGATCCTTGATCTCGATGGAGACCTTCACATTCCCGATGTCCGGAAGCTCATCAAGAATGGCATGACAGTCCTTGAAGATCTTCTCCGGGATGTCGGGATCGCGCGTCTGGACCTCGATCCTGACCTCTACTCCGGCGGCCGTGGTTTCCACGCCCTTCACAAGGCCAAAGGAGACGATGTCACGGGAAAAGCCGGGGTAACGGACCTGCCGGAGGGCTTCGCGGATGAAGTCGGGAGTCATGCCCCGAGCATGGCGAGGAATCGCCGATTGTCTAAGCCGGAAATGGCACGAGGCGACTTTGGCTGCGGGAAATGACCGGGACCACGGACATTTTCCAACGGTTGCCGTGTCGTCCGGTCACTTGAGCTCGGCAGCGGCACCCGGATCGAGATAGAACGAGGCGTTGTCGTGGTCCTGGAGGAACGAGGCGCTGACTTGATCGTTGATCGGACCTTCAATCGCTTCCTTCACGATCGATGCCTTCTTTTCCCCCCACGCGAGGAGGACGATGCGACGGGCTTCGAGGATCGTGCCACAGCCCATGGTGATGGCGTGGGTGGGGACGTTCTCCAGGCCGCCGAATGACGGCGCTGCATCCTGCCGCGTGATCGGATCAAGATGGATCCGGCGGGTGCGGGAAAACTGGGAGGAGCCCGGTTCGTTGAAGCCGATGTGTCCGGTGCGTCCGATTCCTAGAAGCTGGAAATCGATGCCACCGGCCTCGCGGATGGCCTCCTCGTAGGACTCACAATGCGACTCGATGTCCTCGTCGGCGACGGTTCCGGACGGCAGGTGGATGTTCTCCGCCGAAACATCGATGTGATCGAAAAGATTCCGGTGCATGAAGGTCCAGTAGCTTTCCGGATGATCGCGCTCGAGCCCGAGATATTCGTCGAGATTGAAGGTGACCACGGTCTCGAAGGAGAGTGCTTCCTCACGATGAAGTCGGATCAACTCCTGATAGAGCGGCAGCGGAGTGCTGCCAGTGGCCAGGCCCAGAACTGTTGTTAGACCCTGGGAAGCGCGCGAACGGATCAACTCGGCCATCTCCGATGCCAGTTTCCTCACGGCTTCATTCTGACCCGGAAATACTTGAAACGAAACAGACTTTAACAAATTCACGCCATCACGGTAGCGGATTCCCCGGCGGTGTCAATGAAGGGGTGATGGTTGGCGGAGCATACCAGATGGGAGGGAGCGGCAGCGGCGGAAGATGCGCCGCGTTGTCGGAATCGAGCGGATGGGGAAACGATCCGACCTGGCGGGATGGCGTGAAGCGGTCCTTGCGGAGGAAGGTGAATTCCGCCACCTCCGGGATCTCCAGGCCTCCCCGGGAGGCAACCGGCCGGTAGTTGTTAGGATGAATGTGAAGGCAGTGATGCGTTTGGAGGATCTTCTCGAATGCCCGTGAGGCGAGGTTGAAGAACGGCTCGTTCCAGAGCTGATCCAGGGAGTGGAACTCCGCCACGATGATCTTGAATCTTCGCATCAGGGCATCCGAGGCTCCGAGGAACACCTCAAACTCCGCCCCTTCAATGTCGATCTGGAGCAGGAGGTCGTCATCGCCGGGATGACTGGCCTGCACCCAGTCGTCGAGGGTCATCGTCACGTCATCCGTCGTCACGCCGAGGTGCTTGCGGGTGAAGTGAAATCTCTCGTGTGACTCGGCAGGATGTTCGACGGAGTTGTCGGCCAGATGGACTTCCATGCCGAGTCCGGCGCAGTCCAGCTCAAAGCCGGAGATGCGATCGACCCCGGGCGAGAAGCAGGCTGCGATTCCTTCCAGATCATCCGGAACCAGATAGCCGCCATCATGCCGAGGCCCCAGCCGGATCAATCCAGGCTCGAAATACTGCGGTCGTAGTCGTTGGATCAAGGCTTCGATCCGTGGCCGCTCCGTGAGGCGGACCGGCAGCTCCCTGATCACCAACAATGAATTCGAGATGAGCCTGTGGACAAAGGGATGCACGTCAATGCCGGGGTGGGTTGTTAGAAGTCTCACTCCACCGGCACATGCGGCTCGAAGGTCATGGACCGCTCATGCTCGCGGGCTTTCGCCGCCTTTTTCGCCTGTTGGAAAAAGTGCTCCTGAACCCGGAAGCGTCTTTGACCGGGAGCGGCCTTGATGCGCTGCGAGGTGCCGTCGGACAGCAACTTCGAGGCCTGGACATTGTCCTGGAAATAGGCGTCGAGCGTGCGGATGAGGCGACGCTTCAGGGCGGCTTCCTCGATCGGGACCATCAGCTCGATGCGCCGCTCCAGGTTGCGTCCCATCCAGTCGGCGGAGGCGATGAAGACCTCGGCATCTCCGCCCTGATGGAAGTAGAAGACGCGGGCATGTTCGAGGTAACGGTCGATGACGGAGACAACCTCGATGTTCTTCGACCAGCGGGCATCGCCGGGCTTGAGGCAGCAGACGCCGCGGACGTTGAGCTTCACCTCGACTCCGGCCTGCGAGGCCTTGTAGAGGGCGGCGATGATGTCGGGGTCCTGAAGCGAGTTGACCTTGGCGATGATTCGGGCGGCGAGGCCCTGCTTGGCGCGTTCGGTTTCGCTGGCGATGAGGTCGAGCAGCAGTGGCTTCATCGCGGTGGGAGCCGGGACGAGTCGCTGGAAACGGAGCAGCTTGGATCGGCCAGTGACGGCATTGAAGAACAGCGAGGCATCGTGACCGAACTCCGGCTTGCAGGTGAGATAGGAGAAGTCGGTGTAGAGCTTGGCGGTGGCCTCGTTGTAGTTGCCGGTGGCGAGGTGGACGTAGCGGCGCAGGTGGCCGCCTTCGCGACGGACAACGAGGCAGATCTTGGCGTGGGTTTTCAGGCCCTTCACGCCATAGACGATCTGGGCCCCGGCGCGCTGGAGCTCATCGGCACGGTGCAGGTTGCGGGCCTCATCGAAGCGGGCCTTGAGCTCAACGAGGACCGTGACGTGCTTGCCATTCTCCGCCGCGCGGATGAGGGCGTCGATGATGCGGGACTTCCGCGCGGTGCGGTAGAGCACCTGCTTGATCGCGATGACATCCGGATCAGCGGCGGCTTCCTCAATCAGGCGCAGCACGGGCTCGAAGGATTCGTAGGGATGATGGAGCAGCACATCGCCGGCCTCGATGGTCTCAAACATCGACTCGCCCGGCGTGATGGAGGGCGAGGTCTGGCCCGGCCATTCCTCATCCCGGAGTTGGTCGAAGCCCGCCAGAAAGGCGATCTCCATCAGCGAGGAAAGCGCAAGCGGACCCGATACCCGGAGTACGTCCTGGGCGGTGCTGCGGGTGATGTCCTTGATGATCCGTGCCAGGTCGCGGGGCGCACCCTTGGGCAGCTCAAGCCGGACCGTGTCGGAAAAACGACGGGCTGTTAGAACCTCCTCCATCTCGTCGGCGAGGTCGCTCGCATCCTCTTCCTGCACGGCGATGTCGCCATTCCGCGTGACGCGGAAGCAGGTGGTGGCGGCCACTTTTTCGCCGGGGAAAAGATCATCGGCATGATGGGCCACGAGGTCCTCGATCCAGACGAAGGACTGGCTGCCATCACTGGATTTCACCTGCACGCGGCGGCCGATGGTTTCCGGAATCGGGACCAGCGCGTGACGGGTCTCGCCCGACTCGGTATCGACCAGTCGGCAGGCGATGATGAGCTGGAGCGCGGGCACCACGATCGAGGGAAGCGTGCCGTCGGGACCGACATTGATGGCCAGCGGGGTGAGCAGCGGAAAGATGGCGTCCTCGAAGATCCCCGCCACCTGGTCGGCCTGGGCGTTGGAAAGCGAGTCGATCGAAAGCGGGAGGATGCCGGCCTTGGTCAATGCGGGCAGCAGCACCTTTCCGAAAAGCGCATACTGATCCTCGTTCATCCGCGAGACCCGACGGCGGATGGCGGCGAGCTGCTGCGAGGGTGACATCCCGGAAGGATCGGGCGTCTTGCGACCACTGCGCTGCATCAGCATCAGCCCACCAACGCGGACCTGGAAGAACTCATCGAGGTTCGAGGCGGTGATGGCCAGGAACTTGACGCGTTCAAGCAGCGGCAGGTCGTCGCGCAGGGCCTCATTGAGCACCCGCTGGTTGAACTCCAGCCAGGAGAGCTCGCGGTTCAGGTAAGGGGCAGGCATGTGAGAGAAGTGGAAAGTGGGGTGTGAAAAGTGGAAAGTGTTAGACGGCTCATTTGTCGTCGTCGATGACGACTTTCAGGCCGAAGACTTGTTCGAAAAGATCACCCTTGGACTCCATCGCGAGTCGTTCGACGGCGGCGTCGGCGAGGCCGGGGAGGGTGAGGTGGAGCTTGTTGCCATCGCGCCGCATGCCGATTTCGTTGACACGCTGGTCATGGGTTCGCTCGAGGGCATCCGCCACTCTCAGCAGTGCGGCGAGCTTTGACACCCGGATGCGGTGGTCGGTGCTGAGTTCGCGGTAGCTGGGGTGGTCGGGCCGTGGCACCGAGTGACGGTGGTAGCGGGAAACGAGCGCGACGATTGTCACATCCAGGCGGTCGAGACCGAAGATCTCGGAGTTGAGGATGATGTATTCCGAATGCTTGTGGTGGGCACGCGGGCTGACGAAGGTGCCGACCTCGTGGAGGATGGCGGAAACCTGCAGCAGCAGGGCATCGTGCGCGTCGAGCTGGTGAAGGTCGGCGAACTCCTCGAAGAAGCGCTTGCAAAGTCGGCCAACATGCTCGCCGTGGTGAGGGTCGGACTGATAGCGGGCGGCCAGGATTTTCGAGGAACTCAGCACCTCGTCGGCAAAGGCCCCGGTCAGCTCGCGGGAAACGAGGATGTCCTGGAGCAGTCCTTGCTCGTAGTCGGTCGAGGGAATGTGAAGCTGGGCGAGCCCGAACAGCTCGGCGATCGCCAGATTGATCTCCAGCGCCGGCAGCAGGGCCTCGGCGGTCTGGTAGTCGAGCCGGAAGCGTTTCACCAGCTCGACATCGCTGGCCCCAGCGGCCTCGACGACGAACTGCCGCAGCGTTTTCACCGAACAACTCTGACCGGGCTTCGCCAACTGGCGGGCGACCGACTGGATCTCATAGCCGATAACCACCAGTGACTCGATCTTCACATCCGAGTAGTCGAAGCGGAGCTGCGCCAGATTTCCCGAGGCATGCTCGCGGATCACGCGGAGCAGCGCCGTGCCTTCCGCATGGGAGCCTTCCACGGCCTCGCGGGTCCGGTGCGTGCCGAGGCGGTAGCTGGTGTAGCGGATGATCGAGTTGCCCTGAAACAGCAGGGCGCGGGTGTTTCCCGGACCGACGTGGACTACGAGCGTGGTCTGATCCTTCATCGCCGGAATGTCATTCAGCCGGCGGCGCGTCTTCAGGTAAATGAGCCGGGTCATCTCCCCGTCGTCGATCGTTGAAACGTCGAGCCCGCAGGCGATCCGGATGCGGTTCAGCACCGACTCCTGGTTGGTGGCCTCACTGAGGATGTTGGTCGCCAGCGAGCGGGTGATGCCGTGGGGATTGAGCCCCAGTTCGGCGAAGGATTTCTGATAGCCCTTGATGATCGAGACGATCCGCTCGGTGGTGGCGTTGCTCACGTTGCCGCGGCGGAAGATGTCCTGGGCCAGCGGCGCGGGTTGGGCGAGGAAGTCGATCGGGATGAGGGTCGCGCCGTCGCGTTCGCAGACCATGGCGGAGACGGATCCGGCACCGATGTGCAGGGCGGTTGAAATCACCGCTGGCTGATGTCCTGTGATCCGTTTTTTCCGCATTTTCGCCATTGCCAGAGAACAACGCGGCAAGGCCCGCATTTCAATGCGTAATGTGTGACGACGGACTTTATCAGTCCGGACTTGTCAGCAGGGGGGGCTGCGGAGATAAACCCACGCATGGCGGTAAAGGGCGCGATTGCGAAATATCAGGTGAAACCGGGCATGACGCTCGATCTTTCGACGGCGGATCCCGGTGAGAAATCCCTCTGGGAGGACGTCACGAAGGAAAACAGCGAGTACGTCTTCGACAAGCTCCGCAACGAGCTCCAGCACCTCCAGAAATGCCTCTACGCGCAGAACAAGCACCGCATCCTGGTGGTCATGCAGGCCATGGACACCGGCGGCAAGGACGGCTGCATCAAGCATGTCTTTTCACGCATCGACCCGCAGGGCATCAACGTCCATTCGTTCAAGAAGCCGAGTGAGGAGGAGATGGCCCATGATTTCCTGTGGCGCGTCCACCAGCACGTGCCGAGAAACGGTGAACTCGTCATTTTCAACCGCAGCCACTACGAGGACATCCTCGCCGTGCGGGTGAAGAAGCTTTTCGGCGACGAGGTCTGGCAACGCCGCTACCGGCACATCATCGAGTTCGAGCGCATGCTGGCGGAGGAGGGGACCACGATCGTGAAGATCTTCCTCCACATCAGCAAGGACGAGCAGAAGCGACGCCTCGAGGCCCGTCTCGCCAATCCCGGCAAGTATTGGAAATTCAACCCCGACGACCTGCAGGACCGTGCGCGCTGGGGCGAGTTCATGGGGGCCTACGAGGACCTCATCAGCCGCACTTCCACCGACCATGCTCCCTGGTATGTCGTCCCGGCCGACCGGAAATGGTATCGCAATCTCTGCGTCGCCAACATCATGGTCGAAACCCTGCGCAGCCTGAACCTCGAGTTCCCCAAGCCCACCTGGGACCCGGCGACGATCAAGGTGGAGGATTGAAGTAGTAAATGGTGAATCGTAAGTCGTCAATCGTGGAAGATGAAGAGCATGTCTGTCTTCCACCACTTACCATTTACGATTTACAATCTACACCTTTCACGCCGTCTCCAACGCGCGGTCGTGGAGGCCTGACAGGACGTCCTCTGGAATCACCGTCGGCTCGGCGTATTCGAAGACCCCGCCCTCGTAGTTGCGGAGGATGACGCGTCCCGGTTCGCGGGTGATGACGTATTCGGGATTGAGCGGGATCTTTCCGCCGCCGCCGGGGCCGTCGATGACGAACTGCGGGATGGCGTATCCGGTGGTGTGGCCGCGCAGGCCTTCGATGATGTCGAGGCCCTTGGTGACGCTGGTGCGGAGGTGCGAAGAGCCGGTGATGAGGTCGCACTGATAGAGATAGTAGGGCCTCACGCGGCACATCAGGAGCTTGTGGACGAGCGCCTTTTGGATCTCGACGTGGTCGTTGATCCCGTTGAGCAGCACGCTCTGGTTGCCTAACGGAATGCCGGCGTCGGCCAGGCGTCCCAGGGCATCGCGGACTTCGCTGGTCAGTTCGCGCGGATGGTTGGTGTGGATGGAAATGAACAGCGGATGATGCTTTTTCAGCATCGCGCAGAGTTCCGGCGTGATCCGCTGGGGCAGGAAAATCGGGATGCGCGAGCCGATGCGGACAAACTGGATGTGCGGGATCGAGCGCAGGCGGGTGAGGATCTTGTCGAGCTTGTCATCGCTGAAAAGCAGCGGATCGCCTCCGGAAAGGAGTACGTCCCGGACCTCGGGCGTGCGTTCCAGATAGCGGAACGCGGCCTCCATTTGGGTATCGAGATGCTGCTCGCCGACGCCGGAGACCACGCGCGAACGCGTGCAGTAGCGGCAATACGAGGCACAGCGGTCGGTCACCAGAAAGAGCACCCGGTCGGGATAGCGATGCACAAGCCCCGGCACCGGCATGTGGCTGTCCTCGCCACAGGGGTCGGCCATTTCCTCGGGCGCGGTCCAGCCCTCGTTGATGTTCGGGATCACCTGCCGGCGGATCGGGCAGTCTGGATCCTCGGGGTCGATGAGGTTGAAGAAGTGCGGCGTGATCGACATCGCCAGCTTGTTCCCGGCCAGCAGGACTCCGGCTCGCTCCTCATCGGTCAGCGTCAGGCGGGTTTCCAGTTCGGCGAGCGAGTCGATGCGGTTGCGCAACTGCCAGCGGGGATCGTTCCATTGCTCGGCCTCGACCTCCGGCCAATGACCGGGAGCGTGACTGATGAAGGAGGGGGCGAGGTCGGTGGGGCGTGATGCCATTTCGTGGCCGACAATCTAGGGACGTGTCCCCAGTTGTCAAATGGGCGACTTCAATCGGGATTACGTCGCATTTCCGGTTGCATGGGGCCGCCGGTTTCCACGATGCTGCGGACCATGTTCCTGCCAGGCTTCCGCGATCTCGTGAAACCCCAGTGGGTCGCGGTCATCGAGGAGCTGAAGCTCTCCGGCGGACTCTCGATCAGTGAGTTGTCGCGACGCCTCGAACTGGCCTACATGACCGTCAAGCAGCACTGCGAGGAGCTGACGAAGCTCGGTTACCTGGAGCGGACACGGGTTCCGCGCACCCAGGTCGGGCGGCCGGAAATTTTCCACCGCCTGTCCCCGAAGGCCGACGCGCTCTTTCCGCAGGCCGGGGTCAGCCTGACTCTCGATCTGTTGGAGGCCGTGAAAGTCCTGTTCGGAGAGACCGCTCCGGATCGACTATTGTTCCAGTACTTCCAACACCAGATGGAGCGCTGGAGGCCGAAGCTCACCAAGTCGAAGTCCCTGGTGGAGAAAGCGACCCTGCTGGCCGGGCTCCGCGAAAAGGAAGGTTGCTTCGGGCGCTGCAAGTATGACCCCGAGCGCGGCTTCCGCATCGAGGAGTATCATCATCCCCTCGTGGCCGTGTTTGAGAAATACCCGCATGCCATCGGGATCGAGCTGCGGATGCTGGAGCAGCTGTTAGGGACGAAGATTGTGAGAAAGGAAATCCCCGGAGGCCGCGCGGGTCCGGCACGGGTGGACTTCGAGGTGCTCACGCTCGGCGTGCGCGGGAGTTGATCAGAAAATGCCGAGGTATCCGCCGTCGTCGTCATCAGGCGGTCCCTCGAAGTGGCTGGTGAGAAATCCCTGCCACACCTCGCGATGGGAATCCGGGAGCGTCGACACCAGCCGGGCGGAACATTGATCGCAAAGCATCACCGGCAGCGGCCCTTCGATCAGATGGCCGTCCGAATCAAACTGCGCCGAGAGCACGAAGCCGCCCGCTGTGTTCCTCGGGCTGCGGCAGCTGATGCAGTGCTCCAGCCGCTGCTCGACCGAATGCATCATCATGAATTCCGCCACGCGGGCCGCCCAGTCGATCTCGTGTTCGAGGAAATTCCGGACCGCCTCCTTCGACTCCTCGGAAAAGCCATCCACCACCTCGTTGCGGCACGGCTGGCAGATCGCATACTCCAGCATGCACTCGCCCTGGCGGTAATCCTTGGTCACCAGCCAAGGAGCATCCACCTCCGCCAGCGGCAGGCGGCAGTGGATGCAATGACGGAACGGCTCGCCGGTTTCCTCCGACATGAGCCAGGGCGACAGGCTGGACATTGCGGGATGTGATCATGAAGAACGGGCAGGGAGCAAGCTTCACCGAACTCCAAACTTGCCCGTGAGGCCGTTTTGCGGATGGCTCCCTCCCATGATCGAAATCCGCCGCCTCACCGGCCCTGCCATTCTTCCCCATCTGTCGGACATCGCCCGGCTCCGTATCCGGGTGTTCCGGGAGTTTCCCTATCTTTACGACGGATCAGTGGAGTATGAGCAAAGCTATCTCGAAAGCTACGCCTCGGCCACTCGCGGGGTCTGCGTGCTGGCCCTGGATGACGGGGTGGTGGTCGGAGCGTCCACCGGCCTGCCGCTGGAGGAGGCGGACGAGGCCTTCCAACAGCCCTTCCTGGACGGCGGGTTCGAGCTGGCGAGCGTGTTCTACTTCGGCGAGTCCGTGCTGGAAAAGTCCCACCGCGGGCAGGGGATCGGGCATCGGTTCTTTGATGAACGGGAAACCCACGCGGCCCAACTCGGCTTTCCGATCACGACCTTCTGCGCAGTCGAGCGCCCCGACGACCACCCTCTGAAGCCCGCCGACTACCGCTCCAACGAGGCCTTCTGGGCGAAGCGCGGCTACGTTCTGCGTCCAGAACTCAGGGCGCGTCTTTCCTGGCAGCAGGTGGATTCTCCGGACGAGGTGTCGAACCTGCTGGTTTTTCGGACGCGGGCTCGGGAGCTTTCTCCTTCGGCTTCTCCTTTTCCTCCCCCGACTCGGCAATGAGCTTCTTTTCCAGGGCGGGATCCGGTAGCGCTCCGAGATCGAGCGCCTGCTGGTAGAGCTTCAGGCCCTCCTTGAGCTTGTTGGTCCGGGCACTGAGAACCGCGAGATTGAAATAGGGCTCGTTCTTCGAGGGATCCGCCGCGACTGAAGCACGGAACGCGGACTCGGCCTCGGGCAGACGGCCCTGGCGATAATAGACCTTGCCCAGAAGCAGGTGCGCGGCGGCATCATCCGGGGAGAGGTCCACCGCCGTCCGGAGCGACTGCTCGGCTCCTGCCAGATCGGAGATCTTGAGCTGGGAATAGCCGAGCATGCGGTGCGCGTAAGGATTGTTCGCATCGATCTCGGTGGCACGACGGAAGGATTCGGTGGCAGACACCAGATCCTCCAATCGAAGCTGCACCACCCCGAGTTTGCACAGCGAGGAGGTGTCGCCGGGATTCGCTTCCACGGAAAGCTCGTAAAGCTCACGCGCGGGCAGGAGGCGACCGGAGGAAAAGGCCTTCTTCGCCGCCATGTCATAGCCTTCAAGCTCGCGGCTCAGGCCACCGATGGCTCCTTCGACCGTCTTGCGGTCGCGGGCATAGGGCGACACCAGATCGGCATCGGCATTGCCGGCGATGAGTTTCTGCTCCTCCGGGGAAAGTTCGAGGTCCTGACCATCGAGCTGCTTGATCGCCTGCTGGACGACGGCGTCCTTCGAACCGAGCTGCTGGATGGCCTTGACCAGCTCGTCCTTGGCCTGACGACGGCGCTCCTGCACGAGGAGCTGCTTCTTGATGATATCCCGCAGCATGTTTGCCTCGGTCGGATCACCGCCACCACTGGCGAGACCGGCCTCCTCGTCCTTGAGGCGTTTTTCCAGATCGGCGATCCGCTGGTCCTGATTGCGCTTCTCCGCCTGGAGACGGTTGATCTGGGATTTGGCGATGGCGAAGTCCCGCAGCGCTTCGGCCAGCATGTCCTTTGTTGCATTGCCATCGGCGTTCAGACGATCCACCCGCTCACCGGCCTCGCGGAGTTTCTTGGCCAGGTCCACATTCTGCTCGATCAGTTCCTGGATCCGGCCGGCCTCGTTGAGCTTCAGGAGCGCCTTCATCTGGTCGCGTTCCTGCAACAGCCCGTTGTGCTCGTTCTGGAGCTGGCCATAGGCCGCCTTGCTCTCATCCAGCTCCTTCATCAATCCGGCGATCCGACCATTCGCGGCGGCGAGTTCCACATCCTTTTTCTTCAGCGCACCCTCCAGATCCTTCATCTGCGCCCGGAGCCCGGCGACCACCTCACCCGCCGTCTTGGTCTGAAGGCTGAGGTCGCGTTCCAAGTCGGCCTTGTTCTGCAGGAGGGCCTTCACGTCGGCCTGAAGCGTGGCGATCTTGCTCATCGCCTGCAATTGTTCGGCGCGGCTTTGATTGAGTGCCGCGCCCATCCCCTCGCGTTCCAACTGGAGCGCCTCGATCTTCTGATTGAGGCTCTTCAACTCATCATTCACGGGCGAGGCCGCCAACTGGGCACGCAGCGCAGCCAGGTCGGTCTGCGCCATCTTGAGCTGGGTCTGGAGAATGTCGCGCTGCGCCCGCATCTTGTCGAACTGTGACGCGTCGCTGGGGTCTGCCCCAGCCGAGGCTCCGGTGCCTTCCATCTGCTGCTGGAGCCGCCTCACCTCATTCTCCGCACGCTGGAGCCGCTGGTTGTCCTGGGCGTTGAGTGGCTCGACCGCTGCGCCCACCTTGGGATTGAGCGGCTGGAGGCCCTGACCCGGAGGAATGATGCGGCCTGCCACCTTCTGGCCACCTTCGATTTCCGCAATGGCCTTGTCCTTCTTAAAACGGATCTCATCGGCCTTCGGCTTGATCCGGGCGATCGTCTCGTCGGTCTTCTCCATCCGGCCCTTGACCATGTCCGCCTTCCAGTCCGGGTAGTAGGTCTGGATCGATTGCAGCATCTTCCTGGCCCGCTGGAGACGATCGTCCGCCCCGACGAAATCATTGGTCTGCTCCAGCTTCTCCGCATCCCGGATCGAGAGGTAACCCTGGAAATAGACTTCGGATGGATCGAAAGTCGCCGCTTGTTGCGGAGCGCTCTGGGCGGTGGCTTCTTGGACCGACATCAAACCCACCAGCGCAAGCGCAAGCAGGGATGGAAGACGCAGCAAGCTGGAGATCCGGCGAATCATGAGTCCGGCAGACTAGGAAAGCCCAGGTCCCACCGCAAGAGGGAAGTCGGGGAGGGGAATCCGGGGGCCCTACACTTGGGAGGGATCATGGCGAAATCCGGAACGAAGAGGTTCTCTCACCGCCAAGACGCGAAGGTCGCCAAGTCAAACCGATGAAAAATTGCGATTCGGAGAGCGAAACTAGCTTCAGAGGCAATCATTTGAAGTTTCCTTGGCGCTCTTGGCGTCATGGCGGTTCAAATTCTTCCCATCTAGCTCGGCTTTGCCATGCAACGATCCCCGGTGTTGGAGCCCTGGAGGGGAATCAGGCTGCCTTTCCTCTCTGCCACAGCGGTCGCCCCTTTGGATCGAGCGCTCTCTGGCATTCTCGCGGACCTGCGGAACTGACTGACGCACGTGGTCGGTGGCGTCAAAATCGGAGTCTTTCCCTGCTTGCTCAAGTCCGGTCCGGAGGATTGGTTAGAGGACTCATGAAAACTCAAGAACAAGTAGAGAAAACCACAGATGGACGGGCAATTCAACGCAGATAAATAAAGAGTTGAATTGATTCCAAGGCCCCCCAGAGAAATTGCAAACTATCTATAAGTCTATCTAAATCAATGTCCATCTGCGTCCATCTGCGGTTCATTTCTCCATCCACTTAAGCCGCGGTTCCCGTCCATTTGACGAAGAGTCGAATTGGCCAGTTCATCCATGTCCGCTGCGATCCGCTTGGGGTTCCTCCTTCTGAATGTCACATCCCGGGATTCCCTTATCAGACAAGCTCTTGGGCGAGACTCCCACGACTCACCTCCCGGATTCCCCGAGCGTTTTGAGCGGACGATCCGTCACCAGCCAGACCAGCCGGTTCTCCCTTGCCAGTTTCCTGGTCAAGGCCAGCCGCTCCGGTGACTTTGGATACTCGATGAGCAACGCTGGCTTCTTTGCTGCCGCAACCTGGCTCAAATGCCCGAGCACATCGTTCGTATGCGACTTGGGCTGGACCTTGTTGCCGTTGGTGAAAAGATCCTCGATGCCGATGGCGCTGATGACCTCGAGGAAGTCCGCATGCACCACAAGTTGCGAGCCGTTCTGCGGAATGACGAGCGCCGCAGGATTCTTGGCGCGAGCGCGGGCGGCGATTTCCTTGACCCAGTCCACCATGTCGCGGCGGTAGCTCTGCTTCGTTTCCGGGTTCACCCGGTTGTCAATGAACTCCTTGCCCTCCTGCTCGAAGGTCTCGAAGCCATCCACGATGTCGAGATACACGCCGTCAAAGCCGCGCGCCATTGCGTCATCAATCGCGGCCAGCATGAGCTTCTTCCATTCGGCATTCCAATACTTCACGCGATAGTTGCCCTTCCACTCCGGGTTCTCCCCGCCCAGCCACGCCGGCGCGTTGGCCATGAGCTTGCCCTTGCCGCCCCATTCCTTGCGCCAGTAGGGGCGGTAATCCTCGGCCTCCGCGATGGAAACATAGGCGATCACTTTCCGCCCCGCGTGCGCCCTGCGGATCGCGTCGAGGTCCGCCCGTTCCCACGACGTGTCGCCGCCGAAATCCGCATCGAGCACAATCCAGTCGCGCCCCGACGCGGCGAGTCTCTCGACGGCGGCGGATTTCGACTTGGCGAATGAGTCAGCCTGGAGGACGTAGGCGAACGAGGCGGGGGCCGATTCCGCAAGGATGATCTGTGGACCCAGCAGAATCACGACCAAAGTGATGAGTGTGGAAAGCTTCATGGCATGCGATCGCCGACTATGAATGAGCACGGGGAGGTCTACCAGAACTTTCGTCCACCGATTCGAGTGAAATATCAGTTTTGTAATGATAAACAATACCAACGACTTCCATGAGTGAGACGAGAATTGCAAAAAATGCAGTGTAGCTGGAGCGCATTTGGATTTCAATCAAATGTCTAGCTCATCCACTGAGGAGATGAAAGCCCGAACTCAATCCGGAGCGTTACCCGCCGTTGGATGGAGCGTCTTCGCTTTGGGTTTCTGCCGGATCTCAGCAAGGAATCCGACAAGACTTGGTAGAAGAGCTGAAACGGCATAAAGGCGAATGGGTGGAGCATCGTGCATCAAGCCGGAAATCAGAGGGGCAGTGAGAACAATCGCCAAATGCCAAAGCATCGAGAAGAGCCAAGTCATCACGAAAATGGGCTTCGGCTCCGATGACAATCCTCGCCAGATCCAGAGTCCCCAGATCAGATATCCTGGTAACGCTACGAGGGCGGCAATAGGAGATACGAAGAAGGAGAGAAGCCGCGCTGCCCAATAGATTCCCGCAATGGAGAGTAATCCTGCGATCAGCCTTGGTATCGACAAGTAGGTCTTCATTTCTCTGGCGAACCATGAGCGAGTGCCAACCTACAAGCGTGGGCGAGCGTCGATCACGGGGTTGGGGTTGTATTCAGGGTAAAGCATCGAAACTGAATGGATGGAAGGATTTGTCACGGCGCGGTTTGTTCACTTTCATTGATTCGTTTGGGGTCATGGTAAGACTCGCGGTGGTCTCGGCACGGGTAGACGAACTCCGCTGAAGGTAATGAGCATCTTCTCCTTCGTCATCCAATACTCGTGGGGGTGGCAATGAGGATCGTCAAGCCATGGAAAACCGACTCGTTCCAGGAAATCCACGCAGTCGGCCAGTGCTTCCTCTCGTGTCCTGTAGCCTTCTACGTAATTGAACCAAGGCGACTCTGCCTCGATACACCCGGAAGTGGAGGTATCAGGAGGACTCATCACGGGAATGCAGCGATGTCCGAGGAAAATTCTAAAAGATCCGCCGCGAACATTGTCACGGACAACGTAGTGAAGCACGCCGTCGCGGACTCGTCGGAAGCATGGAGAGTATCCCAAAGGATGCTGCTCCCTCACGAAGTCATTCTGAGCCATGTATCGGGTGAATACGTCTTGTTTCATTCTTGTGGCCTAACGTTTAATGTTGTGGTACGGCAGCGCAAGACTCTTAGAGCGAGGCGAACGAGAGGGCTTATCCGCCGTTGCCACCTACGACGTGTTCGGTGTTGCTTTTCATGGAGTTTGGGATCAAAGACGCCAATCTGACTTCGTCAGACATGCCGTTGAGTCGCAGTTGGTTAACTACTGCCTGATCTACCAGACCTGGACAGTCGATGCTCATCCATGCATCAAAAAGACCCCTCCACATCTCGTTCGGCACGCCGCCCCTGGCCTCCTCAAGTAAATGGTCACCGACACAATCAAGCATGATGACAATCGCTGTCCGCTCGTGTGTCCGCGCATTCGCCTCGATTGGGTCAGGATGCGGCAATTGTGATCGCATGCCCATTGACTCGACGATCATCGAACGCACGACATCGTGATGCCCACGTCCGATCATCCATCTGATCATTTGTGAATACGTCGTCATGTTGATTTCATCACCGAGTGATAGAGTGGTGGCACCGGCGGCGGGAAGCTCGAATTCAAATTGGGACGTTACCGCCGGTTGCCACTCACGGCTTGTTCTGCTTGGGGATTCTCGATCCATGAGTGCTCCTGATCAAGGTTGCGCCGCAGATGAAAGGTCACTGTAGCGAGCACCATCCCGACGGCCAATAAGCCACCGAAGAACCGTCCAGCCGTCCTCCACTGCTTCTGGGAGTCTGCTGACCACAAGCCTGAACGCTGACCTGCGAGAAACTGCCAGAGAATGATCACGAAGAGCGAGAGGCCCATAAGCAGGATCACGAATATCTGGAGAGGATCGCCATCGGTGGCACCAAGAACCGTCAAAAGTCCGATGTGAGCGATCAATGCGGCAAGAACGCCGACGATACACTCACCAGTTCCGATGGCTCTTGCGTATCGGAGACAGAAGAACGGTAGTGCCGGAGAGAGCAAGTAGGAGATGATCCAAACGGCCTTGGAAGGCGAACGATCGATGGCGTGATCTTCTGGCATCTTCAATTTCTTGCCGAACGTAGAGCGCGTTCACCCCTACCAGCGGGGGCGGACATCAATCACGGGGTAAAGGTTGTAGTTACGGAGAATCATCGAAACAGAACGGCTGGTAGGGGTTGTCACGGCGCGGCTTGTTATCTCATTTTAGTGTGTCGAGCTTGTCCAAGTTCATTGCGCTCGAGAAATTGCGATTGAACTGGAAGTTGTGCCACTTTCCAACCTCAAGGCGCTCGATGCCTTCCTTTACCTTTTCTCGCAGATTGTCCGCATCGCTGACGCCCGTTACAGCCGCCAGTTTCTTGAAGCCCTTATGCTGGGTCGCACGGAGGAAAAACGGATAGTCTCGCATGCGGCTCGCATAATGATGCGTCTGTGGATACCAGCGAGTATCAGGAGTAATGAATGCCATCAGAAGGACAAGCAGTTCCGCTTGAATCACGTCTTCGAAAGGGATGTCCTCGCGATCAGCCTGCCGCTTAATTAATTCTGCAGCTGGGCTATAAAGGCGCTGGCCTTCTGGAGCCAAGACGGTCTGAAGTGACTCCGAGTATCCGTAGAAACAGTCAAAATTCTCGAAGCGTTGATCGCCGTAGCGCTCAGTCTTCGGCATAACGTAATGCGAAGTGAAAACCTCATGGAGAGCACTATATGCGCCAGCCTTGAGTAGAGCGGCAATCACATACAAAAAGGTCTCATACACAAACAATGAGTGAGCCTCAAACCATGCATCGTTCCACGAGTTGACCTCAGGTGGTCTGGACTTCAATTCCCGAAGTCGCTCCAAGAACTCGATCAATGCATCATTGAACTGTTCCGAGGGTGCCGCAGAACCTTCAAGCTGAACCCAATCAACAATATGATCTCGGACATGCTTCAATTGGGTGCAATCTGCTAGGATCTTCTCGCCAAGTGATTCGACGCTTGGACGCTCTCGGACTCGAAGCGAATCCGCATACTCAATGCAGGAGTCTAAAAAATCGTTCCGGTAGAGCCCGAGTCCCGGCTTGCCCTGCAAGATCGACTGCTTCAGAGCGTTGAACTTGCCTAGCGAAGGACTCGCTGGAGCTCCCGAATCGTCCCGGACGTAAGCGGGTGTCTTCCCCAATTTGGGCTTAACATGAAAAGGCTTACCGTAGAGAAGTCGAATCAGTCGCTCCCAATTCTCATTGGCTGCTTCTGGGCTCGAAAAATCAATCCAGATACGCGATGACAGGAATGTCGGTAAAATGGGTTCTCCCTTTTCGTCGAATTCACAAACAATGGGTATGAACTTAGACTGCTCAACCTTCTCGTAAACTTCCTTGGAGATGATCTGAGATTCCGTTCCGACTCCTGCTTTTCTTGTATCGGCCTTCTTGGCGTATGCTTTGTCACAGACGACAAGCACATGAGTCACGCTCTCGTCTGTCACCATTCGCTCCATAAACGCGTATTTGTCGTGGCCTTCCTTGAGATCGTAAACGTCGAGGACGACATCAACACCGTCCGAAACTAGCTGTTCCGCCCATTGCTGCACCAGCGCTTGGTGCCCTGGAGAACTCCAGCTATAGGAAATGAAAACCTTCGGTGAGTCGTCTTGCATTTTTTGAGATAACAGTATTTGTTCGTGGAATCTAGCTGCTTGATATCGGCTCAGCCCCACATGGGTCAACGATGCCTTGAATCCTTGATTTGACAACGATTTTCTTGGAGCATGACCCTGATATCAGGGCCTTCTGGGTGCGGTTCGCCACGACGACTTGCCGGGGCTGATATCAGGAAGAATTGCGGATCTCGGGTTGGAGAGAAGAGGGATTGACTATTGCTGATAGTTAATTTTTGACCTGTTGATTTGGAGGCCAAGGGCTACGGTTCTCGACCTCCGATCTCCGATCTCCTATCCTTTGTCTTTCCCTAGATCCTGACCCCTGACCCCTCTCTTCGAGGAAGAGCCCCCCTGAAGGAAGGGACTACGAACGCAGAGACAGCAGCTGTGCGGCGATGCTGATGGCGATTTCGTGGGGATCGTTGTTGCCGATTGGGAGTCCTAGGGGGCAGACGAGCTTTTCCAGACGCTCGGGGGGGATGCCGGCCTCCTTCAATTCGCGGAGCAGGACGGCGCGTTTCGACAGGCTGCCAATGACGCCGAGAAAGGGGACCAGGGCTTCGCGTTTGAGGAGGTCACGCAGGACCGGGAAGTCGGAGGCGTGGCCCTTGGTGATGGCGAGGACAAAGGAGCGGTCTTGAACAAGTGTGACGCCGTCCTCGAAGCTTCCGACCTGATGGGCTGTTAGATTGGAGGAGGTGGGAAGTTTTTCCAACCATTCCGGTCGGGTGTCGATGCAGTCGATCCGGCAGGCGAGGGGAATGAGCACACGGACGAGGGCCTGCGAAACATGACCGGCCCCGAAGATCACGAGGTGCCAGGGCGGGGTGGCGCTGACCTTTTCAAACAGCAGGGTCATTTCCCCGCCGCAGGTCATGCCGATGTCGCGCTGGAGGTTCCAGCGATGAATCAGGGTGGTGGACGCGGAGTCGAGCAAGCTGGCGGCTTCGGAAAGCGTGCGGGCCTCGATTTTTCCGCCGCCGACGGTGCCTGTGTGGAGACCGTCGGAGGTGGCGATCAACTTGGCTCCAGCGTCGGTTGGGGTGCTGCCGCGGGCCTCGATGACGGTGACCACGATCAGGTCCCGACCCTCGCGATGCAGGCGGGCGATTTCCTCCCAGAGGTTCGTGGCTTGAATGTGGTCCTGCATCTGCTTTCCTCTAACCGGGATGGCGGATCTTTCCAATCTGAATGCACGGTCGGTCGAGGACTTCGTCGGACAGCTGGGTGGTGTCTATGAGCATTCGCCCTGGGTGGCGGAGGCTGTGGCATCGCAAAGGCCGTTTGCGGATCGCGATGACCTGATCGCGGCGATGCGGGCGGTGGTGGAGGCGGCGTCAGATGAGAGGAAGCTCATTCTGATCCGGGCTCATCCCGATCTGGCTGGTAAGTTGGCGAGGGCTGGGGCGCTGACGGAAGAGTCAAAGCGCGAGCAGGCGGGTCTGGGGTTGGATCGACTGACGGATGAGGAGTTCGAGGCCTTCACGGACTTCAACGAACGCTATCGGGAGCGTTTCGGCTTTCCCTTCATCATCTGCGCGCGATTGACGACGAAGCAGGGCGTGCTGGATGCGTTTGCGCGACGGATCGGACAGACAAGTGAGGAGGAAATGCGGACGGCACTTCAGGAGATCCATCACATCGCGAGATTGCGGATATTGGATCTGGTGGAGTGAAAATCGTGGCGGCGGATTCCATCCGCCAAGCCCATGCACCCTGAGATGCAGGCATGGCGGATGGAATCCGCCGCCACGGTCAGAACAGGCTCGCGCCGGTGAGGACGACGCGGACATCGCCGATGAAGACCTCGGCGCGGATTTCCAAGGGAATGCGCTCCTTGTCATCGCTGAGCCAGAGGGTGGCCTTCTTCAGCTTCTTGTAGGGCAGCAGGGTCATCGATCCTGGATCGATCTTCTGCATCGAAACATCGAGGCGGATCGCATTTCGACCCTCGTGGACTTCGCGGCCTTCGACATAAGTGCGGACCAGATAGGGCGTATCACCGGGCTGGACGAGGAAGGCGAGGGTGACTCCGTTGTCGAGAGTCTGGCTGCGCACGAACAGCATCGACGAGAAGACATCATACACGGGGGAGAAGCCGAACTTCGTGGTGCTGCTGTATTTCAGTCCGGTCTCGGTGATGTGGGTGGTCTGGGTGCAGGTGACTCCGCTGCCAGAGTAGTTCAATGAATGGGTGGCGTTCCGGTCGTCGAGAGCTTCGACGGTGTGGAAGAGTCGTGGACGGAGCGTGGAGGGATCGAGCTCCGACCAGAACCAGTGCGAGTAGGTGTAGAGTGAGGCGGCGGCTCCGAGGCTTTTGCCACTGGAGGTCACGACGTAGGCACCTGACTTCGCGTTGGCTGGATTTGCGAACTCGAGGTGAATTTCGCCGGCATCGAGAAGGCCTTTCCAACTGGCCTTGTAGTCGAGCTTACACGGGGCAAGTCTCGGATGAGGTCCCAGCCTTGCCGGAGTGAGGATGGATTCCCACGAGGGAGCGGCGGAAAGCTGGCAGGCGCATGCGACCCCAAGTGCGACGATGAGAGCAAGGTGACGCATGGATGCGATCATGACCGGATTCATGAGGATCACAATCGGGATTTCCGATGGAGGCTCGGAGCTGGAAGCTCCCGAGACGGACTGGAGCGGGACGCTCCAGCCACGGTGAGGCCTGATCACGCCCCGGGCAGCTCGATGAAGCCTTCGAGCTTCCGGATACGGGTGGGGTGGCGCATCTTGCGGAGGGCCTTCGCTTCGATCTGACGGATGCGCTCGCGGGTGACCTGGAACTGACGGCCCACTTCCTCAAGCGTGCGGCTGTAGCCGTCCTTGAGGCCGAAACGTTGTTCGAGGACTTCGCGTTCGCGTTCTGTTAGAGTGTCGAGGACATCCTTGATCTTCTCCTTGAGCATCGAGAAACCGGCTTCCTCCATCGGGTTGTCGGCGGACTTGTCCTCGATGAAGTCACCGAAGGAGGTGTCGTCCGAGTCACCGACGGGGGCCTGCAGAGAGATCGGCTGCTGGGCCATCTTGAGCACGGCGCGGACACGCTCGACGGGGAGGTGGATTTCCTCGGCGATTTCCTCCGGAGAGGGTTCGCGGCCGTATTCCTGGACCAACTGCTTCTGCACGCGCATCAGCTTGTTGATCGTCTCGATCATGTGGACCGGGATGCGGATCGTGCGGGCCTGGTCGGCGATCGAACGCGTGATGGCCTGACGGATCCACCAGGTGGCGTAGGTCGAAAACTTGTAGCCGCGACGGTATTCGAATTTCTCGACCGCCTTCATGAGGCCCATGTTGCCTTCCTGGATGAGGTCGAGGAAGGAAAGGCCGCGGTTGGTGTATTTCTTCGCGATCGAGATCACGAGGCGGAGGTTGGCCTCGACCATCTCGGTCTTGGCCTTGAGGGCTTCCTTGAGCCAGTGGCGGAGCTGCTTGTTGGTTTCCTCGAATCCCTCCGAGGTGTGCCAGGCGTGTTGCTGGAGCTCTCGAAGCTTGGTCTGGAACTCCTTGTCCTCGGGATCGGTCTGGAGCTTGCGGGTGTATTTCCAGAACTTCTGTTGATACTCCTCGACGAGTTCGCAGAAATCCTCGGTCACCTTCTGCTTGTAGTAGAAGCGGGTGTAGAGGCGATGAAGCGTTTGAAGGTTCTTGGCGAAGTCGTCGTCGAGCTTCTTCTTGCCGCGCGGGTTCTTGGCGGAGAGCTGGCGGAAGAGGTTGTCGTTCTCCTCGTGGAGCTGCTTGAGCTGATCGCACTGCTTCGGCAGGATCTTCATGTAGCGCTCACGCGACTCGATCTTCTTGTCGAGGATCACTCGGTCGAAGCGCTCCTTGCCCTTGTTGAGCTTGTCGGCGAGTTCGAGGTAGGAATCGGCGACGAAACCGAAAAGGTGGAGCTGCTTGGCCACCTCGATCTCGGCGTCCTCGATGCGCTTGGAAATTTCAACTTCCTGCTCGCGGGTCAGCAGCGGGACCTGGCCCATCTGCTTGAGATACATGCGGACCGGGTCATCGAGGATGTCGAGCTTCTGGTCGGCCTTGGCCTCCTCCTCGTCGCCATCGGACTCGTCGCGCTTCTTGTCCTTGAAGCGGTCGACCTCGGAGGCATCGATGATGTCGAACTCCATGTTGCGGAGGCGCTCCATAATGGCCTCGACGTCCTCGGGATCGACCAGGTCGTTCGGGAGGATTTCGTTGATGTCGTCGTAGGTCAGGTATTCCTGTTCCTTGGCGAGCTTGATGAGTTCGCGGATCTTTTCCTGGATTTCAGGAGTGTCGATGCGGCGCTTGGTCTGATCGGAAATCGGTTTCGCAGACGCCTTCGGGTCCACTGCGGGAGCAGGCGTCTTGGCTGCTGGCTTTGCGGCCTTGGCATCAGGCTTGGCGGGAGCGGCGGTTGGCTTCTTGGCCTCGACAGCTTTCGTGGCGGGCTTTGCCTCGGGCTTGCCAGGAGCCACTGGGGCTGGCTTGGCAGCAGGCTTCGCCGGCGCGGCTGCGGGCTTCTTGGCTGGCGCCTTCACTTCGGGCTTCTTCGCCGCCGTTTGGGCAGGAGCCTTGGCGACTGGCTTCTTGGCAACCGGTTTCGGTGCGGGTTTGGCGGGCTTGGCAGCAGCTTTCGGTGCGGGCTTCGCAGGCTTGGCCGCTGGCTTGCTCGCCGCCGGCTTGGACTTTGCGGGGGCCGGCGCTTTCGCTTTCGCTGCGGGCTTTTTGGAAGAAGCTTTCTGGTTCGCCATGATGAAACTCGTAAGGTCGCTGAGAGGAGAAATCGGAACATGCGGGCACACTCCGACTAGTATAGCGCAACCGGACGAAAGCCCGGAGACGGGCGCGAATGATGCGTCGGGACCCCGACCCGTCAAGGTTTTCTTTCCCGCTGGAAACCGCCGTTTCTGGGTGGCGGCATGCGGCGGGTGGATGGCGCCAGTTCATCGTTGAAGACCGATCTGCCACGCAGGCCCTTGATCAGCTCTCCGATCTCCTTGGCCTCCTGCAGCAGCGCGATCATCCGCTCTGGACTCAGGCCCGGCTCGGCGAGCGCAGCCTTGATCCGGCTGTCACGCATCATCAGCGTGCGGGCGGAGAGCTGGGACAGCGAGGTTTCAACGGCAGACACGGCGTCTTCCGGGGCGGTTTCCGCGAACATCGGGTCGCGCGTGAGGGCGAGCCGATCGGCTTCCGGAAGCGATCCGAGAAAGGCATTTACAGCTGCGGGGTCGGAGGGATCGGGGCGAACGCCCAGGATGATCTCCAGCAAAGGGATGCCTTCGAGAAACTCGCCCGACTCATGCAGGACCTCGAACTGCTCGGTCAGGAGGTTCTGGGCGACGGGTGAGACGAGAGCCAGGTGGCACAGGTAGCGGACGGTGCCATCAAGCGAGGTCGGCACCACCACTTCGACCGGGGCTTCCTGGCTCCGGTTCGTCGCGGACGGGCGCGTTTGCTTGGAGGCCTTGGAGACCGCTTCGCGCAGGCCAGAGGCTCCGGTTTGAAGGCGGGTGGCGACGTGGTTGATCTGCGAATCCCGGGTGATGTGGTCGGTCATCACGGCGAGCAAGGCCGCGCATTCATTGGCCACCGTGGCGCGACCGTTGGCCGTGGTGAGCAGTCCGTCGCGGGTGGCGCGGTCGAGCTTGAAGTCGAAAAAATCACGGGCGTCCTTCAGCATTTCCCGGAAGGCCTCCGCGCCCTGGGCCTTGAGGAAGGTGTCCGGGTCGTCGCCGCCGGGGAGCTCGACGACTCGGACCGAAAGCCCTTCGATGGCGAGTTCGCGGAAGGCCTTCTGCGTCGCCTCGAAGCCCGCGCTGTCGCCGTCATAGCATAGAATCACAGCCTTCGTGTAGCGCCGCAGCAGTCGTGCGTGCTGGTTCGTGAACGCCGTTCCCTGGCCGGCGATGGCGTGATCGATCCCGGCTTCGTGGCAGGCGATCACATCAATCTGCCCCTCGCAAACGAGCGCGCATTTCTCCTTCAAGATCGGCTTCTTGGCGCGATCGAGGGCGAAGAGGATGTTGCTCTTTCGAAAGAGCGCCGTCTCCGGCGAATTGACGTATTTCCCCGAGCGCTTGTCCTCGCGGAGCTGCCGACCGCTGAAGCCCACCACGTCACCGATCTCGTTGCGGATGGTAAACATCAGCCGGTCCCTGAAGCGCACGTAGAGGCCGGATCGCGGATCATTTTCATCGCGTTGCGCGGCGAGCCCGGCATTCACCAACTCCCGACCGCTGTATTTCTTTGCCCGCGCCCAGCTTAGAAAGACGTCCTGCGAATCCGGCATCCAGCCGACGGTCCAGCGTTTCGCCATCTCCGCGCCGAAGCCGCGAGACTTCAGGTAATCCCGCGCGTGCTGGGCATCGGGCGACTTCATCAGCAGTGTGTGCATGAACTCGGCGGCCTCGCGATTGACGTCCAACAAGCGGCCTCGTGTGCGGCGGGCCTGGTCGGCCTCGGGGTTGGATTGCTCCTCGACGACCATCACGCCCGCTCGTCCGGCCAGTTTCCTCACGGCATCGGAAAACGGCAGGTTCTCATACTCGCGAACGAAGGCGATCGCGTCACCGCCTTTGCCGCATCCGAAGCAGTGGAAGGTCTGTCTGGCTGGCGTGATGTTGAACGACGGCGACTTCTCGTTGTGGAACGGGCACAGCGCCTTGAAGGCCGATCCGGCCCGCTTCACCTCGATGTAGGAGCTGATCAGCTCCACGATGTCGGTCGCGGCCAGGACCTGTTTGATGGTGTCATGAGGAATCTGGGCCACGGGGTGGGGATTACGCAGCAGCCAGCCGACCGGGAAAAGAGGAAACTTTCGGCAAAATTTGGCGCACGATTTGCAAACACCCCTTTGCTGTGGCATCGCTACTTGTTGGGAGTCGCAAGGCTTCCGTTTGTCGAATCAACTCAATCCCATCATGAAAATCGTTCGCAAGAATTCCAGCGGTGAAAGCCGCGAAGTACTGCTCAGGGAATATTTCGTCACCGCCTCGTTGATCGCGCTGCTCAAGCGCGTCGGGGAAGAAGCCGCCCGGGTCGCAAAAGGAAATCCGGTCATCCGTCAGGAGCCCGCATTGGCTCGCGTCCGAAACTGATTTCTGCTTGTTGTTTACCTGTGGTCCCGTCCGGTTCATGGCCTCGGGCGGGACCATTTTTGTTTTAAAGGCGCGTGGTTCAAGGGGGTTGCGCTGTCTTGGAAAATCTGTCTGACTCGACTCAATGGAGCATCGGATGAGGGTGCGAGCCGCCGTCGGTTGGCTTGAGTTGGGATTGCCGGATGAGGCACTGGTCGAGCTGGAGCCGCTGCCATGGCGCATTCAGGTCCGCAAGTCGTTGCTGGAACTCCGCCTCGTCGCGGAGATGGCGGATCGTTCGTGGAATGCCGCGTCCGAGACCGCACGGCTGCTTTGCCTGAAGGATCCGGCCGAGCCGCAGTTTTTCCTACATGCCGCGTATTGCCTGCATGAAACCGGCGACACACTCGCAGCCTGCCATTGGCTCTTGAGGGGACCGAAGGCCTTGTTCAACGAGGCGACCTTCCACTACAATCTCGCCTGCTACCTGGCCGTTCTGGGTGAGTCCGCTCGGGCCAAGTCCCATTTGAAGACGGCCTTCGGACTGGATGAATCGCTGCGCGACTCCGCCCATCTCGATCAGGATCTCGCCTGCCTCGGAGCTTTGCCCTGATCGAATGATGCTGACCCTTTCAGCGCTGGAGCGTGTCGCGCAGGAATTCGACCGGAATTTCCACGACCATGCCGAACTCGGGGCCTCCGTCAGCATCTGGTGGAATGGCGTCGAGGTCCTTTCCCTTGGCCAGGGCTGGTGCGAGCGGGAAAAGGTCAGGCCGTGGACGGAAAAGTCGCTCGTTCCGGTCTACTCCGCCACGAAAGGTCCAGCGGCAGCGGCCCTGTTGTTGGCGCTCCATCAGAACAAACTCGGTCCTGAAACCCCGGTCCGTGACGTCTGGCCGGCGTTTCCGATCCCAGACGCGACCTTCGCCCAGCTACTTTCCCACCAGTGCGGCCTCGCGGCCCTCGATCAGCGGGCGAGTCTTTGGAATCACGAAGAGGTCGTCGCCGCGATCGAAGCCCAGCCGCCTGCCTGGCCGCTGGGTGACGGGCATGGCTATCACCCGAGGATGTTCGGCGCATTGGTCGACGAACCGGTGCGACGTCTAACAGGCCTGACGCTTGGAGCATTTTTCCAGCGTGAAATCGCCGGGCCGATGAGCCTGGAATTCTGGATCGGTCTTCCGGAGTCGCTGCATCCACGCGTCGCAACGCTCTATCCCGGGAAGGCCGACAAGAGCGATCTGGAGCAGGGATTTTACAAGGAATTCCACCGTGAACACTCACTCACCCGGCGGGCCTTTTTCTCGCCACGCGGCGTGCACGCGGTGCAGGAAATGAACACACCCTCGGCTTGGTCGGCAGGCTTTCCGGCAATGGGTGGCATTGGCACGGCCTCGGCGCTGGCGCAGTTCTATCAGGCGGCGATTGGCAGGATCGAAAGCCCACTGCCGCCCGAAGTGCGGGCCTCATTGGCAACTCGGCAAAGCCAGTCCGATGATCGCGTGCTGCTCCGTGAAACCGCCTTCACTTGCGGCTGCCAGATGGATCCGCTGGATGAAGCTGGTGGGAAAAAGCGGAGGCTTTACGGGCCGTCGACCACCGCTTTTGGTCATCCCGGTGCAGGTGGCAGCCATGGCTTCGGAGATCCGGAAACCGGCCTGTCATTTGCCTACGTGATGAACCAGATGGAACTCAGCGTGTTTCCCAGCGCCAAGTGCACGGCGATGATCGATGCCTTGTTTGCGGAGTGACTCACTTCGGTCGGGAAACGATCGCCAGATGCCGGTCCACGGATTTTCCCGGAGCATCATCGAGGGGACGTGAGGCCATGTGGCGGATGTTCGCCAGCAGTTCGGCTCCACAGGTTTTCAGGGACGCCAGGGCGAGGGCATGCTCGCGGTCAAAGTAGGAAGTGAAGGCCAGGACGCCATTTGGTTTCAGGGAATTCAGCGCATTCTCCAACAACTGGTCCCATTGCGGCCCGTCGTGCCAGAAGTTTTGGTGGCGGATGAACACGAGGTCGAAGGGTGGCAATTGTTTCATCCGGTCTGTCCGCGAGGCGTCGCCCGCCTTGAAGTCCACCTGGGTCGCCGGATCAGAAGAGCGCCAGCGTGCTTTCGCCTCCGCGATGTCACCCGGCAGCAGGTCGATGCCGAGGTAGAAACCAAGGCGAGCCGGAGCCAGCGCCTTGAAAAGCGTACCGGTTTCATCCGCACGACCGCAGGCGAGGTTCAGCACCATCGCGGGATTGTCCGGAGAAAATCCAATCAACCCGAACGCCTCGCGGACCAGTTGGCCGAGCCGGGCGACATCGCCATCGGTCCCGTGGTGGCGGAATGGAATGACGGGCTGCATGGCTCCGGTTAGCGACAACTTTGCCGCGTTTCAAGTTTGTCAGAACCTGAATGGCCGTTAGGCTTCTTTGAATGATGGTTTCCACTCCCCCTTCGGGCGCATCACCCGATCCTCAAATCCAGTCCACCATCTCTGAAATCGGCAACAGCTTTGCCATCGGAGGCGTCTTTGTGGAAGGGGAGGAGGTCCACAGTGGCCATATCAATTCGACTTACCGGGCCACCTACGAGCTCCCGGATGGTTCACGGCAGCGCTACATCCTCCAGCGCATCAACAGCAGCGTCTTCAAGGATCCGCACGCGGTGATGCGGAACGTCGAGCGGGTCACCCGCCACATCAATTCCAAGGTGCTGCGTGTGAAAAAGGATCTCGGTGGCCAGACCCTGAACCTCTACCCCGCGCGCGGCGGGCACTTCTGGACCGAGGGCAAGAACGGCGGAATCTGGCGCTGCTACAATTTCATCGAAGGCTGCCTGACCTACGACGTCGTCGAAAACACCCGTCAGGCCTACCAGGCGGCTCGGGCCTTCGGCTCGTTCCAGGATCTCGTCAGCGATCTTCCCGCTGCGGACATCGTGGAGACCATTCCCGACTTCCATGATACACGGAAACGCTTCGAACGACTGGTTGCCGTCGCCGCCCTTGATCCCTGTGGTCGTCTGGAATCCGTGCGGGAAGAGTATGACTTCATCGTCGACCGTGCCGGCGTCACCAGTCGCTTGTTGGAACTCCGCGATGAAGGGGCCTTGCCGGTCCGAGTGACGCACAACGACACGAAGATCAACAACGTCATGATCGACGCCGAAACCGACGAGGCCGTCTGCGTCATCGACCTTGATACGGTCATGCCCGGTCTTTCCCTTTATGACTTCGGCGATCTCGTCCGCTCCGCCACCAGCCCGGCGGAAGAGGATGAGACGGATCTTTCCAAGGTCTGCATGCGGATGCCGATGTTCGAGGCCCTCGTCGAAGGATTCCTCGACTCTGCGGGTGGCTTTCTCAACGAGGCGGAACTCTCGCATCTGGCGTTTTCCGGAAAACTGATCACGCTGGAGACCGGCATCCGGTTTCTGACGGATTTCCTCGAAGGAGATGTCTATTTCAAGATCCACCGACCCGGACAGAATCTTGATCGCTGCCGCACCCAGTTGAAACTCGTCCACCGGATCGAGGAGCAGGAAAAGGCGATGGAGTCCTTCGTCCGCAAGGTGGCCCGAGGGAAGCGCTGAGAGTCTTTGTCAGGATGAGCTTGCCGCCCTTTCAGCCCATTTCCTCAGAAGTGAGCGTCATGATGCACTCCAGGTGCCTGGTGTGTGGGAACAGATCGAAGGGCTGGATGTCCTCAAGCTTGAATCCCAGTTCCTGAAGGATCGCCAGATCACGGACCTGGGTGGCGGGATCACAGGAGACATAGACCACGCGCGCCGGACGGAAGGCGGCGAGCTGGTCGAGAAACTCCCGGGTGCAACCCTTTCGTGGCGGGTCGATGACGACGGCGGTTTCATTCGCCGGGAAGTCGATTTCACTGAAGATGGCCTCGGCGCTGGCCGCCATGAATCGGGCGTTGGTGATGCCATTGGACTCGGCATTCCTTCGGGCCCAGTCGGCAGCGGTTTCGGAAACCTCGACTCCGGCGACCTGTTCGAAATTCTTCGCCAAGGTCAGCGCGAACAATCCCGAGCCGCAGTAGGCGTCGACGAGGTAGCGGGTGTTTCCGGCGGACGCCTTTTGGGCGACATGGCCGGTGAACTCGGGGAGAATGAAGGGATTGTTCTGGAAAAAGTCTCCTGCGAGGAAATCGAAGTGGATGTCTCCGACCTGTTCGGTGGCGACGGCTTTCGGATTCGTCTCGATGCGATCTTTGGTCGCACGCATCAGGATGGTGGCTCCGCGCTTGAAGGTGTGGGCGCGGGCGCGGATGGCGTCGCGCTGGGCGGGGAGCTCGGCGTTGATCTCGTCCATCGCGATCGGGCACTGCGGCACGTCGATGATCTGGGAGCGACGTCCCACGGCGAGGAATCCGATCGGGCCGATCTGTCCCTCACGTGGCTGTTCGAAATGCGGCGTGATCTTTGAGCGGTAATTCCACAGCTGCGGCGAGGGATGGCAGTCGTTTACGGGAAACTCGATCCCGGCCATGTGCTTGAGCAGCTCGCGGACCTGGCGGGTCTTCCAGGCGAGCTGGCTTTCGTAGGAGAAGTGCTGATACTGGCAGCCGCCGCAGGTGCCGAAGAGCGGGCATTTCGGCTCGACCCGGTCGGGTGAGGTTTCCAGCACTTCGACGAGATCGGCATGCGAGCAGTTCTTGTCGTTCCGATACACGCGGGCCCTGACCGTTTCACCGGGCAGGCAGAAGGGGACGAAGACCACCCAGCCATCGACGCGAGCCACGCCGGAGCCGAGGTTGGTCAGGGCATCGATTTTCACCTCGATCTCCTGATGGTATTCGAAGGGGGTGGGAACGAATTTTTTCGGCGGCCTGGGCATCGGTGCCGGGAGACTGGTCCCGGCCGATGCTGCTCGGCAAGTCAGGACCGGAAAATCGAACGGGCCGAGGCCCTCAGCGCGGCGTTTCAGCCGGTGGCTTGGCAATGACCGCTGCGCCATCGTTCGCCTTGGTCGTCGGCAGGTTCGGATTGGTCGAGTGGAACTGGCTGGTTTCCGGCAGTTTATCGAGCAGGTCCGAGGGCAGGCGGAGTTGGTCGGCTTCGTCGGCCTGAGGCATCACCGGCTCCTGGGCGATGGCTTTGACCTGTTCCTTTTTCTTGGGTTCATCGATGACCGTCGCCTTCGGCGCGGCGCAGGCGGCGAGGAGCAGGAACGGGGTCAGGCGGAGAGTTTTCAAAGGAATCGTGGTCGGAAGAGGCGGCAAACTAGTGGGCGGGCTGGCGGTTGACAACGACGAAACGCGTCATCGCGCACGCTGACGGAGGCTGGCAACCCACTGCTCGATGTCGCGGATGACTTCGTCCTTCCGGCTGTCGTACATAAGAAGGTGGTAGGCATCCGGATAGTAGCGGAGCGACTTCGGGGTCTGTTTCGGGATGTGGCCCATGAATTCCCGAACGGCACTGTCTTCGGTGAAGAAGTCCTTGCCGCCATGAAGCACCAGTACCGGCACGCGGAAGCTTTCGGCGCAGGCATTCATGCCTTCGATGTGGTCGCCGAGAGAGGCCAGCAAGCGGAAGGTGTGCTCATCGATGTTCCAGGCATTCGTTTCAGCCTGATCGCTGTGATTCGAGGAGTGGGTCATTTGGACCGCCTGGCCGCCCGAGAGCGTCTCCATCGAGATCCGCCCCTTGGGCACGGTGGCGGCAGCCAGCTTGAGGATTTCCTTTTTCCAGGCGGGCACGTCGGAGCGGATCTTGACGACCGGGGAGGAGAGGATCAGCGCGTCACAGGGTGGCCGTTTCTCCGATTCCTGCTGCCAGGTATGGGAGGCGATCAGTCCGCCCATGCTCTCGCCCATCCAGATGATCTTCGCATCTGGATGGCGCTCGCGGACCAGCTTGGTGAAAGTGAGCAGATCGCGATACCAAAGCGCGGGCTCGTCGATGTCTCCACGGCGCTCTTTGAAGGGATCGCTGCCTTGGCCGCGCACCTCATAGGCGTAAAGGGCGGTCCTTGGCTGGTTCTTGAGGAGGTCCTTTCCAAGGTTCTCGTAGTCGATCGCCGCCCCGCAGAAGCCGTGGATGCCGATGATCACGATGTCCGGCTTCGTCCTGGCGGAAACCCATTTCCTGAAGCCGAAGGTCTCATGCATCCGGTCGAGCGTGGCCTGGTCCTTCCGCTGGCTGACGAGGGTGTAGCTCGGGGCACAGTGGCAGAGCCCCAGCACGCCGATCAGCACCAGCCATCGTGATGGCCGGAGCATGCGGGTGGCAGTCAGGACCAGCCTCGGCAAATTCATGGCCTCAAGATCGCTTGTTTTTTCGAGAAGAGCAACTGCTGAGGTATTAACTTTTTGACACAAAGTTAAATTCTGTGACCATGACGGGCGTCATGAAACGAAATCTCCTGCTCTCCCTGACGTGCCTGCTGACCCTTTCCAATGCCATTGCGGGGATCGAACCCGGCAATGCGATGAAACTCACCCTTCGTGGCGTGCCTTCAGAGGAGCAGGCGAAGATCGACGGGTTGTATCGCGTCGGAGAAAGTGGTGGCGTGCGATTGCCTCTGTTGGAAACTCCCGTCCCTGCCAAAGGTCTGAGCGCAGAGCAGTTCGCTCGTTCAGCGGAAAAGGCTTATCGGGAGGCGGGCATCTATGCGCGACCGGCAATCGAGGTGGAGATGCAGGTCGCTGATCCGGAAGGCCAGGATCCCAAGATCAGCGTCGGAGGTCGCGTCCGCAGAGCCGGTCCGATCCCATTCCGCAAGACGATGACCCTGTTGGAAGCCATTCAGGCGGCCGGGGATCGCGATGAGTTCGGCGGGCGGAACATCCGGCTGATCCGGAAAGGGAAGACCACCTTGCTCGATTTCCGGAAACAGGAGGTCAAGAACCTGCAGCTTGAGCCCTTCGATTCGATCATCGTCGATCAGGTCGGAGTGGTGGAAGGCGATCGCGGCTGAATCCAGCAAGGCCTTTCCGCCAGGGCTGCTGAGATCGAAGTGTATTCAAAAACAACACAGCCCCGCATTCACGGCGTAATGACTCATGAAAGTCGAATTCATCAATGCGATCTGAATCGCTGACTCCAAGGCCGTTTCAGGCCTGTCTCGCCTGAAATGATTTCTCAGTCGAACCCCGCTTTTCCTTTCTAAAACGGATTGCCGTATCCCCAACCTTTCGCTTCAGTCCTTCCCGTGCGTCACGAACCGATCGATTCCCAGCTTTTTGTCAGAAATAGAAACCGCCTGCGTTCGCTGATGAAGCCGAACAGCATCGCGATCATTCATTCCAATGACATCTATCCGACCAATGCGGATGGATCCATGAGCTTCAAACAGAACGCGGACCTCCTTTATCTCAGCGGAATCGATCAGGAGGAAACCATCCTGGTCCTGATGCCGGATGCCAAGGATCCGAAGCAGCGCGAAATCCTCTTCGTCAAGGAGACCAGCGAGCTTATGTCGATCTGGGAAGGTGACAAGCTCACCAAGGAGCAGGCTCGCGCGGCCTCCGGGATCGAGCGCATCGAGTGGTCAAACACCTTCGAGTCGATGCTCCACACCCTCGTGCCGCAGGCGGACCAGATTTACCTGCACACCAACGAGCACCTCCGCGCCGCCGTGGTGGTCGAGACCCGGAATGACCGCTTCATCAAGCAGTGCCAGTCCCGCTATCCTCTGCACCGCTATGAGCGCCTCGCGCTGCTGATGCACCAGCTCCGCATGATCAAGGACCCGGTCGAGATCGATCTCATCCAGAAGGCTTGCGACATCACCGAAGCTGGATTCCGTCGCATCCTCGGCTTTGTGAAACCCGGCGTCGGCGAGTGGGAGATCGAGGCAGAGCTGCTTCATGAGTTCGTCCGTCGTGGCTCGCGCGGCTTTGCCTACGGCCCGATCATCGGGGGAGGAAAGGGTGCCTGTGTGCTTCACTACGTCGAGAACGACAAGATCTGCCAGGCGGGCGACTGCGTGCTGCTCGATGTGGCGGCGGAGTATGCCGGCTGGGCTTCCGACCTGACCCGCACGATCCCGGTCAGCGGTCGCTACACCAAGCGCCAGCGTGACGTTTACAATGCGGTGCTTCGTGTGCTGCGTGGTGCCAACGGCCTGCTTCGTCCCGGCAACACGCCGATGGAGTATCAGAAGCAGGTCATCGAGCTGATGGAAGGCGAACTCATTGGTCTGGGTCTCATCGACGCGAAGGCGGCGAAGGAGCAGGGACCGGACAAGCCGTTGGTTAAAAAGTACTTCATGCACGGCACCTCCCATCACATGGGCATCGACGTCCACGATGTCGCACCGCCGAACGAACCCTTCGCCGAGGGCATGGTCTTCACCATTGAGCCGGGCATCTACATCCGTGAGGAAGGGCTCGGCGTGCGTCTTGAAAATGACTTCCTGATCGGCAAGCACGAGAACTTCGACCTCATGGGCAAGATCCCGATCGAGGCCGACGAGATCGAATCCCTCATGAACTCCTGACTGCCATGACCGGCATCGTCCTCGGCTCCGGACTTGGCCCGCTGGCTGATGCCGTGGACGTGGAAAAATCCGTCGGCTTTGCGGAAGCAGGGCTGCCGGTTTCCTCGGTGCCGGGTCATGCCGGACGTTTCCTGATTGGAAAGCTCAAGGGTGCCCCGGTCATCATCATGCAGGGGCGTGTCCACCTGTACGAGGGCCACGATGCCGCCACCATCACTGCCGGGGTCCGCTGGATGGCGCAGGCCGGGATTGATCGGATCATCCTCACCAACGCTGCCGGGACCCTCCATCCCGACTTCGCGCCGGGCACGTGGATGATGCTTTCCGATCACCTCAACCTCACCGGCACCACGCCGCTGTCGGGCGCGACCTTCATCGACATGACCACCACGTACGATCCCGAGTGGCGGTCCATCTTCCGGGCTGCTGCCCAGGAAAGCGGCACCATTCTTCACGAAGGCGTCTATGCCGGACTACGGGGACCGCAGTATGAAACGCCTGCCGAAGTCCGCATGCTCCGGACCATGGGCGCGGACGCCGTTGGCATGAGCACCGTGCTGGAAGCCATCCAGGCCCGCCAACTCGGCCTGAAGATCGCCGCCTTTTCCTGCCTCACCAACTGGGCCTCCGGCATCACGCCGAATGCCCTGGATCACCATGAAGTTCTCGAAACCGGAAAGGCTGCGGCGGAGCAGATGATCGGCTTGTTGGGCAAGGTGATTCGGTAGAGATCGAGCCGTGTCAGAGGATTTCATTCGCCTTGGTGGGTAAAGAGGCAGTGCGCTTGGAAAGCGCCGCCACGATCACTCGTCCTGGCTGCTGACGTCGTCCTCGTTTCCGAAAGTGCCATCCTGTCCGGCGCTAATGAGTTCCGGCTTTGTTGGGTCTTTTTGCCCGGGAAACTTGTAGCCGTAGGGAGTTTTCCACGGATCCAGGGGCTCGGTTATCATGATCTGCTGCCATTTAGCCGGTAATGGTTCGCTGACTGGCTTTTCAACGAGCGCCTTCAGACCCTGAGCCGTGGTCGGGTATCTGCCGCCTTCGATCTTATACATGTCCAGTGCGTTCTCCATCGATTTGAAGTCGGCGTTTACCTGACTGGGCTTTGCTGAAGTACAGGGCGAACGCAGCACAAAGATCGCGATCAGCACGATCATCCCGAAAAATACTCCCATTCCAAGGTAGGTGGCAATTGAGAGAATCCTGTCTCCGTTGTAGACTCGGGCTTTTGAAGAGGTTGAAAAGGTGGATTCGTCTGAATTCATGAAGAGTGGTTGGCTTGGCTTTGCGCTGTGGTCTGATTGAGGAAAGCCGCATGTAGGGAATGTTGTTTCTCTTTTGCTACCAGCCTTCGGTTTCACCTGCTTGTGCGCCTTCGACACTGATCACAGGAATTTCATCAGACCCTCATCGGAATCACTCCCTCACCCTGCCATCACTAAGCCCATGGATGCCGACACCCTTCGCTGCAAACCCTACCGCCTTGCCCTGTTGGTGGGCATGGTTTGCATCATTCCGCTCGGATACTTCGTGCGTTTTTCCAAGGGATTGAAGGCGCCGCTGCTTCAGGACATCGGGGGAAGTTTGGCGTATCAGATTCTTCTGATGTTCGGAGTCGCGTTCTTGTTTCCAAGGCTTTCCCTCATGAAATGCGCGGTAGCAGTGTTCGCCTTTTCCTGTGCCGTCGAGTTTCTGCAACTTTGGCAAGCGCCATTCATCCTCGAGATCCGCGCAACCTGGCCGGGCCGGCTGATTTTGGGTAATACCTTCATCTGGGCCGACTTCCCGCCGTATGCGCTGGGGTGTTTGCTTGGGGGGCTGCTATTGCGTTCTCTCCGCCGGAGATTCAAGAGCGCGAGATGAACATCGAAATCAAACATCGAACATCGAACGTCCAACATTGAACATCGAAGGCATGGAAAAGAGTTCCGAGCCTTTTGGTGTGTGCCCGTTACCAATCCTCGGTGCCACTTGGCTTGTGCGCCGGGTCTTTGCAGGGGGCGACGAGAGTTCCGATAGGAGGAATCGTGGTGGTGTAGGAATAGGCACCAGGTCCATGGACAGGACAACTGGGCACTTTCTCAATGAAGTTGCCCGGTCCTATGATTTTGGTCCAGTCGATCGGGTCGCCGGGTTTTAGGGAGTTTATGGCTGCATACGCTCGGACTGCCTGCTGGACGTTACGCTGCTGGATTACGCAACCAGCCCGATCGGTGTTGAGGTGTGGGAAACGGGGACGAATCACACTGTCCACCCAAAACGCGATGGCGCTGATCATGGAGAGCATCACCACCCAGAAGACGATCCGAACCGGGGTCAAGTATCCGGAAGTCTTCATGAATCAAACGCCCTAATCCTTTGTGTTCTCTGTGCCCTTTGTGGTTAAATCCTCTTCCTCTCAAGCCACCTGGAAAGCCGCTGCCTGCTCGGGCGTGAGCTCGATGAACTGCCAGGGTAGGCCATGCTCGTTCAGGTCGGCCATGAAGGGATCGGGGTCATATTGCTCCATGTTCCAGATGCCGGGCTTCCGCCATTTTCCTTCCAGCATCATCTTCGCGCCGATCATGGCCGGGACGCCGGTGGTGTAGGAAATGGCCTGCGAGCCGACTTCCGCGAAGCAGGCCTCGTGGTCGCAGATGTTGTAGATGTAGATCGCCTTCGGCTGGCCATCCTTGATGCCGGTGATGACGTTGCCGATACAGGTCTTGCCCTTGGTGGACTTGCCGAGGTCGCCGGGGTCGGGGAGGACGGCTTTGAGGAACTGGAGCGGGATGATTTCGACGCCGTTGTAAACGACGGGGTCGATGCGGGTCATGCCGACGTTCTGGAGCACTTCGAGGTGCTTGAGGTAGTTCGGCGAGAACGACATCCAGAACTGGGCGCGTTTGATGGTGGGGATGTGCTTCACGAGGGATTCGAGCTCCTCGTGATACATGCGGTAGATTTCATAGGTGCCGACTTCCTGCGGGCAGGTGAAGGCCTGGTGCTTCGACATCGGGGCGGTTTCCACAAACTCGCCGTTTTCCCAATGACGGCACTCGGCGGTGACCTCGCGGATGTTGATCTCCGGGTTGAAATTGGTGGCGAAGGCCTTGCCGTGGTTGCCGCCGTTGACGTCGATGATGTCGAGGGTGTGGATCTCGTCGAAGTGGTGCTTCAGTGCCCAGGCGGTGAAGACGTTGGTCACGCCGGGGTCGAAACCGGAGCCGAGCAGGGCGGAGCGACCGGCGGAAAGCCACTGGTCCTGGAGCGCCCACTGCCAGGAGTATTCGAACTTGGCGACGTCCTTCGGTTCGTAGTTCGCGGTGTCGAGGTAATCGACCCCGGCCCGGATGCAGGCGTACATGATCGTGAGGTC
>JAIXPW010000018.1 GCA_027485995.1 Verrucomicrobiaceae bacterium
CACGCCGCGTTCGCTCTTCAGATAGCCGTAGGCGTAGTCGCCGGTGATCTTGATGGTGGCGCTGCGCAGGCCCGCGCCGTCGCCGTCCTGCCAGTCGAGCGTTTCCACGGTGTATCCATGACGCTCCGCCCAGCGGGTGTACATGCGGTGCAGCATCTGCGCCCAGTCACAAGCCTCGGTGCCGCCGGCTCCGGCCTGGATGATGAGGTAGCAGGGGGAAATGTCGCTCGGCTTGTCGAGCAGGGTCAGCAGCTCGTAGGACTCGAGATCCTTGCCGACGGATTCGAACTCGGCCACGGCTTCGAGCGCCATTTCGCGGTCGTCGTATTCCTTGGCCAGGGAAATGCCTTCCTCCACGTCGCCGACGCGCTTTTCGAGCTTCAGGAAGCCCTCCAGCTTCTTCTTCATCGCCGCTGCCTTGGAGCTGACGGCTTTGGCGTTGTCGGAATCGTTCCAGAACTCCGGCGAGCCCATCGATTCCTCGAGGTTCGCGATTTCGTATTCGAGGGTCGGGACGTCAAAGATACCTCCTGAGCTTCGACAAACGGCTTTTCAGGCCATCGGTGTCGAGCGCCAGGAGGTCGGCGGTGAGGATTTCAGACATGCGCCGGAAGAAGAGAGAAGGATCGCGGAAGAGGCAAGAGCCAAAGGAGGGGATCGCTGGGAGCAGACTCACCGAACAGGGACTTGCAGCAGCTTCTTTCCTCGCGTCACCGCCTCGAAGGATCTGATTTCGTGTTGTCTCGCCCAATCCCAACCTCCCGTTGCTTTGGTTTGACGCAGGCGTTGAATCCGCTCGTCCAGGGCCTTGATGATTTCGGGATCCTGTGAATCAAGGATATCGTCTCGATTCAAGAACCTTGCGGTCTTGATCTCATTCAAGGCTTCCTCTTTGCCCATGGGTTTGGGTGCCGGCGAGCCAGTCTCCGCAACCGTAGGCGGGGCATCGTTCCCGGGCGTGGGCAAGGGAGGGAGGGCCACTTGGGAATCCGGCTGGAGCGTTGGTTGAGGTTTGTCGATCAAGGCGAGCTGATCCCCAGACCAGCTCGCAATCCATGCAAAATCCTCATTGGGAGGCAGGGTCTTCTCATGGGAGATGACCTTGCGGAACAGCGCTTTGGCTTCATCCACCTTGCCCGCCTGCTGGGTCAGCTCCGCCTCAAGATAGCTGGAAATGCGCTTTTCGACATCGGTGGTCCATGATGAGGTCGTGGCCGCCTTCAGTTCGATGATGGCTTGCTCGCGATAGTGGGCGGCGAGCTTCTTCTCCCAGTCGGAGGTCGCCACGAGACCCGTGTGATTCATGGCGATCGCCCTGCGCCAACGATGGCGGGGATCCGGCTTGCGGATCTCGTCGCAGCTTCTCGCCCACAGTTCCTCCCACCAGCGACTCAGTTTCAACTCCTCGAGATGATCCCCGACAATGGCCTTCTCTTGTGCTGTTAGATCGACGCAGGGTTGCTTGAGGAATTCGGACAGTTTCGCCTTGTCCGCCGGATCGACCTTGTCCCAGTTGGATTGCCAGGAGGCAAACAGGTCGTTCGGACATATGTCGACGCCGTGAAAGGAAAACCCAGGGGAATCGGAAAGATCGTGGGCAGGCTCTCCAAACTGATGATAGCTTCCGAGCTGCATGGTGACCGAAACCGTCCCGCAGATTGGACAGGCATGATCGACCCAATTCACCGTGGTCGCCGCGGCGACGGAAAAGGAGGCCAGCAATAGGAACAGGATTTTCATGGCGGAATGCCGTCCTTGGCAGACCAGGCGTTGGATAGGGAAAACCATGGCCAACCTCAATTGTCTCAGAGCCTGCCTGATCACTCCTTCCCCACAGCGATAGGAGGGCCCGTTCTCCGCAGAGTCGCAGGGAAAAATGAGGTCGCTGAACCTGATTCATCGGAATTCTCCATCAACCTCGGCGCTTCCTCGGTGTCTCTGCGGAGAGAGATGGCGGACATGATCACAAGCTTCAGTTTTTCGGACAGCCTCTCAGAAACCAGGATCTTACTTCCCGTTCCGCTCCCACTTGTCCTCGGGGACGAGCACCGATTTCGCGTCCGGACCATTGAGCCAGGCTTTGGCGGCGGGGTCGCTTTTCAGGGTCATGTCCCAGAAGGCGGTTGAAAGGGCGAGGATGGCCTTGTGATAGCGGGGATCGCTGTTGCTGCGGAAGGCGGCAAGTCCGGTCTTTTCGCGTTCGCCGAAACTCATGTGAGTGGCCTTGTCGAAAACGACCTGCCAGGCGGGGGCCTGCTTGAGGTTTGGGTAAACCTTGAGGCGGTCCTCTGGTTTGGAATTTCCAATCGGGCTGTCATCAAGCGTGCCGGTCATCAGCAGGCAGGGGATCTTGATGGCGGCGAAGGCGGTGGCCGGATCGCCTGCCTGGGGCGGGCTGGGACTGAACATCACCGAGGCATCAATGCGCGGTTCGAGAAAGTTGGTTCTTCCTCCAAGAAAGGCCTGTCCGGAAACCGCCTGAGTGGTGACGGCACCGAACGAATGGCCGGACATGCCGACGTGCTCAAGATCAAGGCGGCCTTTCAGCGGATGATCCTTCTCACTGTTCCATATCTTGAGCGAGTCGAGGACAAGGGGGATGTCCTGATTGCGGGCGAGGAAGTTTTCTCCGGAGGCGGCCTTCTTCATCGCAGCCATGCGCTGGAGTCCGGGCGTGTCCTTCCACACGCTTTCATCGCTGCCGGGATGCTGGACGAAGACAACGGCATATCCTCGCGCGGCCCAGTGATTTCCGAGATAGGGGTTGTTGTCGCGCGAGCCGCCGAGGCCGTGGGAAAAGAGGATGACGGGCGCGGGCTTGTCCGACTTCGGAAGGTAGACACGGATCGGCAGCACCCGATCGCGTTTCGAATCCTTCACCTCGAAGGTCTTTGAGATGACCTCGCCCTCCTCGACCTTGAGCGGATCGTAACTGATGGTCTCTTTCGCCAGAAGGGGCATCGCGGAAAGCAGGCAGGAAAGCAGGAGCCGTTTCATGATGAGGGAGGAACACGCGGACGGTGGAATGGTTGCACGCCTTTCGGGGATCCGTCAGGTTGTGGCCATGACGGATGGGCCGACAGGAGACGACGATTCCGTCTGCGCCGGGTGCGGAGGTGAACCCTCGGCAAGGATCGATGGCAGGAGCTGGTGCGTGGACTGTTTCCACGCACACGGCTCCTGCTGCTCAGGCGAACCGGTGGATCCTGTTAGAGATTCCCCTTCTTCATCTCCGAAACCGCATGATCCACCGCGCGGGCGGTGAGGGCCATGTAGGTCAGCGAAGGATTGGTGCAACCGGCGGAGGTCATCGCCGAGCCATCGGTACAGAAGACATTCGGCGCGCCCCAGACCTGGTTGTGCGGATTGAGCACGGACTCCTTCGGGGAGCTGCCCATGCGTGCGGTTCCCATTTCATGGATGCCCAATCCGAGCGAGGGCGCGTCGTTGTTGCTGGTGATGTTCTTCGCGCCGAGGGCCTCGAGCATCTCGATGGCGTCGTTCTTCATGTCGATGCGCATCCGGACCTCGTTGTCCTTGTAGCCGGCGTTCGCGACGACGAGCGGCAGTCCCCATTTGTCCTTCTTGTCGGGGTGCAGCGAGATGCGGTTGTCCTCATAGGGCAGCCATTCACCGAAGCCACCCATGTAGAGGGACCACGGGCCGAAAGAGGTGAACTCCTTCTTGAAGTCCTCGCCGAAGCCATCGATCTGCCGCGACCAACCCTGGCGCAGGCCGCCGCCCTGATAGCCGTAGCCGCGGAGATAGTCCTGGTTCGGCTTCTCGGTGTGGTTGCGGAAACGCGGAATGTAGAAGCCATTCGGACGTCGCCCGAAGGTGGTCTTGTCGGGATGGGTCTCCAGGATGCCGCCGGCCCCGACGCCGAGGTGGTGGTCCATCAGGTAGCCGCCGAGCGAACCGCTCTCGTCCATGCCGTTGGGGAAGCGCTTCGACTTCGAGTTCATCAGGATCGAGGTCGAGGGAATGGTCGAGGCATTCAGGAAGATGATCTTCGCGAAGAACTCGGTGGTCTCCATCGTGAGTTCATCGATGATTTGGACGCCGACGGCCTTGTTCGTTTCATCGTCGAACAGGATCGAGTGGACGATCGAGTGCGGCCGCAGGGTCATCTTTCCGGTCAGCTCGGCGGCCCGCAGGGTGGCGGACTGGCTGCTGAAATAAGCGCCGAACGGACAGCCACGCATGCAGAGATTGCGATACTGGCAGGAGGCGCGACCGAGCTTGAGCTGCTCCTCGGTGGGTGCAGTGAGATGGGCGGCGCGTCCCGGGATGACCTTTCGGCCGGACCATTTCTTTTCGACCGCGCTTTTCAGATCGAGTTCGACAGGGGTGAGTCCCATCGGAGGCTGGAAGATGCCGTCGGGCAGAATGTCGAGACCCTCTTTCGAGCCGCTGATCCCGGCGAAACGTTCGACGTAGTCATACCAGGGAGCGAGGTCCTTGTAGCCGATCGGCCAGGGGATCGAAATGCCCTCTTTGGCGTTGGCCTCGAAGTCGATCGGACTGAGCCGGTAGGATTGTTTTCCCCAGGTGATCGAGCGGCCGCCCTTGTGATAGCCGCGCATCCAGTCGAAGCGCTTTTCCTCAATGTAGGGATGCTCGAGATCGTTGACGAAGTACTGGCCGTGGCCGGGCTTGACGGTGTAGCCGGTGCGGTTCTGGACCTTCTGCTTCGCGAGCATGTCGCGTGAGGTCATGTTCTGGTGCTGAAGCTGCCAGGGCGCGGAGTTGGTGGTGGTGTAGCCGGCGATGTGCTCGACGTCGCGACCGCGTTCGAGCACCAGGGTCCTGAGACCCTTTTCGGTAAGCTCCTTGGCGGCCCAGCCACCGGAGATGCCGGAGCCGACGACGATGGCATCGAAGGTGTGTTCGGCCTTGCCTTTGAGAGTGAGGTTCATGGGTGATGGCGGAAAGGGTTCAGATCGGGTAGGCCTTCTGGCCGGGTTTCAAGGGCATGGCGGGTTCCCAGCGGCCCGGGACGAGCTGGAAGTCGAAGGCTTTCGTCGCGCCCTCTTCGGAGCTGGCGTAGGTGAACTTGGTGAGGTCCTTGAACTTCCGGATGAAGCTGCCCTGGCCACCGTTTTCCTTCTTCGACTCCTGCTCCAGCGCGGTGAGCAGCTTGATGCGTTGCTCGGTGCTGAGCTCCGCGAATGGCTTCTGAAATGCCGTGGCGGAAAGGGATTCGATCGCGGTCAGACCGTCGGTGATCAGCTTCTGGTCCGCTTCATTGAAACAGTCCTGGACGATCAGTTCAATCCACCCGGGAACGCCGGCGTCGATCGCGCCCGGAGTATCCGTCCGCGGGATGATCGTTTCCGAGATCACCCCGACGAGCTTGCGCTGAGGCTCGGAGAAGAACTTCAGCTTCGCCACATCAAGCGGCGCGGCCATTTGCGCGAAGACGCTCTCAGGCAAGGCGAGCGAGCCGCCGAGTGAGAGTGCCATGACTTTCATCCATTCCCTGCGTTCCATGAGTGTTGTTGGGTTCAGTTCTTTTGGTCGAGGTTGGCCTGCATCTCGGCGTCGGTCGGCGTTTTGGAAACGATTCCTCCCGATGGCACCTCGAGGCCGGAGATCCAGAGGATCGCGTTGAGCACCACGCGGCGGTGGTTGTCGTTCTGCCAGTTCCGGTGGAAATGCCCGCCGGTGAAGCCGAAAGAGCGGCCCTTTCCGACCGATTCGGAGCGATCAAATGCCCACATCACGTGCTGGGGTTCCTTGTTTGCGACAGCGGCCCTCACTGTCGGATTCCCGGAGTGAGCGCCATCCGGGCGTGACATGGTTTCCGCAGGAGGGACGTCGGACAGGATCGGGGTGACCCCCTTCATCTGCTCCGGGAAGCGCATGTGGAAATACCACTCGTCGAGCATGCTGAAGTCCACCACACCTCGGGCGATCGGATGTTCCGGCAGCTTGAAATGAGCGGTCCAGTGGGGGTTCACCGACCAGTTCGACTCGAAATACCCACCCAGCAGACTGACGAAGGTGTCACCCGGCTCGCCTTTCGGAATCTCCACCGCGTAGTGGATGCAGCCAAGGCCAACGCCCTCCTTGGCAAGGCGCTTCAAGGATTCCAGATGCTGGAGTGCCGGATGACCCCCTCCACCATCGGAGTAGATCACCACCGCCGCTGCGCCTTTGAAAACCGACTCGTCCGCGGGCCAGCCGTTTTCGGTGACCACCGCCTGGACCGGGAGGCCGCTCTTGTTCAGATGATCAGAAAGCAGCAGGCTGCCGGCCCGGTGTTCATGCTGGCCCGGAGGATGGCTTGGGCGACCGGCGACGAAGACGATCTTCTTTCCCGTCGCCTCAACGGCATCGGACTCAGCCACCAAACAGGCACTCAGGGAGCAGACTAGGAAAAGGAGGGATCGGAAGGTTTTCATGCAACTTTTCGGAAGCTCCCCTACCCTACGTCCAACGATGCTCCGGACAATCGCGTTTTTCATCAGGTCGATCCCGCCCGAAATCCGGCATGGAAAAGGTCGGCGATTGACGCTAGGCTTCATTCCTTGAATCTTGCACGCATCCTCCTTCCACTGTTGCTGCTGGCGCCTCTTTCCCAGGGCGTCGGCTTCCGGCTTGCCACCTACAACGTCGGCGCCCACCTGGTGATCCCACCCGATGGAGGTCCCACCTACTTCGACTACGGCATCGGCAATCCCGGCGGGCCCGATCATGATAAGGTCCGCGACGTGCTCGCCCGCCTCAATGCGGATGTCGTCACGCTTCAGGAAATCCACAGCACCGATGTCGCGGGCGCGCCGGACGACGTCGACGCCCTCGCCGCCAGCCTTGGCTATGGATACAGTTATGTGGCCCCGACCACGAACGCCTTCGACACCAGCCTGCGGGTCATTTTCCTGTCCCGCTATCCATTTCTCTCCACCGCCGCAGTGGGTTCGCCTCCCGGGGCCAAGGAAATCACCCGCCTTTTCCCGGTGGTGAAGGTGGACATCCCCGGCACCACGCGCGACCCGGTCATCCTCGGCCTTCATCTGAAATCCGGAACCACTCCCGAGGACAGGTTCCGTCGCGCCGTGGAAATGAAGCGTGTGGCCGGCTACTTCGCCTCGCAGGGCCTCACCAACGACGACAATTTCATCCTCCTCGGCGACTTCAACCCGTCCTCGACCAACCGCACCTTCACCGCCCTGCCGACCGGACTGCCATCCACCTTCTCGCTCGGCGCGGACCTCCCCTTTCCGATCACCTACTCGACCAATCCGCTGACCTACTTCTCCAACAACGTTCCGACGAAGCTCAGCGCCCTCCAGCTCAACGGCTCTCCCAGCACCTACGATACCTCTCGTACCACTGGCCCCACGCTTGACTTGCTCCTCGTCTCCTCCGCCATCGCCGGCCGTCCGCATGCCACCGAGGTTTACAACTCCACCTTGGACACCTCCAACAACGTCGGACTCCCCAAGGGCGGATCCCCCCTGGCCGCCACCACCAGTGCCCTTGCCTCCGACCACTACGCGGTCTTCGCCGACCTTGAGCTCGACCAGGACTATCCGAATCTAACAGCCTCTGCCTCCCCCACCAGCCTTGCCGAGGGCTCGGCCACCTCCGCCAGCATCCAGGTCACCCTGCCTTCCGCCCTGACCTTCCCTCTCACCGTCAGTGTTACGCCGGACGATCCTGCCGCGCTGACCTTGTCCGCCAACAGCATCCTGATTCCGGCTGGATCGACCTCCGGCTTCATCACTGTCACCGCCGAACGCGACTACGTGGCCCAGGGCAGTCGTGCGGTCACCTTCACCTTCGAGGCGGTGGGCTATGACCCGGTCAATGCCGTGCTGCAGGTGATCGACGCCGATGCGCCCTACGCCTTCACGACTCCCGGGCAAACGATCTCGGAATCGTTCGCCGGATTCAATGGCAGCCGCGACCCCTCGCCTTGGGTCACTTCCGGAGCCGCCTGGCTGGGAAATGATGAAGGCTCCTCCACCACGAGTGGCCTCAGATCGTATGGCAGTGGTCCCGATGGCTCGATCGGCGTGCTCCTCAACAGCTCGCCCGTCATTTCCACGGCGGCCTTCATCAATGACAGCGATCATTCTCTAACAGCCCTTCAGATCGACTTCACCGCCGAGCAATGGCGCGCGGTTTCCGCAGGAAGGCCCGAAACGCTGAAGGCCGAACTGGTGGTGAACGGCGTCGCGACCCCCATTCCTGCCCTCGACTTCACCGCTTCGACCCAGCTTCCCTCGGGAGCCGTGGCTGGAGGCTCTCCCGTCTCACGATCCGCCGTCCTCACCGGGCTTTCGATTCCACCTGAAAGTGCCTTCAGCCTCCGCTTCACCTTCGCGCCAGGGCCCAGCGGAATCACCTCGCCGGATGTCTTCATCAACGAGTTTCACTACGACAACAGCAGTACCGATAGCGGCGAGTTCGTGGAAATCGCGGTGAGCTCGAAGTTCACCGGAGTTCCCGGCGATATCAGCCTGCTGCTCTACAACGGCGCGGATGGAGCGGCTTATGGAAGCGCCCATGCTCTGAGCACCTTCACCCAAGGCACGACCAGCGGTGGGCACACGTTCTATTCCAAGCTCATCTCCGGCATTCAGAACGGGAGTCCTGATGGCCTGGCACTCGTGGTCGGTGGCGTCGTCACCCAGACCATTTCTTACGAAGGAACCTTCGTTGGCACTGCTGGCGTGGCAAGCGGTTGGGTGTTCGCCGACATCGGGGTTTCTCAGCCTGGCACGGATGCGGTGGGGCAGTCCTCTCTCGGATTAAGCGGCTCGAACACTTCTCCACAGTCGTTCTCGTGGGTGAAATTCAGCAATCTTCCCCACTCACCGGGAGCGATCAATCCGGGCCAAACCATCACCGCGCCCGCGGCTCCCCAAGGCATCGCACTCGACAATCTCAGCGTCACCTTCCTCGCCGACACCGACCAGGACGGCATCCCCGACCTCACCGACCCCGACGACGACAACGACCTGCAAACCGATGCCGATGAGCTGCTTTTCGGCACCAGTCCACTCGACGCCACCTCGATCTACCGCCCTTCCTTCGTTGGCACGTCTCCTGGCCAGTCCGCCTTCACCTTCCAGACTCTAACAGGCCGCAGATACACCGTGCAGCGCAGCACCAATCTTTCCCAATGGAACAATATCCTCGTCCAAAGTGGCAGCGGATTGCCCGTCTCAGTTCCCGTCACCTTGAACCTCTCGAAGGCCTTCTATCGCGTGGTCGTGGCCTACGAGTGATCCTTGAAAAACGGCCAGCCTGTTAGATCGGGCGCACCCAGAGTCTCCTGCTCGAAATCGCCCCGATCTCCCTTCGAGGCGATCCTCTCAAGCTCACCACGCACATCTGTTAGAAGCGCCGACTCCAGAAGTCTCGGCAGCAGCTTCTGGTCATATGGCGTCAGCGGAACCTTTCCGGAGGCGGCCCTCCATCTCATCCAGAAAGCGGAAACCGGCTTCGGACTGGCCTCGCGCAGTTTCTCCAGAATCTGCCAGCCTGCCGGATCGGTGTCGCCGAAATGATGATGCGGCAGGTTCTGCGGAAGCTTTCTCAGAAACTCGCGGAGGGCCGGAGTGGGAAACGAGGTCGTGGCGATCAAGGTGCTTCCATCCTCATTCGCCGCCGCGAACTGCCGGAAGGTGGTCTTGCGGTTCTCGATGCTCAGCAGTCGCTTTGCCCGCGTTGTGAGGTGAGTGCAGCGCGCAAGATCGGCGGCCGACAGGATCGGATGCTTCAGACCCTCGAAGTCATGACTCGACCCATCCGGAAAATGTAGGCACACCGGACCACTCAGCTCGACGAATGAATCCCCGGCCACGAGTCCGAGCGACTTCAGCGAAACTGGAGCGCCGTGCAGCCGTGAAAGCCCCGACTCAAAGGTCCGGGCATGACGTTCAAGGCCCTTCGAATCCAGCCCCACCTCCACACTCGCCGCGCGGATCGGAGTGCCCGTCTCCCAGTCGCGGCCGCTGAGATTCCATAAGACCTCCAGCAGATGCCGAAGGGCTTCAGGTTTCGACCAGTGAAAGGGTCGCCACGAACGGCCGCTCCGGAAACGATCCTCCAATCCCTGACAAAGCGCCGACCATTCCCCGGGAAAGCGTGCATGAGTTCGCGATGCAAACTCCCCGACCACCACGAGTGCCTCCCGCTGCCGTTCCACCGCGGTCTTGATCCCTAACAGATCGGTGAGCCAGGCCTCCTGATCCAACGGAACCGACAGACCCTCGATCAGGTAGCGGCGATAGCGGTGACGTTTCAGGACCAGTCGCCCCTCTTTCTCAAGCCTCTCCGCCTCACGCGCGGCGGTCGCCTGATCCTCGGCTGTTAGAACACCAGAGTCCTCCAGCAGCTTGACCCAGCTTCGTGAAAAAGCGCGACTGCTCCCCGCGATCCGCCGGCCCCTGGCTGCCTGCCATTGGCGCTGCAGTTCGAGGAGCCAGCCTGGATGCTTCATGACAGGGCCTCAACGAGCTTGTCGCGATCAACCTTCACCACCCAGTTCTCAATGTTGGTGATCTGCCCGGACTTGTCGTCGTAGCTGCGGTCCACGCGACACTGCACCACGGTTTCCGCATGCTGGATCATCGTTGGCAAACGGTCTTCGGGGAAGGCCATAATCAGCTGCAGGCCGAAGTTTCGCGCGAGTGCGAGACAGGAGTCGATGCGGTCGCCGGAGAGCTTCGAAAACGCCTCGTCCATGATGACGATGCCGAGGTTCTTCCGCAGATCTTTCGGGCCGAGGTCATAGACCCGCTGGAAGGCCGCCAGCATGGCCACGAAGAACGGTGCCTGGTTCTCGCCGCCGCTCTGCTTCTTGGCGTTCTTGTTGAGGGAAATCGCGGCTCCCTCGCCCTTGCCGGTGGGGGTCGCCTGGATGTCCCAGTGGTGGTAGTAGCGGTAGTCGAGCGCCCGCTGATGGCGCGGATCCTCGGCGTTCTCGATCGCCATCATCAGCGCGGCCTTGGCCTTCTCGATCTCCTCCTTCGCGCCTGCGGCGAAAAGTTCCAGACCGGGATTCAGGCCCTTGTCCACCAACGTCCAGATCGCACTGTGGCTGCGGTCGGCCTTCATGGAAAGCTGGTAGCGCCAGCCGCCGATGTCGTGGTCCATCGCGCGGTTCAGCTCGCGTTTGGTCCGCTCCGCTTCGTCGAGCTTCTCCTTCAGCACATCGAGCACCTGATGCTGGAGGCGGTCCTCCCATTCCTTGCGCGCGTCCTCTGCGGCGAGGGTGTATTTTTCCAGCTCGTGGGTCTCCAACTCAGTACGACGCGCATCGTACCTCGCATTGTCCTCATCTTCGGGATCAAAGGCCTCGGCAGTCTCAGGGTGAGTCTCGGCCAGTGCGCGACGCTCCAGATCACGCTCGCGCCGCGCCTTGTCGGCTTCGTATTGGCGGATGCGTGCCATTTCGGCCGCAGCCTCCAGCCGCTGCTGCCACTTCGGAAACTGCTCCCGCGCGGCGGAAATCAGCTGCTCGATCTCGGCATCGCGCACGTCCACCAGCGACTCGCGGGTGAGTTGCCGCTGGATCAGCGCGCTGCGCTCTTCTTCCTCCAGGCCGAGGATGCCGTCCGCGAGTTCGCGCTCCTGCTGGGTGAATTTCTCTATGCTGTTCGCCAATCGGCCGATGCGCTCGATGACACCTTGGAAAGTCTTCTCCAGCACCCGCAGTTTCTCGACCGTCTCCTCGCGCTCGGGAGTCGCCAGCAGACGGATCGTTTCGTCGAGCTGGGCAAGCTCCTTGCGCAGTCGCGGCAGGTCCCGCAGCCGCGAGCTGCCGGCGGGTGGATCGGCTTTGTCGAGGGTCCACTGTTCGCCGCGATGCAGGAAGGTCCGCCAGTCCTCGCGCTTGCGTTGCAGGCCGCCGAGTTCGTCGGCGACCTCCGTGAGTTCCTCCTGGCGCAGGGTCCGCAAACGCCTCAGGCCTTCCTCGCCGATCGTGAATTCCTTCGAGGGCTGGAAATGCTGCCGATGCGGCGGATCCTTCAACCATCCGTCCTTCGAAAACGCACGCGGGTGAGCATCGAGTTGCGAGGCCTTCTCCACCGCGACGAGATCGCCGTAAAGTTGATGCAGGTAGGCCCGCGCCAGCACGTGCTTGGTGTCGAAAAACGAGGCGATCGTTCCCGCCTTCGCTGCCTTTGGGGCCGGGCCGAGTTCCTCGGTCTGCACCAGTGGCTCCTCGACGTGACCGAGCCTCCTCGCCTGATCCCAGGCGGCCTTGAAATCCTCCGCCAGCACCGCACCGCGACGCTGCCCTAACAGCGATTCGAGCAGCGGCCACCAAGGCTCGGCCTCGGCCTTGACCTCGATCACGCGACCCAGCGCGTCAGCCTTCTGCCCGCGTGATTTCAGGGCATCGAGCAGTGGCGATGGCGCGGCGCTGCCCTTGTGATCGAGATCGTCCAACTCGCGCTTCAATCGCGTCTCCCGGATCTCCAGCTCGCGGATCCTTTCCTCGATCGGACGCAGTTGATCACGCGCGTCGTTGACGATGGTCTGATAGATGCGCGGCATCTTCGCAGCGGCATCGAGGGCAGCGGTCTCATCCGCGCCCTGCATCTGCTTCAGCCAATCACTTGCCGGGTCCGGCTCCTCCAGTTCGAGGTCGGCGGCGAGACGCAGCCACTGCTTCCAGTGCTGGGTGCGGTCGTGTAAAAACTGCCGGGCGCTCTTCTCGGTCTCACGCAGGCCATCGAGCTCGCGCGCGACCTCATCGCGCCGCGTCCGGTCTTCGGCGAGGCGGGTGATTTGAAGATCGTTTCCTGCGACGAGCCGGATCTTCGCCAGTTGGCCGTCGAGCTCGTTGCGCTCCTGAAGCGCGGCCTCGTGATCGGAATGCTGCTCGGCATTTTGTCTGCGCAGTTGTTCGAGCTGGGTCCGTCGCGACTCTAACAACTCGCGACGCTGCTCATGCGCCAGGGCATCGCGCAGGTGGGCATGGACCCGGGCATCGCGATCGGCCGAATGATACTCGTGATGCCTCGCGCTGATCCGCGTCAGGCGGGCATGCTGGTCGCGCATCTTTTCAAGTCGCTCCTGGGCCCGACGATGGGCATCGACGCTCGCCCGCACCGCCTTCACATCTGGCAGTCCGGGCTCCAACAGATAGTCGCGGATGAATTTTTCGAAGGACTCCACCGGCTGGAAGGCCATCGAATTCGGCAGCGTCTTGGTCATCTGCACGCGGTCGAAACCGAGGTGGCTGCGCGAGCCCATTTCCTCAAGGTAGGACGCCTGGCGATCGAAGACCTCGCCACCGAGATCGCGCTTCACGTGCACGCGGAACTCGTCCTCAGCCATGAAGGCCAGCGAGTTCGGATCGAGGTCGCGGCTGAGGAAATCCTCCCTCTCCAAACGTCCGGGAACCGTGAACCACAAGGTCCGCGGGCGGGCGGTGGGGCCTTCGAACTCGATGCGCGCGCCCCAGGTTTCGCGGCGCGGGGTGGTCTCGCCCTTCACCAGTGGCCAGACGAATTCCAGCCCGGCAAGTGTGACGCCCGAGGGTCGCAGGTAGCGTTCCTGGCCGTCATTGCCCTGCGTGTTGGTGTCGCAGAGGCAGTAGCCGCGCAGCGAGCGACCGCTGCCTGCTCCGGCGGCGGCCTTGTTGAAACGGCTGAGCGATTCACCCAGCATCACGAACTGGATCAGGTCTAACAGAACGCTTTTCCCCGAGCCGTTGGCCCCGGTGATGAGCGACAGGCCGGAGACATCGATGAAACGCCGGTAGCCATACCAGTTGATGGCGAGGATGCGGCTGAGATGGACGCGTGTGGGCATGTCAGGCTTCGGAGGTGGGGGTTCCAGCGGCGTCGGAAGGTTGGTAAAGCGCGGCACGGGCGAGGCAGGATTCTAGGCTGTCGAAGGGGATCACGCGCGGCAGGCTGGGCAGGACCTCGATCAGGGTTTCACCGAGCTGCGAGGCACCTTCCGGCTTGTGCGTGCGGATCAGGCGATGGCGTTTCAGACGGCTCAGCAGCGAGTCGAGGTGCGTCTTTTCCGGCGGGTCGATCTTGTCGAAGGTGTTGCGGAAACGGGTCCACAGATCATCGACTGTTAGAATGACCGCGCTGCTGGCCTCGTTGGTGCGGTGATCGTCCCACACGCGCCACAGCACGAGCAGGAGCAGGGTTTCATCCTTGGTGAACTGGGAAAGCAGGTGGCAGGCCTCCGGTCGCGGCCGGGCCTGGAGCAGCGAGAAATCATCGTCCACGATCAACTCCAGCCCGAGCGGCGAAAGGTAGTCGCCCAGATGCTCGCGGTAATGATCTCGCGCCAGCAGGAAGAGGTCTCGCCCCGCGCCAGTGCTGCCGAGCAGGGTGCCCCTCCCGAGAAGCTCGCCAAGGATTTCGCGGATCGCCGGACGATCGTCCTCGGGGACATCGGACCAGAAACGGGGCCAGTGGGGATCGGACATGTTTGGGGAAATCGGTTAGAGCCGGGAGATTTCGAAGCGTTCCATCTGCCACCCGGCTTGCGGATCACGCGGGATCGAGTCGGGTTCGAGGCCGGTGGTTTTGCCGGGTCCGTCGATGCGCCATTTCACCCGCTGACCGTCGGCGGTGACGGCGTGGTCGTAGGCGGCGATGGCCAGCAGATCGAGCATATCGTCGAGGTCCGCGGCGGCGAATCCCGAGGTCGCGATCGTGGCAGCCTTTTCCGGCATGAGCCGCGCCACCAGTCGTGCGGCCCGCTGCGGGGTGAGCGCCAGCCGCTGGCGTTCGCGCAGGGCGGCCAGGGTGTCGTCCTCGGATTCCGAGCGCGACTCGCCGTCGCTGCCGAAGGTGAGGTCGGCCGGAGCCTTGGTGCGACGCGTGCGGGCCAGCGACTCCAGCCCGAAGAAAAACTTCACCTCGGGAATCTGTGGCGTGAAGTCGGGCTCGGTTTCGCGCAGGGCACTGAGGCGGGTGCCTTCGTGCATCAGATTCACCGCCTCGCAGTAGGCCTTCACGATCTCCGGACGCCGTCCACGCAGCTCGGTTTGGTAGCGATAGCGTTGCTGCGAAAGCTGGTTGAACGAGGCCATGCGGGCATCGATCGCATCCGCCACCAACCGGATCGCGGAAAGCCGGTGCTCGAGATCGCGCAGCGCCTTCTCGGCCCGATGATAGGCCTCGGACTCGTCCCAGTGGTAATGCGCGGCCAGGCCTTGGGCGAGGCGCTCTTTGGAAAGCGGATCATCGCGACGCTCCGCCACCAGCGAGCGAAGCACCTGGAGGCGGGGCAGCAGTCCGCTTCTACGAAGGGCATCGTAGCAAACCATGTGCTGACCGGCCCCGAACTCCGCATAAAGCAGCCGCAGGGTTTCCGCAGGCGAGTCGCTGAGACGCTGGCGGCGGTCGAAGAGCGAGATGAGTTTCTCGACGCCGTGAAGCTGGATGATGGCATTCTCAAGACGCGAGTTGACGTCGGTCACGGTCGCACGGAACGGATCGGGATCGTGCAGTCGTGGATCAAGGATGCCGGGGCGCTCGAGTGTCTCACAAACGCCGCGCACGGTGTCGGCGAAGGTCTTGAGCTCGGCGATCTCATCCTCCGCCAGCTCGCGCAGCAGCCGCAGCAGTGGGCGTAGTCCGGGCGAAACGAGGGCCCAGCGTTCGTGCAGGCCGAGCTGCTGGTCCTCGATCCAGCGGGCATCGCAGAGGCGGTTGAAAATCTGACCGGCCCGCTGCCGGGCATCGCGCAGGGAGGCTCCCTCGTCGTCCTCCAGCACGATCTCCGGATGCGCGGCCAGGATTTCCCGGATCAGCGCGATGGCATCGGTCTGCGGGATGCGACCCGCCTCACCGGCCTCGTCGGCCAGCCGCTCCGCGCAATCGACGTAGATCGCCGCCGAGGGTCGGGTCAGAGGGCGGAAAAAGTCCCGCGAAACGGACGCGAGAAGCTTTTCACTGAGATTCGGCGGGATCATGCGGCGGGGGCTAGCCTAGTCGCCGCATGATCCGCAACCCAAGCGAGAATTGCAGGATCCGCTCAGTGGGCGGCGTCCTTGAAATGCTCGCCGAGGAAATCGCGGCCGAAGTCGCCGTTGAAATCGCGCCACACCGTGTGCTGGTGGTTGGCGTTGTTCTGGGAGTTCGCCGCCTCGATCAGGAAGGTCGGGCCCTGGATGCGGTAGTAGTAGGCCTCGCCCGGCTTCAGCCCACCGGCCCAGCCGAAATGGATCTTCTCAAGCCCGGCTTCCTTGATTTGCTTCAGCTCGGCCTCGACCACCATGCTGCGATAGCGGCCGACGTACTCGTTCACGACCTTCATCAGCGAATCCTTTTGGGTGTCGGTCAGCGAGTTGTAATCGACCCCAACCGTTTCCAACTGCTGCACGCTGCGCTGCGCGGACGTCAGGATCTCCGCCGGTGGCTTGTCGGTGAAAACGACAGCCTTTCCGGCCTCGGCCAGCGTCGTGGCCAGCGTGCGCGCCAGATCCTCCTCGGCGGCCAGCACGCGGGTGCCTTTTTTCGGTCCCTCGCGGACCTCGCCGGGATTCGTGCCCATGAACGATGGCGTCGCGGCCAACTTGCCGCCAGCCAGCGTCAGGTTGATCGAAAGATGATGGCCCTCGAAACGCCAGCTCCAGCCCTTCGCATCGCCGGGCTCGCCAAAGATGCTGACGAAGTATTTTTCCGGATCGCGCTTCACCGGATCGTTCTCGAGCGCGGCCAGCACGGCCTCAAGCGACATGATCGTCTCGGCCTTCAACGCGCCCTTCTCGCTGAGGCCCGCCTTCAGCAGGGCGATGCCCGCCTTTTTCTCCTCCTCCGTCATTTCCTTCAATGGCAGGCCCTTGCGCGGCTGAGGAATGAAGGCCCAGTTGTCACGCTCCGGGGAATCGAAGGAAAACAGCGCCTTGGCTTTCTGTTCCGGCGTCAACAGCCCGATGAAGGCCTTGGCCTTGTCGGCCATCTCAGCGGCCTGATCGGCCCGCGCCACCGTCGCCGCCATCAGCGCGACCAAAGGAAGGAGTTTGAAGGTCATTCGGCAGACTACGGAGAAATCCGGCGGACTGTCACAAAAATCCTGCGCTTCATCCGGTTTGCTGGGATTCCAAGGGGCCGATCCGCCCGAATGATCCAATCCTTCCGTTCTGATTTTTCACGCAACGCCGCAACGAGGACGGATCCTGTGAGGATCCATTTCTTTCAATGAGTCCCACCACGATCGAGGAAGCGGGATGGACTCGCACTTCACTTCCCTGTTGTTGGGTCAAATGAAGGGGATGGACACCGGGGTGGGGCGGGTTAGAACCCCTGAGTTCAAAGGGTGCCTTGAAGTCGATGCAGGTGAGAATCAGGAACCGGACGCGATACCGCATGAAACGGTGGGAGGTCGGGTTGGCGACTCTCCTTCTTGCGTTTGCGCTTTACACCTTGTTTGAGCGCAGATGGGGATTCATGCCCATGTGCCTCATCTGCTTTTGGGCACTCCAGAGTTCCGTTCTGAAGGCGCAAGCGGCCTTTGTTTCCTCCCTCGATGTCGATGACGACAGACTCACGATCAGATTTTCAAACGCGAGAACGCTGGCCATTCCTCGTGCTGAGTTGAAGGAGATCAATCATTCGGAGCGGCTTGTTCTGATCCGCTTCCATCGAGATGAGGAGGTTCAGATCCTTGGACTGAAGCGAGGAGACTTTGATGAGGAATCCTGGCTACAGATCATGCAGCTCAAAGGCCAGATCGGGATTTGAACGGATCCCACCCACCTGTTAGAGCGACTTGCTTATCGCTCGCATCGGTGAGCTGGCCGATGACCGTGAGCGATAACTTCGGAAACACATCCTTCCAGTTCGCGGCGAGCTGCGGCCATTTCTTCGGGGAAAGCGTGAGCAGCAACTCGAAGTCCTCGCCATCCCCGAGGGCCTGATCGAGGGTGCAGCCCCTGGTTTTCGGGATGCTGTTGGAGTCCAGAGCGAAGCCGCAGCCGCTGGCCTTGGCGAGGCGCGGGAGGTCCTTGGCGAGGCCGTCGGAGAGGTCCATCATCGCGCTGGGCCTGGCGTGTTGGACCAGCCATTGCGACTCGGCCTGACGCGGGGTGAAACTGAGGTGCTTGCCGGTGATCGAGCCGCCGAGCTTGCCGGTCACGAGGATCAGGTCGCCGGGCCTGCCGCCGGAGCGGAGGACGAGATTTTTCCGCTCCACCAGGCCGGTGGCGGCGATGGAGATCATGGCGGCGGAGCCTTCCGGGACGCGGGTGGTTTCGCCCCCGGCGAGGGTGCCGCCGAAGGCCTTGAGGCAGTCGGCCATGCCGCGATAGATCGACTCGACGAAGGCGACCGGCCAGTGCGCGGGCAGCGCGATGGTGACGAGGAATCGATCCGGGATTCCCCCCATCGCGGCGAAGTCGGAGGTGACGCGGGCGATGGCTTTCCAGCCGATCTTGCGCGGCGGGGCGGTGGCCAGGAAATGGACGCGCTCGACCATGGCATCGGTCTTCAGGAGTTGCAGCGGCCGACCCTTTCCCGGATCGATCACCGCGCAGTCGTCACCGGGTCCGGCGAGCGGATCGGGATCGCGTGGCATCATGGAAACGAGCCGCGAGATCAGCGCGTCCTCGCCGAGCTGGTGGAGGGTCTTTTTCACGTCCCGGGATCGAGCGTCAGATTGTAGGCGCGGGCGATGGCCTGGATCAGCACGGTGGCTCCATTGAAGCAGAAATGGACGGAGATCGGGGCCCAGAGTGATCCGGTTTTCTCGTAAAGCAGGACCAACACCAGCGCGAGGATGAACAGCGGCAGCAGGGCTGCAAGGTTGCCATGGGCGGCCCCGAAGACGAGGGCCGAGCAGATCGCGGCGGGCCATGGACCCGCGAACTTCTTGGCGGCGGCATAGAAGTAGCCTCGGAACACGATCTCCTCGCAGACCGGGGCGACAAACACCGCGGCAAAGGCCATCAGGCCGAGGACGACCGGGTCCTTGCTGTCCTGGAGGAGCTTCACGGCATCCTGCACTCCCTCGCCGCCGAGGGACTCGATCCATTTCATGTAGCCACCGAACTGGAGGCCGGCCATCAGGATCCACATCGAGACGACGGTGACCGGGGCGATCAGCAGGGCCCAGGGCCATTGCTTCCATTTCAGCCCGAGCCAGGTGGCGAGTCGGACCCGCCAGACCATGAAGCCGATCGTGCCGCCGGCGAGGAAGAACTGGAACCCGATCGAGGTGATCAGGTTGGCAGCGTCGATTTTCTTCTCGGGCTGCTCTGCCATCTTGACCGTCCCGATCGCCAGACCGGCGAAGACCAGGAAAATGAAGCCGAGCCAGAGCAGGTCGAGTTTTCGGAAATACCGGGTGGCGATCCCCGGGGTGGCCGGCAGCGATGGCAGGACGGGCAGGACGTTGGAAACGGTGGCTGGTGTCGCGTAGGGCGACTCGGCGGCCGCTTCAACCAGGACCGAGGCCGGGAGTTCGACAAAGCGCGACTCGCCCGAGTCCGCGGCGGGCAGTTGAAGGGGGGACTCCTCCAGCGAGGTGGGCTTGGATTTCAGCGCCCGGAAGGCGCTGGCCACGGCAAACAGGACGAAGGCGCTGAGAAAGGTGGTCTGGAAGATATGAACAGGCAACTCGGACACGCGGGCAACACTGAGGGAGTGTCCGGCGGTCTGCCAGAGGGAAAATCTTCAGCACTCCGTGTCAGTTCGAAGGGTCGGAACTTCGAGATCATCGGGTAGTCTTGGTTTCTTCATGAAGTTTGCGAAGTCGGGTTTCATACCAAGCCGATCCTTCCCAACCATGGCTGTCGACCGGTGCTTGCCCGTTGGTTTCCCGAGCCGTTCGTCGGCAGCAGGGCTGGTGCTCCGGCCCCCCGGGGCCTCGTTCGTCGCCCCTGCCCGCGATGAACTCAGTCCTCCCGGTTTCTCATGAAATCCGCGACCTGGGAGAAAAATGCATCGAGTTCCAGTTGGGCGGCGGCAGGAAGATCCACCTCCTCCATGGCCTCCCGCATGAGTTTCAGCCAGCGATCGCGCTCGGCCACTCCGATGGAAAATGGCATGTGCCGCATCCGCAGCCTTGGATGCCCACGGCTTTCAGGATAGCGGGGGTCGCCTCCAAGCCGGAACCAGAGGAATTCCCGCAGGCGCTGCTCGCTGCCTTCCCAGTCGTCCGAGGGGTACATCGGCCCAAGAAGGTCATCGTGCCGAATGCGACGGTAAAACGCGGCCACCATGCCGGAGATGCCATTTTCACCGATGGAGGCGTAAAGTTCGGCTTCGTTCATGGAGTCATCCTGACAAGTGGAAAACAGGTGACCAGCGCAACTCTTGCGCGACTTGCGGGTTGAAATGGTTCTGTTCCGGGGTGGCCATCTCCTATAATCGTGCGATGGGAGCCTTTGGCTTGAAAGATTCTTGACCTTGGCTAAGGATCGCCCCGCTGCCGCCTGATGATGAACGATCCGAGCCATCCCCCTACCTTTGCCGCCCCTGATCCGGAGGCGCTCTCGGCGTTGTTTCCCGGATATGAGATTGAAAGCCTGATCGCCACGGGAGGCATGGGAGCGGTGTATCGCGCCGTGCAGCGCTCCCTTGACCGGGTGGTGGCCATCAAGATTCTTCCCAGGGAGTTCGGTGCGGACCCCTCTTTCCGCGAAAGCTTCGAGGCCGAGGCAAAGGCCATGGCGAAGCTCAATCACCCGAACCTGATCGGCGTGTTCGATTTCGGTGAGGTGGATGGCATGCTCTTCATCATCATGGAGTTTGTCTCCGGCGGCTCGCTCTACCAGTTCGCCTACGGCAAGGCCCTGGACGGAGTCACGGCGGGCCAGCTGGTCGAAGCGGTCTGTGACGGACTCGCCCACGCCCACGAACACGGCATCCTTCACCGCGACATCAAGCCGGCCAACATCCTGCTCGATGCCCAGGGTCGGCCCAAGATCGGGGACTTCGGACTTGCCCGCGTCATCGGAAAGCAGGTTGAAGCCGGGGAAACCGTTTACGGCACCCCACATTACACCGCTCCGGAAGTCATCAATCATCCGGCCTCGGTCGATTCCCGTGCGGACATCTTCTCGATTGGCGTGATGCTTCACGAGCTGCTCACGACCAAGCTGCCGGCCAACGACCAACGACCTTCCTCCGCCATCTCGGGCTGTGATGCGCGCTTCGACGCGATTATCAAACGGGCGACCAACCCTCGCCCGGACCTCCGATACCCGAGTGCCGCCGCCATGGGCAAGGACCTCAAGTCCGTGGTGGATGGCCTGAGCAATTCCAAGCTTCGCTCCGCTGCAGCGCCCGCCGCCAACCGGCCCGGTGCCCGCGGCCCGGTCACCACCAGCTATCCTGTGGCGGCCGCTCCTGTTTCCAATCGGCCCGCCCCCCGCATCCCGACACCCGTTCCCACCCAGACCCGCAAGTCCGGCGGTGGAGGCATGATGGTGGTCGTGTTGCTTGTTCTCGCCGCCGCTGCCGCCGCCTATTTTCTCACCAAGAAGCCGCCGCAGCCACCACCGTCTGCCCCCGCCCTGGACGCCGTCCCTTCAACGGCCCTTTCCCCTTCGACCTCCAACACGAAGCCTTCGGGGCACCTTGCGGAGAAGCCCGCCACTCGCCAGGAGCCAAAGCCACCAACCCAGCCCCAAACCCAGCCCCAGTTCCCCCGTCCGACCACCCCGGAGGTCACCCAGCAGCCGAAGCCTGCCGATCCCGCCTTTGTCGAACAACCCCAGATCAAGCCCGACAAACCGGCGAGCACCTTCGACCTGGAAGGCTTCCTCGGCCGCGCACGCGAGATCACGCTGACCAAGGCACAGCCCAACGTGCTCAAGCATCAGGAAGGCCTTGCCAGGAACGTGGATGCATTCGGTCGCGGCCTGAAGCGGATTTCCCGGCGTCTCGAATACGGCCAGGACGCTGCCGATTACAAGATCGAGAAACTCCTCGAAACCATCCGCGGCAAGGGAAACCGGATCCCGGAAAAATTCGATTCCAAGGAAATCAACGACAAGATCGGCGATCAGGTCCGCGATGTGTTCGCCGAGCACCTCGCCGCCCAAGCCAAGCTCGACAGCCAGCTTTCCGCCGAACTCCTCGAGCTTTCGCGCAGCACCTACATCCTCGGCATCGAGCTTCAGATCAAGCGGCTCAAAGCCCAGAACGATGAGACCGCCGCCGAGTCCCTCGCTGCGGAAATCACCGCCACCCAAGCGGATCCGGTTCACTTTGAGACCCTGATGCTTGGTGGACCGGTCGTCCCTCCCGTCGAGGAGCCGAAAAAGGACGAAAAGAAGGACGAGAGGAAACTCCCACCCCTCTGATTTCTCGTTCTTCCACTGGCAGCGTCGGGATTCCCGCTTAAGCTCGGCGCGTGTCCGCGAAGAGAGAGAATCCCGTCAGCCAGCCCTCCGCCTCGATCCAGATCCGCGGGGCGCGTCAGCACAACCTGAAGGAACTCGATCTCGATCTGCCGCTCGGCCAGCTCACGGTCGTCACCGGCCCCTCGGGCTCCGGAAAATCCTCGCTCGCCTTCCACACGCTCTACGCCGAGGGCCAGCGGCGCTACGTCGAGACCTTCTCGCCCTACGTCCGGCAGTTCTTCGACCGCATGGACAAGCCGGACGTCGATCGCATCGACGGCATCCCGCCCGCCATCGCCATTGAGCAGAAGAACAACGTCCGCACCACCCGCTCCACCGTCGGCACCCTCACCGAGCTCAATGATTACCTGAAGCTCCTCTTCGCCCGCCTCGCGAAAGGCTACGACCCTCACAGCGGCGAGGAAATCCAGCCCGACAGCCCCGAGTCCGCCGCCGATTGGGCCTACGCGAACCTCCCCAGCAAGCAGGTCCTCATCACCTTCCCGGTCCCGATCCCGCCGGAGACAAAAAGCGCCGAGCTCTTCCCCTTCCTCAACCAGCAGGGCTTCCTGCGCATCGTCCTCGATGGCCAGGTCCTCCGCACCGATGAGCCACCGCAGTCGGAAATCAAGAAGCTCAAGACGCACATCGACGTCGTCCAGGACCGCCTCCCTCTAACAGCCGCCAACCGCCTCCGCCTCCTCGAAGCCCTCGAAAGCGCCTTCCACCTAGGCAAAGGCCGCTCCTCCATCACAGACCCTTCGACGTTCAATGTTGGACGTTCGATGTTCGAGGTTCACCGCTCCTTCTCCAACACCTGGCACAACCCCGCCACCGGCTTCACCCTCCGCGCCCCGGTCCCATCCCTCTTCTCCTTCAACAACCCGCTCGGAGCCTGCCCGAAATGCCGCGGCTTCGGTCGCGTGATCGGGCTCGACCTCGACAAGGCCGTCCCTGATCCCGGCCTCTCGATCCGCAAGGGCGCGATCAAGCCCTTCCAGGGCGAACGCGGCGACGAATGCCAGAGGGATCTGCTCCGCCATTGCCGCGAGCGCGACATCGACACCTCCATCCCCTGGGAGGATCTCGACGAGGACGTCCGCGAGTGGATCTACTACGGAGACAGTAAAAAGGGGGGCACGGGCGGCTCGCCCGTGGACATGGAGGATCTGGAGGAACTCTGGCGCGACGGCAAGTGGTACGGAGTAAAAGGCTTCTTCGACTGGCTTGAAACCAAGGCCTACAAGATGCACGTCCGCGTCTTCCTCAGCCGCTACCGCTCCTACACCGCCTGCCCCGATTGCCGTGGCAAACGCCTCCAGCCCGAAGCCCTCTGCTTCAAGGTCAGCGGCAAAACCCTCCCCGACCTCTGGGCCCTAGCCATCTCCGATTTGCAGACGTGGTTCTCTGATCTGATCACCGATCACCAATCACCTGACGCCTCCCTCAACCTCATCCTCACCGAGATCACCACCCGCCTCCGTTACCTCGACGAGGTCGGACTCGGCTATCTCACCCTCGACCGCCAGACCCGCACGCTTTCCGGCGGCGAAATCGAACGCGTCAACCTCACCACCTGCCTTGGGGCGTCTCTAACAGGAACCCTGTTCGTCCTCGACGAGCCAACCGTCGGCCTCCACCCGCGCGACATCCATCGCCTCGTCGGCATCATGCACGGCCTGCGCGACAAGGGAAACACCCTCGTCGTCGTCGAGCACGAGGAAGCCGTCATGCGCGCCGCCGA
>JAIXPW010000079.1 GCA_027485995.1 Verrucomicrobiaceae bacterium
TCGAGGTTGATGGTCTGCTCGGCGAGGGTCGGGAAAATGTGCGGCTGGAGGACGGGGTAGTCGAAGTAGAGGTGGTTCCAGCCGACGACGAGGTCTGCCTTGCAGAGTTCCTCGCCGAGTTTGTCCAACTCGTTCTCGAGATAGATCTCATAAGTGCCGCGGGCCGTGCTGTAGGTCACGGCCACGGAGATCCCCATTTTTCCCTTGTTGGCAAAGCCGCCGACGTCGCCGCCGCTGCGCTGGGTTTCGAGGTCGAAGTAAACGATGTTTCTTGCGGACACGGGGTGTTCCTAACGCAGCGCGAGGGCGGGCCGCAAGCTCTTGCCGAGGACGATTTTGGAAGTTGTGAAATAATTTTCAGAAGAATGCATGAAGCTGCATGATCCTTCATTCGATATCGTATAGGCGGACATCAGGTCTTCCCTGAGCCCAATGAAAACGCTCCATTCCGCCATTCTGGCGTTTAGCGTGGGAACCACCAGCCTCCTGGCTGCCCCGCGCCTGTTTGTCTCGACCCCCACCCTTGCCCCCGAGAGTGGAATCGAATTGATCCTCGACCGTGCCGTTGTGCCGGATGAGTCCGTCGGTAAAACCGTTGCCAATGACTGGTTGCTCGTCGAACCCGAGCTGCCGGGAAAACTGGAATGGAAGTCACCCAATGTCGCGAGGTTCCTGCCGGACAAGGTCCCGGCGCTCGGAACCAGCTACAAGTTCACCGTCCGGGGTGGCCACAAGCACCTCGACCAATCGCTGGTGCCGGAAGGCCTGATCGCGACCGTCGCGACGACGCCCTTCCAGCTCGACAACTACCGACGTTTGAACAGCAACGACGAGAATGTTTCCCAGCGCACCAGCTCGTGGGTCGTGCGTTTCAACGATGCCGTGGATCCCGCTTCGACCGCGAACTTCTTCTGGTTCATTGATAAGAATGGCAGGCGCGTTTCAGCGAGGGCGGAGAGCGTGACGAATGGCACGATCGCCTCACTGGGACTCGATGGGGAAACCTGGACCCAGCGATTTGAAAGCGCGCGCAAGCCGAAGACAGAAGGGGAGAAGCCCGCCAAGCCGGAGAAGGAACTTTTCCCGCAAGGGCTGATCGTTTCCCCGATCAATCCGCTCCCGGTTGGAGAGAGCTGGCAACTGACGGTGGCGGCTGAATTGCCGAACCTCGAGAAGACCGCGAAGCTCGTCGAAGCAGTGCAGAAGTCAGTCGGCACGATCGAGCCCTTCAAGGCGACCGACCTCGATGCGGTCACGCTGCCGAACGAGCCGCGCTACCTTTCGGTCGCCTTCAACCTGCCGCTGCGCAAGCTCAGCTCGGACAAGGTGCTGCCGGAAGGCGTCTATCTCTCGCCGATGCCGGATCATCTGCGCCTGGAAACGGAAGGTCGTCAGCTCCGGATCTTCGGCGATTTCAACAAGGAGGACGCCTGGACGCTGGAGGTGAAAGCACCGCTCGCCTCGTTCGACGACCGCACGCTGGTTGAGCGGGTGACGAGGCAACTGGTGTTCAAGCATCTCGATCCAAGCCTGGCACTGCCCAGCACGGAAGAGGCCCAGCTCGCCGCCGGGACGCGCCAGTATCGGATGGAAACCGTCAACCTGAAGGACGTCCATGTCCGCGCCAAGCAACTCAGCGGGCTCGATCTGGTTCGCGCTCTTCAAGGCTACAGGCACTACACGGGAAATGGTCCGAATGGCACCGCCGTGCGTCCGATCGCGCCGCTGCCCTATGAACTCATTTCCGGTGCCTCGGTCATCGACAAGACCCTGCCGCTGAGTGACCGGATCGACACCTCGAAAACGATCACGCTGGCCTGGGATGAGGTGCTGCCCGGTGCGCCAAAGCACACCGCGTTTTTCCTGGACGCCACCGGCACGCCACTGGTGAAAAAGTCTGACTCGGAAGATCCGCCGAACCCGTCCGCGCAGGCCTTCATTCAGCTCACCGACATCGGGCTCGCGTGGAAGCTCACCAAAACCGATGCCAAGGTTTATGCCTTTTCCTGCACCACCGGCGAACCGCTTCCGGGCGCGAAGCTGGAGGTCTATGGCGAGGATGCCAAGCTGCTCCAGACCGTCAGCACCGATGCCAACGGACTCGCCACGGTTCCACGAAACGACACGACCCGTCACCTTCGTGCCGCGCTCGGCGATGACCAGTATGTGGCGACCTTCGACAGCCAGATGCCGACCGTCAGCCTGTGGCGCTTTCCCGTCCGCTACTCCTGGGACGCTCAGCCGGACGAGCTGCGCCGCGTGATGGTCTTCACCGATCGCTCGCTTTACCGGCCCGGTGAAATGGTCCGCCTGAAGGGCATCATCCGCACGCAACGCGGCAATGCCATCGAGGCCGCCGACGGCGCTTCGCCACGACTGGTGATCGTCGATCCGACAGACAAGGAAGTCTTTACCCGCGACCTCAAGCTTTCGGCGAATGGGTCATTTGATCTGGAATTTCCCGCCTCGAAGGAAACCACCGGGCGCTACGGGATCCGGCTGAAATACCCCGACGAGATCACCCGGGCGGAAGCGATGGGCGACAACGATTGGGAGGCGAAGGAAAAGCTGATGGCGAACGCGCAGTTTGAATTCGAGTTCCGCGTCGAGGAGTTCCGCCGCAATGCCTTCGAGGTCGAGCAGAAGTTCGCCGACATCGCGGCGGGCAGCACCAAGGTCGGTCTCGATCTTTCTGCCCGCTACTATCAAGGCCAGCCGGTCGCCGCCGGGTCCGCGCATTGGTATTCGCGGGTTGAGGACGTGAACCTCTATCCGGAGAACTACCGCGACTATCTCTTCGGCAATCATCGCACCGAGGACTGGCACTACTGGTATCACTATTTCAGTTACCGCTGGGACGAGGAAAGCGATCGCCAGACCACCACGGTCAACGGCGAGGCCACGCTCGATGCCACAGGCAAGAGCATCTTGTCGGTCGATCTGCCGCAGGGGGATTTCCCGACGGCCCGCGAAGTCACGATCAGCACCGAGGTCACGGATGCCAACAACCAGACGCTCACCGCCTCCACCACCACGACCGTTCATCCGTCGTCGCTTTATGTTGGGATCTCGCGCATCGACAAGCTGGTGCGCGTGGGAGACCACGTGCCGCTGAAGGTTGTCGCCGTCGATCCGGATGGAAAGCCAACCGCCGCTGCCTTGCAGTTGGAGACCTTGCTGGTCCGCCAGATCAACGAGCAGTCGAAGACCCGCAATGAGGACGGAGCGACGATCGTCCGCAACGACGCCCGTGAGGAGACGGTTTCCACTTCGAAAATGGCCTTGCAGGGCGAGGGGACCTTTGAACTCGCACCGACCGGACCCGGCCTGCATTTCCTGACCCTCAAGGGCAAGGACGCGGCTGGTCATCCGTTCGCCACCACGACTTCCTACTACGTTTATGGTAGCAACGAGTATCCCTGGGCCTACGAGGAGGGGATGAAGATCAAGCTCGTCGCCGAAAAGAAGAGCTACAAGCCCGGCGAAACCGCGCGGATCCTGGTGCTTTCCCCGATCGAGGGCACGGCGCTGGTCACCGTCGAGCGCGAGTCCGTGCTGCGCTCGTTCGTGATTCCGTTGAAGGCTGACAATCCGGTGATCGAGATTCCGGTGACTGATGCCGATGCGCCGAATGCGTTTGTCTCGGTGCTGGTCGTGAAGGGCTCGAAGGACTCCGGCCGCAAGTTCAAGGAACCGCAGCTCCGGCTCGGGTATTGTGAACTGACGGTGGAGGATCGCTTGAACCGTCTCGCCGTCGAGGTGAAGGCTGAGAACTCGGCCGACACCGTCCAGATCTCGACCAATGGCGGCGTGGCTCTTGCGGCCTATCGCCCCGGCGACGAGGTCGTGCTTTCCGGCACCGTGACGCGCGCCGATGGCACGCCGGTCAAGGGCTCGGAGGTCACGCTTTATGCCGAGGACGAAGGCACGCTGGCCGTGATGGGTTATGAGAATCCCGACCCGCTGGGTTTCTTCCAGGACCCTCGACTTCTCTCGGTGGACTCGGGCACTTCGCTCGATCGGTTCATCGCCGAAGACCCCGACAACCAGAGCTTCTTCAACAAGGGCTTCTTCGTCGGCGGTGGAGATGATCTCGCTGGAGATCTGGAAAAGCTGCTGCGGAAGAACTTCGATCCCTGCGCAACCTGGGCACCCACCTTGGTGACCGATGAGCAGGGGCGTTTCCGCCACAGCTTCAAGGTGCCGGACACGCTGACCCGCTATCGGGTGATCGCGGTGGCCTCCGAGGGAGCCTCGCGCTTTGGGAGTTTCAAGACCGACTTCGTGGTCAACAAGCCGCTGATGCTGGAACCGAAGGCCACACGATTCGCGAATGTCTCGGACCAGTTGAAGCCGCAGGTGCTCGTGCAGAATGCCTCGTCATATGCCGGTGTGTGGAAGATCTCGCTGGTCCAAGGTGAGGCGACCAATGTTCCGGTTTATCGACTGCTTTCGGAAAACGACGTGACCGTCACCCTGGCTCCCGGAGCCTCGCTGACGGTTCCGTTTGAAATCGCGGTCGAGTCCGAAGGCGACGCCGTGCTGACTTTCCGCGCCGTGCCGGTCACGTTGGATGGCCAGCCTCCGACTCCGATCCTCGCGAAGAAGATGTCGGACCTGGTGGAGACCCGTTTCCCGGTGAGCTACCCGATGCCTCTGATCCGTCAGTCGAAGCTCGTGAAGCTGGAGAAATCCGGAGCCGGAGACGAACTTGAGGGCCTGCTCGACCCCGCGCTGCTTGAGGGCAAGGGCGACATCGAACTCGAATTCTCGCGCTCGCTGCTGCTGGAGTCGGGAGCGTCGATCGACTACCTGCTGTCGTATCCGCACGGCTGCGTCGAACAGACGACCTCATCGCTGATGCCCTGGTTCGCGGTCGAGTCGTTGCGCCCGGTGGTGCCTCGCTTCGCCAACGTCCCCGGGGAAAAGGTCAAGGCCGCCATTCAGGCTGGTGCCGATCGCTTGCTCTCGATGCAGCTTCCGACCGGTGGCTTCGCCTACTGGCCGGGTGGTCGTGAGCGGGTCGACTGGGCGAGCTCGTATGCCGGGCTCGGCCTGGTGATGGCGAGGGAAGCCGGAGCCGCCGTTCCTGATAGCGCGCTCGATCTGTTAGGCAACGACCTCATTGCTTCGCTCCGCGGGCTTTCCAACATCAAGTCGCCCTCCGAGATGGAAATCGCCACCCGTGGACTCTGGGTCCTGGCGCGTCTGGGGAAACCGCAGACTGCCTACCACAACTACCTGCGCGACCGACTCGACACCGTGCCGCCGCGTGGTCGTTGTTTCCTCGCCCTCGCGATGGCGGCCGGCGGAGAAGACAAGGCGTCCGCACTGCTTGTCATGCAATCGAACAAGGCCTTCAAGATGAAGGATGATTCGTGGATGCCGTGGAACCCGGACGAGGCGCTCAACCTGCTCGCCTTCACCACTCTTGCTCCACAGGATCCTGAACTCGGCAAGGCGGTCGACAAGCTGATGCGCGACCGCAATCCCTACGGTGAATGGCGTACGACGTGGATGAACGGCTGGAGCCTGCTCGCCCTTTCCGCCTATGCGAAGACGGAGGCGGGTCGCGATGACACGGTTGCCATCCGTCTCGGCAACGGTGAGGAAACCACGGCGGTCAACCTGTCCTCGGAAACTCCCGTGGCCAGCCGCTCATTCAAGACAGGGGCCGGATTGAAGCTGTCGGTGAAGTCCGATGGCAATGCGATGGTCCGCGCCACGATCGCCTCGAAGCCCGCCGTCGCGCCGCTGCAACCCATCGCCCGCAACGGCCTGGAGATCACGCGTTCCCACGAACGGGTCAAGCCGGATGGAAGCACCGAACCACTCGACAAGCCCGCCGTCGGCGACCTGATCAAGGTTTCGCTGCGGGTGACCCTGCCGAAGGATGACAGCCGCTATCTCGTGATCGAGGACCCGCTTCCCGCGATCTTCGAAACGGTGAACAGCGACTTCGCCAGCCAGAAGGCCGCCAACGGACCTGCCACCAGCGAACGCGACTGGCA
>JAIXPW010000229.1 GCA_027485995.1 Verrucomicrobiaceae bacterium
CGGGTGTCGTCAATGTTGGTGGCACCCGATCCGGTGGCACCCCAGGTTCCGGCGGCCTGTTGGACGGCTCCGAAGTAGAGGGTATCGACCACTTCGTTTCCGGTAGGCTCGACCTTGCCGCTGTTGATGACCAGCTTGTTGGTGTTGGCAATGGAGGATCCATTGACAGCCAGCGTGCCGGACTCGACGACGGTGTCACCGGTGTAGGTGTTGGCACCGGTGAGGCTGAGGCGACCGCCGTTGACAGTGACGGTGGCTCCGACATCAATGACGTCGGCCAAGGTCAGGGCACCGAGACCGGTCTTGGTGAAGGGCTTGTTGATGTTGCCGCCGGTGCCGCTGAAGGTGATCGAGCCAGTGGCGCTGGTGACCTCGATGGTCTTGTTCTGCACTCCGGTGTCGATCCACAGGTTGCGGGCCGAGGTTTCCGAGCCGGTTCCGGTGTAGCGGAAGGTGGCGTCATTGGCGATACCGAGGTAGCCTGGGAGACCGGTCGTATAAGCACCGATGCTACCAACGCCGCCGGCGTCGGCAATGGAGGAGGCTTCGAGGGTTCCGCCGTTTAGGTTCGTGCCACCGGTGTAGGTGTTGTTTCCGGAGATCAGCATGGTGCCGACGCCGCTCTTGGTGAGGGCGAAGGTGTTGGTGATCTGGCCAGAGATCGTGAGGTCGGCCGCAGAGTCACCCGTGACATCGGCCACCTTCCAGTTTGGACTGGAGTAGCCCTGGTTGACGCGTGCGGAGATCACACTGGGAGTGGAGCCTGAGACGGTGTAGTCATTGCTGGCCGGAACGCGGATTTCGTTGGTGCCGTTGATCAGCCCTCCGTTGAGGGTGAGCTTGGTCAGATACTGCTCTCCGTTGACGGTGAGTGTGCCTCCGTTGATGGTGAACTGCTCGCTCACGCCGTTGTTGTCACCACCGAGGGAGTGGGCAGAACTCAAAAGGAGGGTGCCTGTCGAGTTAACCACCACCTGGCCGACTCCGTTCATTCGGTTGCCGCTGAATACTCCGGTGGAGACCTGAAGGGTGCCCTGATCCACCGTGAGATTGGTGGGAAGGAACAGGGCAGTTCCGCTGTTGGCATTCAAGGTGCCGGATCCCTTCTTGAGGAGGGTTCCGGTTCCGGTGATCACACGACTCAGGGTTTGGGCATCTGAGCGATTGAGTTCGAGCGTTCCTGCTGCGGCGGTGGCGATGTCACCGCTGCCGCCGAGGGCACCGGTGGTCCCGCCATTTCCAACTGCCACGGTGCCGGCGTTGATGGTGACGACCCCCGTGTTCGTGTTGTTGTTCAGGAGGGTGACCCTGCCGTTGCCGTTCTTGAGCAGCCCGGTGGATCCCGTGATGGGAGAGCCCGAAAGGGTGTAATCCAATGCAGTGGTGTTGCTGAACTCCACAGCGGAAGGCTGGATGGTCCCAGTGAGAGCGACAGTTCCTGTTGTCGCCGTGTCATTGAAGATAACGGCGTCGAAGTCGAAGAAGTTGCTCGACGTGGCGGCGTTGGAGGACAGGCGCCAGTTCGAGGTTGTCTGGACATCCCAGGAGGTGGAGACATCGCCCTTCCAGACCACTGCATCGTATGAGGTGATCTCCACGTCAACCGAGGTGTCGACCGTATTGTTGAAGAGTGTGGCGGAGATGTGTGGGTTCGTCAGCGGGGCCAGGGTCAAGCCACCGAAGCCGGAATCTCCGATGGAGCCGGTGTAGTCGATCACCTTGTAGCGGGCTCCAACGGTCAGAACCGAGTTCGGGCTGGCGGTGATGGTGCTGGGACCCGAAACGCTGAAGCTGCCGGTGACGCTCACCAGGTCTCCCGTGGTTCCGATGCGTCCGGTAACTCCGCCGCCGTTGAGCGTCAGGTTCGGCACGGTAGCGGTTCCGGTGGTGGTGGTGTTTCCGCCTTGGAGGTTGCCGGTGCTGGTGGTGGTGACGCTGGAAGCGAGCGAACCGCTGAGGTGCAGCTTGCCACCGTTCACAGCCGTCGCGCCAGTGTAGGTCTGGGTTCCGGAGACGATGAGGTTTCCAGCTCCCGTCTTGATGATACCGCCTGCTCCGGACATCACGGCAGTCTGCGTGATGTTGCGGGGCGTGGTGTTGTCCACGGAGTCGAGGGTGTTGAAGGTCACGCTGCCGGCGACTCCAGTCAGGTTGAGAGCCTGGGCTCCTGTCCAGTTAGCGAAGGCGCCGAGGGTGCCGCCACCGAGGTTGACCTGCTTGGCTCCGTTGGCAGCGATGCCGCTGGCTCCGAGGTTGACGCGACCACCCTGGAGGTTGAAGGAGGCGGCATTGCTGCGACCGTTCGCCAGATCGATTCCGAGCGTGTTGAAGGTGCCTCCAGTCTGGTTGAAGTAGACCGCAGAACTGTCCCAGCCGAGCTTCAGCTCCGCACCGAAGGCATTGAGTGAGCCGCCGGAGAGGTTGTAGGTGGAGTTGGAGCCGTTGCCCCAGTGGCCCATCAGGAAGGAGTCCGAAGTGGTGTCGCCGTTAGCGGTGCCGGTGATCGTAAAGGTTCCGCCGGACTGGTTGACCGTGGTGGCGGCTCCGCTGCCGTCGGACATCGTGATGCGGGGGATGGAGACCGTCGCCCCGCTGTTGATGTTGATGGTGGAGGCCTGAGCACTGAGGTAACCTCCGGTGTTGACCGTGAATGAGCTTCCAGAGTTGAAGTTGGTCACGGAACTACCGGAGGTCGCAGCGTTGGCGGCGGTGATGACGGTGCTGGCATTCAGGTTGGCGGTGCCTCCGGAGACGGCGAGCGAACTCGTGGCCGGGATGGTGGCTCCGTTGAAGTTCAAGGTGCCTGCGGTGGCCTTGGTGGACCCTGTGTAAGAACCGGTGCCGGTGAAATTCAGGGTGCCGCCGTCGGACTTGGTAAAGTTACCAGCGCCGGAAACCGCTCCGCCATAGTTCATGGTGAAGCCGGTCCAGACATGGAGACCACCGTCGCCGCTGGGAAGGGAGATTCCGCGATTCGAGTCGATGGTCAGGTCGTTTCCGGCGGTATTGCCCCCCTGGATGCGTCCGCCGGTCTGGAGGACGATGGCGTTGGCAAGGGGTGAACCTGGCACGGGTCCGAGCTGCGCATCGGTTCCAACGCGAAGAATGCCCGTGGAGATATTGACGTTTCCAGTCAGCGAGTTGGTGCCGCTGACAATGAGGGTTCCGCCGCCGGTTTTGACGAGATTGATCGGACCGGAAACCTCGCTGATCGTTCCGGCGAGGAAGAGGTCCGCCGTGTTGGTGATGGTGGAAGCCGCGTTGTAAACCACGTTGCCACTGAGGGTGGCGGCGCTTGTTCCGCCGAGATTCCCTCCGTTCAAGGTGACCTGGCGGGTGAACTTGCCTGCGACGGTGTTCTCGACATTGAGGGTTCCTCCGGTATTGGACTGGATGTTTCCAGTGCCTTGAACGGTGCCGTTCCAAAAGGCGAGGGTGCCGGAGTTGACCTCGACATCGCCAGAGGTGACCGTGCCGTCCACCGTGGCATAAACGAGGTTGGTGCCGGTCTTCGTCAGCTTCTTGCCGTTGAGGTTGAGGATGGAGGCGGCTCCGCGAATGTCGTATCGGGCAGTTCCACCGATGGTGGCGTCGTCGGCCAAGGTCACGAACTGGAAGGCGTTCTGCTGCTGGGTCGTTCCGCTGATGATGGCACCGGTGCCGATCCCGACACCAGAGATCGTGACGGTGCGGGTGCCGAGGTTGATCGAGTCAGCGGTGACGCTTCCAAGATCAAGGACACCACCACTCACGCCGTCCCCATTGATGGTGACGTTGGCGCTGGCGGAACCGAGGGCTCCTGCCGACTGCATCCGGAGGATTCCGTTGTTGACAGTCACGGCACCGGTGAAGGTGTTGGTTCCACCGAGGTTCAGATCGAAGAAGCCGTTCTTGGTGATGCCGGTGGTGCCAGTGATGACGCCGGCTCCGCTGATCGTATGGTTGTAGAGGTCACTGTTCACCGTGATCGAACCGGGAGACAGCGTCCCTGTGGTGGTGATCGTCTGGTTGCCGGTGATGTAGGTGTCGTCAAAGACGACGTCGTCGCCGTTGAAGAAGTTGTCGTTGGAGGTGTCGTTCCAGTCGTTCTCTGTGCCTCCCACTTCCCAGGTGGTGCCGGAGCCGTCCCAGACGAGGGTCTTCTTCGTGAAGTCCACGGTGACGTCGGACGCGTTGACGGTGAAGGTGGAGGCGCGGTAGTTGGCCGCGTTCACCAGCGTGAAGTTGCCGGCCACGAAGGGGGCCGGATTGCTGCCGAAGTTCATCACCTTGACCGGACCGGTGGTGGTCGGCGGGCTGGTGAAATCGACGGAGACGGTTCCAATGATGGTGAGGGCACCGTCGGAGGTCAGGGCACCGGCGGTGTTCGGGTCGATGGCGAGGGTGGTGCTGCCGGTGCCGAAGGTGAGGGTCTTGGCGGATCCTTCACCACCGAGGGTGGCTCCGGTGGCGACGGTCAGGTCGGAGTTGGCGAGGCTGCCGGTGAGGTTGAAACGACCAGCGTTGACGCTCGTGGCTCCACTGTAGGTGCTGGCGGACGACAGTGTGGTGGTGCCGGTTCCGAGTTTGACCACGGGGCTCGTTCCGTCGAGGATCGCGGAGATCGTCTGGGTGCCGGTGCCGGTGGAAGTGCCGGTGCGGGTGGTATTGCTGTCCGGATTGAGGTTCAGGGTGCCACCTCCGGAAAGCAGGAGGGTGCCGGTGCCCGTCACGTTGTTCATCAGGCTGAAGCTCCGGGTGCTGTTGACCGTGTCGAGCGTGGTGCTGGTCGATGCCGTGCTGCTGATGACGCTGTTGAGTGCGACGTTGGTGGTGTCAGCCGCCGTGTTGCGGATGGTGCCGCCACCGAGGGTGACGCTGGTGGTCAGGTTGCGGCCGATGATGCCATAGGCGGACTTCAGTTCAAGGGAACCACCAGTGAGGTTGTACTGGTCGACTCCGGTGGTCATGTTGGTTCCGGCGACGGTGTCGCCGCGGTTGTCGAGGACCACCCAGTTGGTGGAGACGGTGCCGCCGGACTGGTTGAAGATGCCCTGGCCGTCAATGCCGACGTAGATACCGCCGGCGAGTTCCGTGCCTGCGGAAGGCGTGGTGGCGGGAGCGGTGGAGCCGAAGGTCAGGTTGCCTCCGGAGAGGTTGTAGGTGGAGGTCTCCGTGGCAAAGTGGCCGATACGGAGGTTGTTGACAGCGTTGGTGTTGACACCGTTGACGGCCACTGTGCCGCCGGTCTGATTGACGGTGGCGCTGTTGTTGGCCCCTTCACCGACACCGAAGTAAGTGGTCTCGACCGTGGCGCCGGAGGCAACATTGAGGATCGAGCCCGTGAGGTTCGTGCCGACGCCGATGGCGCCGCCGTTACCGGAGGCGTCTGTGAGGTCGATCAGGTTGGATCCGATGCCGCCACCAATGGTCAGACCGGTGCCGGTGGTGTTGACGTGAACGAAGCCCTTGGTGAGGTTGGTGGCGGTGCCGTTGTGGGCGGAGATGATGTTCTGGCCGGAAGGCAGGGAGTAGCCGTCCGAGCGCTGGAAGCGGACACCGGCCGCTGCCGCATCCTGATAGAGCACCACGGCATCGGAACCAAGAGTTCCGGTCGTGGTATTGTTGCCAACCACCAGGGTGTTGGTGCCGGTGGTGCCGCCGCCGTTGACCCAGATGCGTTCGAGGGCGGTGGCGTCGCCGGTGATGACGAGGGTGCTGCTGGCTCCGCCCCCGCCGACCACAAGATCGTCGGCGGACGTGGTGTTGGAAAGGGTGCCGGAGAGGATACCCGTGACATTGTAGGGCATGATCTTGGAGTCACCGTTGAGGGTGATGTTGCCCGAGATCGTGGTGGCATCCATGCGGATGGCCCCGATGCCGCTGTTTCCAGTGTAAACTCCGCTCGGGAGAGTGGGCGAGCTGGCGTTCGCGCCGGTGGCGACTGTGGCGGCGGTGCCGCCAGCGGTTTCCTGATAGCCGTACCCGGTGATCGTGATGTTGTTGGTGATGTTTCCGGAGGGCCAAAGCTGAGCCCGGTCACCCACGGTGATCGTGCTGGTTCCGAGGGCTGCCTGGGTGGCGCTGAGTCGGTAGGTCCCGTTGGCGGCGAGGGTGCCGGAAGGTGTGAGCTGGAGGGCCCCCGTGAAGCCTGTGCTGGTTCCGGAGAGGGTCACTCCTCGAGGACCTGCGGTGCCGCTGGCGTTGGGATCGACCACCACGGTGCCTGCCCCGGAAAGGTTCCGGCTAAAGGTAAAGTCGACGTTGTTGGAGAACAGTCGAAGAGAGGCTCCCGAGGCGACTGCGACCCCGCTGGTTCCGCTGAGGGTGCTGGCACCGGCGTTGATCGAGAGGGTTCCCGCATTGACGGTGGTGGCACCGGTGTAGGTGTGGGCGGCGGTGCCGTTGAGGGTGACCGTGCCGTTTCCGGTTTTTGCGAGGCCCGTCGGGCCGGAAAGGACTCCGGCTCCGGCGAGGGTGTAGCTGACAGCGGTGGTGTTGCTGAACTCCACAGCGGACGGAGTCACTGTGGTCCCCAGGGTGATGCTGGTATTGGTTCCCGAGTCGTCGAAGAGAAGGTCATCGTTCTGGAGATAGGTCACGGCCGTGGCTCCGGCGACGGTCTGCCAGTTGGCGGTGGTGTTGATGTCCCAGGTTCCGTTGGTGACGCCGGTCCATTTCACCCGGTCGTTGGTGGCGGTGATGCCGATGAGGCCACTGCCGTTGTCAGTCACCGATCCTGCAGCGCGCGGTGGCAAACCGGTGACACTGAAGCCAGCGGTGGAGGGAGCGGTGCCGGAGTAGGCGAAGATCGGATAGAAGGTCGAGGCGGTGTTGATGGCACCGTTCGGGGTCACGGCGATGACCGTGCTTCCGCTCTGGGTCAGTCCGCTGGCGGAGGTGACATTGATGAGGTCCGTGCCGGAGTTGCCAAGATTGACTGCCACTGTGCCATTGACGAGCGACAGGGTGGAAGTGGTGAGGGTGCCGACCGTCGTCGGAGATCCGGGACTGAGGGTGGTGCCGGCCGCAGTGGTGATGCCTGCTGCGGTGCCGGTGCCACTGAGGGTGCCTGCGGTCAGGGCGAGGGGACCGACGGTGGTGCCGTTGAAGACGAGGTTTCCTGCGCCCGCCTTGGTAAGCGTTCCAGCACCAATGACTGGGGCGGCGAGAGTGATGTCGTTGACGGCGGTGCCATCGTTGACGGTAAGCGTCAGTCCGCCTGCGCCGATGTTCAGCGAGCCTGTGCCATCGATGGTGTGGGAGCCGGTGGTGGAGGCGTTATTGGAGATGGAGGTGAACGACTGGCTGAATCCGGGGTTGATGGTGAAGCGGCCGTTGTTGCCATTGGCTTCACCGAGGACGAGCGCGGTGGAGGTCTGGAAGGCGTTGGTGGCTCCGGCGACCAGAGTGCCGTTGGCGACCGTGACGGTGCCGTGGGTGTTGCCGGTGGAGCTGACAGTCCAGGTGCCGCCGTCGGTCTTGAAGATGGCTGCTGAACCCAGGTTCAGGTTTCCGGTGACAAGTCCGGTGCCGTTGCCACGGACGAACAGGCCGGTGGATGGGGAAGCGGACTGGTTGACGTTGCCGGAGATCGTGAGCAGCCCGGTTGAGGACGTGATCGTCTGATTGGTGCCCTGATCGAGGAGAATGGTGCCTGCCCAAGTGTTGTTGCCGGACACATTGTCCAGTGCAGTTCTGGCGTTGGCGATGTTGGTCGTGGAATTGTTTCGCAGCGTGAGGGTCTTTCCGCTGCCGTGGGTGAATCCGCCGGAGAGCTGCAGGGAGTTGGTATTGGCTGCTCCCGGGTTCTCGTTGTTCTGGACGAGGATGGAAATGCCGCTGCCGAGCGCGGTGGCGGTGTTGGCGCGTACGTTGCCATCAATGACGGTGACGCCGCCGAAGAAGGTGTTGTTTCCAGAAAGCGCAAGAACGGTATCCTGTCCGGCGGTATTGGTCTTGAGGATGGAACCTGGTCCGCTGATCGCGCCTGAAAGGGTGAGGTTCTTGGCTGCATAGCGCCCGGTCACGGTGTTGGTTCCGTTGAGCAGAACGGCTCCACTGAGGGTGAAGTTGCCGTCCTCGTTTGCGAGGGTCGCGCTGTTGAGGTTGATCGGGTTGGCGATCGTCAGGACGTTCGCGGTGCTGCCGGTGAAGACGCGCAGCGTGGTGCCGGCGTTCGCGGTCACTGTGCCGGTGCCGAAGGGAGTGTAGGTGGCGGCGGTGGTCGGAACAACTCCGCGAAGTTCGCCGGCGTTGATGGTGGCTCCGCCGGTGAAGGTGTTGTTGCCAGTAGCCGTAGAGAGCGACAGGACGGTGTCCTGGCCGGTGGTATTGGTCTTGAGGATGGAACCGGTGCCGCTGATCACTCCTGAAAGAGTGAGGTTTTTCCCGCTCCAGACACCAGTCACGGTGTTGGCACCAGTGAGAGCAATTCCCCCGCTGAGGGTGAAGTTGCCGTCCTGGTGCGCGAGTGTGGCGCTGTTCAGAGCGATCGGGTTGGCGATCGTCAGGGCGTTCGCAGTGCTGCCTGTGGCGACGCGCAGCGTGGTACCGGCATTCGCTGTCACGGTTCCTGCGGCGGTGCCGAAGGGAGTGTAGGTGGCGGCGGTGATTGGGACATCGCCACGAAGTTCGCCGGCGTTGATGGTGACGCCACCGGTGAAGGTGTTGTTGCCGCTGGTCGCTCCTGCGGTGGTGGTGCCGAGGGCGATGGTTCCGGCTCCGACCTTGGTGATGGCAAAGGCTCCGGAAACCACGCCTGTGAGGGAGCCGGTGCCGGTGTTGGAGCCGACGGTCGTGTTCTGGGACAGGGCGACCGTTCCGGAAATGCTTCCCGCATCGAGACGGAGAGCGCCGAAGTTTCCGGCAGTCTCGACCCAGCCGGTGCTGTTCAGGGTGAAGTTGTTGGCGAGCGTGACGGCAGTGGAGACAAAAACCTGTCCCGCGCCGGTGATCGTGACCGCGCCGGTGCCAAGGCTGGCGGCATTGTTGGTGTTGACCCGGACGTCGGAAATGCTGGTTCCACCGGTGTAGGTGTTGGCCACGCTAAGGGCGAACTGGCCGTTGTTAGTGCCTGCGGCCGTGGCGGTGCCGTTGACGTCGTTGTTGAAGGTGAGGGTCTTCCCGGTTCCGGAAATGATGCCGCTGAGGACCTGCTGGGTCGATTGATTGGAACGGAAAACCCCGTTGTCCACCAGGGTGATCGGGGCGCTGATCGTGTTGCCAACGTTGGAGGTGAAATCGACGGTTGCGTCCGTTGCGGCGGTGCCATCGAGGCTGATCGAGCCTGTGCCACCTGCTGCGATGGTGTAGGCGAAAACGGTGGCGGTCGGGTCGCCAATGTTGAGGTCGCCCACGGTGGCGGTGACTCCGGTGCCGATGGTGACGGTGCGGGCGGCGGTGATGTTGAAGAGGAGGTTCACCGCGTCACCGGCAGTGGTGCCCGGGATTGCGGCTGGGTTCCAGTTGCCGGCAGTTTCCCAGCTTCCGGCCGCATCGACGTTCCATGATCCCCCCGCCGCGAAGAGTGGAGAGGCGGTCAGCGCCATGGCCAGGGTGATTCCGCTGCTGTTAAGAAGGTTGCGGAGCGAGAAAAGGAAGCGATTGGAGTTCTTGGGTTTCATGGGAGGATGGATTTATGATCAAAAAGACGATTACTTGGTAAACACAGGCCGAGTGGCCATCAAGCGGAAAGTTGCAGGGAAAATCTTCATTCTCGATTGCCCAGGATTTCCCGAAGGCGGTCCGGCGAGGAGTTTGCAAGAGGCTAAACCTCATGGCCCTGGTCCAAGCTTTCGGCGCACAAAAAAGCCCGCCTCCTGAGGACAGGAGGCGGGCTGGATTGGAGCTTTTCAGGGCTGCCTTCCGACTGATCAGGGAACCGTCACTTTGAGGCGACCGAAGAGCGAGGCACCGGGAGCGGCGAGGCTGCGCGGGATGTAGTAGATCACCTGGTCGATGCCGTTCGGAGATGGAGCGTAGAAGTCGTTGGTTGACTGAACGACGATTCCATCCGTTCCGTTGACTGCAGTGGTCCACGTTCCCGCCAGGTCGGTGTCATACTGGGCCACCGCCGGGCTGTCGATCAAGGAGGCATCGGTGCGACGGAAGGTGAACTTCAGGTAATCGGTGGAACCGGCGCCGAGGTCGGTGGTGACGAGCTCGATGGTCGGCAGAAGCGCGGTGTCCACGCCAGTGGCTGGGTTTCCGCCGAGGACGAACTCGATGGCATTCGAGATGCCGTCGAAGTCTGGATCATCACCGGCGTCCTGATCGCCGATGGCGAGGCCGAAGCCCGCGATCCACGAGGAGAAGCCGGCAGGTCCGGTCGTGACGGTGACGACTCCGGTTCCGGAGAAACGGGTGTCGTCAATGTTGGTGGCACCCGATCCGGTGGCACCCCAGGTTCCGGCGGCCTGTTGGACGGCTCCGAAGTAGAGGGTATCGACCACTTCGTTTCCGGTAGGCTCGACCTTGCC
>JAIXPW010000214.1 GCA_027485995.1 Verrucomicrobiaceae bacterium
GGAAACTGAGCGAGGCGCTTCGTGGCTTCTGCTTCCAGTTCGGGCGTGACCGCGAAGGGCGGGAAAAACTTCGAACCGGGCGTTTCCGGAGAGGCAACGAGGTCAGCGACGTTGGAGTGAGACATGGGAAGAGGTTATTCGTGAATGGTTAGTGGTTATTGGTGGAAGACGAGAATGTGAACAGCCTGAGGCCACTACCATTTACGATTCACCATTTACCATTTACTGCTTCTGCTCACCGGTCGCACTCGCCCATGACGAAGTCGAGGGAGCCGAGAATGGCCGGGATGTCGGAGACCATGTGACCGGGAAGGAGCTTCGAGATCAGGGAGAGATTGCAGAAGGAGGGGCTGCGGATCTTCAGGCGGTGCGGGACACCGCCGCCGGTTGAGTGGATGTAGAAGCCGAGTTCGCCCTTCGGGTTTTCCGCACCGAAGTAGACCTCACCCTTTGGAGCGTCGATGCCCTGGGTGGAGACGATGAAGTGGTGGATGAGCTCCTCCATCGACATCAGGACCTTCTCCTTGTTCTGGAGCATGTTCTTCGGATCGGCCAGGTTGACCGGACCGGAGGGCATGGTGTCGAGCACCTGACGGCAGATCTTGATCGACTGGCGCATTTCCTCCATGCGGACCTGGTAGCGGGCGTAGCAGTCGCCCTCCTCGGCGATCGGGATGTCGAAGTCGTATTGCTCGTAGCCGAGATACGGGCGGTCCTTGCGGAGATCGCGGGTGGCTCCAGAGGCGCGGAGGTTCGGACCCGTGAGGCCCCAGTCGATGGCGACGTTTTTTCCGATCACCCCGATGTCGCACATGCGGTCACGGAAGATCTTGTTGTTGTCGAGCAGCTTGCCGCACTCGTCGATGGTGACCGAGCACTGGTCGAGGAAGGTGCGGACGGCCTGTTCGAAGCCCGGTGGCATGTCGCGGAGCTGGCCGCCAACGCGGGTGTAGGAGGTGGTGAAACGCGCGCCGGTGAGCTGTTCGCAGAGATTGTAGATCTTTTCGCGCTCGGTGAAGGTGTAGAGGAAGACAGTCATCGCACCGACGTCCATGGCGCAGACGCCAACTCCCAGCATGTGCGAGGAAATGCGGGCCAACTCACAGCAAAGGACGCGCAGGGCCTGTCCGCGTGGCGGGAGGGTCCAGCCCATGAGTTTCTCGACGGCACAGGCGTAGGCGACGTTGTTCGCGAGCGGGGCGAGGTAGTCGAGCCGGTCCGTGTAGGGCACGAACTGGTTGTAGTGCATGTTTTCCGCGATCTTCTCATCGCCGCGGTGCAGGAAGCCCACGTCGGGATCGGCCTTGGAAATGACTTCGCCGTCGAGTTCCAGGATCAGGCGCAGCACGCCGTGGGTCGCCGGGTGGGAGGGTCCCATATTGAGGACCATCTTTTCGCCCATCAGGTCATCCGTCTCCGCGTGGTACTGATCGACCGCCGAGGTGGTGCGGGCAAGGGTGTCTGGGGCCTCGAATTCGGTGGTGCGGGTGCTCATGCCTTTTTCGCCGCAGGAATAAGTGTCCAATCCGGGCTGTCGGGCAAGGGGTTTGTGAAAATTTTCACAAGCAGCGAGGGGAGAGAAAGTAAATGGTGAGTCGTGAATGGTGAATTGTGGATTTGGAACTCGTCTTCCTTTTGGCACTTGGAACTTGGCACTTGGAACTTCGCCTGCGGCAGGCGAGCCTGAGGAATGAAGCGGATGCTCCTGATGGCGGCCTTTTGCAGTGGAATTTGCCGGGCCGAGGTCCGCGAGGAGGCGGTGACCTTTGCGGGGACGCAGTTTCGGGTGGTGAAATTGGAGTCGCAGCAGGTCGGGGTGGTGTGGAAGGGGGCGGACGGGCAGCCATACCGGACCTTTGACAAGGTGCAGGCACGGTTTGCGAAGGAGGGCAAAGCGGTGAGGTTCCTGATGAATGCGGGGATCTTCGAGCCGGGCGGGATTCCCAGCGGGCTTCATGTCGAGGAGGGGAAGGAGTGGCGGCCCATCAACACGGCTGCCGGGAAAGGAAACTTCTTTCTCCAACCGAACGGAGTGCTGCTGGTTTACGGAGGCGCAGAAAAGGCAGGCGCCGAAATCAAGAACTCATCGGCCTACGCGGCATTATTGAAGAACATGGCCCTGCAAGCCTCCTTCCACAGCAGTCTCCGGATCGGCATCCAGTCCGGGCCGTTGCTGCTGATCGACGGTAAACGCCACCCGGTGTTTCAGGAAGGCTCGGCGAACAAACTCCACCGCAATGGCGTCGGGATCGACTCAAAAGGCCGGATGGTCTTCGCCATTACCGCACCTGGCCAAATGGTCAATTTCTGGGACTTCTCCGGACTTTTCCTTTCACTCGATTGCAAGAACGCGCTCTTTCTCGACGGCGATATTTCCCAGATGACGGTCAACCCAAAAGGCCCGGTCGAAAGCAATCAGTTCGGAGCGATGTTCGTGGTGGCGGAGTGAAATGAACGGCAAACGGTGAATCGCAAGTGGTGGAAGATTCCATGTCCTCTCTTGAATCTTGAGTCTTCAAGTCTTGCGTCTCATTCACGGAGCATCATAGCGGAAGGGATCCTGGAACTTCGGATCGGTGGTGACCGAGGTGTCGGTGAGGGTTTTCATGAATGCGACGAGATCGGCCTTCTGGGTGGCGTTCAAATTGAGGCGACGAACGGCAGGTGGTGGCGAGCCGGGAGGTCCGGGAGGATTGCGCAGGGCGGGGGAGAGGTTCGGGTGATTGACGACGCCTGAGTTGTAGAATTCCACGACCTGCTCCAGGGTGTTGAAGCGCCCGTCATGCATGTAGGGCGCGGTGAGTTCGATGTTGCGCAGCGATGGGACCTTGAAGAAGCCTTCATCCGAGCTGAGGCCGGTGACTGCTCCCAGGCCCTTGTCCACGTAGGGATTTTCCAAGCCATTGTTGAAGATCAGATTGCCGGGCACGAAGTTGTCACTGCCATGGCAGGCGGCACAGCCGGCGGCACCGAAGAGTCCGCGACCACGGGCTTCGGAGGCGGTGAAGTTGGAGAAGCCGATCGGCACTCCCTGATCGTACTTTGAATTGCCGGAAACAATCGACCGCACGAACTGGGCGAGGGCCTTGGAGATCCTGTCGGAGGTGACGGTGGAGTTTCCGAAGGCATTGGTGAAGAGCGTGCCGTAGTAGGGCTCGGCCTGGATCTTGGTCACCAGCTCGGTCAGGGTGAGGCCCATTTCCGTGGTGTTCTGGATCGGCTGCAGAACCTGCTCCTCAAGGGTGGCGGCGCGTTCGTCCCAGAAGAAGTTCTGCCGGATGTAATAGCGGGCGTTGGTCAGGCCCATCGAGTTGCGTCCGGTGTGGCCGCCTGCGAAGCCGGTGCTGAAGCGGTTTGGATCACTGAAGCCGTGCTCCGCCTGGTGGCAGGATGAGCAGGAGGTGGTGTTGTTGGCCGAGAGTCTCTTGTCGTAGAACAGCACGCGTCCGAGGGTGGCGCCGACGTTGGTCGTGGCGTTGTCGGCGGGCGTGTTGTCCTGGGCCCGGATCGCCTGGGTGCGGAGATGAGCCGGCAGGGTCGGAAGCGCGTAGTTGGCGGCGGTGGCGGGAAGCGAAAGTGCGTCCGCGACGTTGTTCGGCGCGGTCTGGACGGCCGAGTCGTACTTCATCCGATAGTAAAGGTGGGACTTGTTCGCGACCTTCGGCAAGGGCACGCGCAGCAGGCTGTTGCGAACCTTGAGGGTGCTGACGTTGGTCCAGTTGGACAGATCAGGCGAGGACTGGAGCGTCCAGACCCGGTTGCCGGTGTCGGTCATGTCGAGCCTGGCAAAGGCATTGCCGGTGCCTGGAGCGACTTTGACCGATGAACCTGCAGGCAATGCTCCGGCGACATCGGCGGCCAAGGCTCCCTGGGTGAGGAGAGCTGATGAAACGAGGTGGGTGAGGGCTTTCACATCTCCCATCCGCCATGTTTCCGATTCAAAATCGAGGAAGTTTACTTTTGCTTAATGCCCACAGGTCGACTTTTACCTTTCTCTAACATTTCCGGTCCTTTTGCCCTGATTTCAGGGCCTGCACTGCTCCAGAAAGAAGGCAGAGATGTCCGCATAAAGTTCGTGTGATCCGGTCGACAGCACGTTGTGATGACCGGCTCCCTTGATGGTGCGAAAGGACTTGTTGGAACCGGGGATCGCTCTGAAAATCGACTCTCCGGCACTGATTGGAATGAAGGTGTCCTGATCCCCGTGGACGATGAAGGCCGGAATCCGGATCGAGGCTGCGGCGGTTACCGGCTGGATTTCCGACGGAAAGAACCCCACCCGGCAGCGGACGCCGCAGGCACAGGCGGCGGTGGTGAAGGGAGTGATTCGGGAAAGTGCGGGCGAGATGGCGTTGGCGGTGTAGCGGACCGGTTGATCGAGTGACGCGAAGGCCGAGACACTGGTGATCGCGCTCCAGCGCTTGCCAGGTCGGGCGGCGGTTTGCAGGGCGATGGCTCCACCTTGCGAAAGCCCGAAGAGTCCGCAGTGCGTCGGCGGGAAATGGAAGCGCGCGGCAGCGTCGTCGAGGATCGACTCCACCAACCTGACCTCGTTCTTGCCGAAGGTTGCCTCAGCCGCCGGGTTCTCACCATGGCCCGGCAGATCCATCACGATGCAGCGGAATCCCACGGCGCAGAATCGTTCGGCGATGGGGAAATAGTCCTCTTTCCGGCCCCGATAGCCATGCAGCAGAACGAGGGTCCCCCGGACCTCGCCCCAGGGAGAAAGCTGAACTCCGCGCTGGGTCAGGAGGTCGCGGATGAGCCGACCTTTCTTCGCCTCACCCGGCGTGGCAGAGGGATTCAGAAGGAGGCAAGGGGTAGCGGACGGGCCGATGTAGGGCTCGATCGTCATGCCGAAGCGGTCCGGGCTGGCCTCGGTTTCGCGATGGTAGCCCTGAATTTCGCGACGCTGTGGATGGATGAGTTTTCCGGAGCCCCAAATGGCGGTGCCGATGAAGGCAACGATGACCAGAAGCACGGTGGCCGTCGCCGTCCGATGGAGGAACTTTTTCATGCAGGACCTGTGGAAGACGCCGCGAAGATCACCAGAATTTCATCCGAGTCGAGCCGGATCGGGGTTGCCAGCCGGAAATCGCGAGGGTAGAGGGAGCGCATGTCGATTTTAGCAAATGACTCGTCGGTGATCGCCAAGACCAAGGAACTCTGCGCCCAGATCGTGGGTGAGCCGCGGTTCAAGGAACTTCAGGGCCAGGTCGAGCGGTTCCTCGATGACGATGCCGCGCGCCTTCAGTATCAGAGCGTTCATGAGCGCGGTGAAGAACTCCATCACAAGCAGCACGCCGGCGTGGAGCTTGGCGCAGCTGAGATCCGCGAGTTCGAGGCGGCGCGTGATGCCTTGTTCAAGAATGAGGTCGCCACGAATTTCCTCAACGCCCAGCGCGAATTGGAAGCGATCCAGCAGACGGTCAGCAAGTATGTCGGGATGACCCTGGAGCTTGGCCGTGTTCCCGAAGCCGAGGACTTCGCCGAAGCTGAAGACGGCTGCTGCGGTGGCGGCGGCAAGGGTGGCTGCGGTTGCCACTGAGCCTTGATGGCGGACACTTTCCAGATCGTCGGATGGCACTCGCTGTCCGGCGATTTTTTGTGCCCGGAACGGTTTATGAAAGCTGGGTTTCGGCCAGCAGTTTGTAGGTGCCGCCCAGAGCGAGAAGTTCCTCGTGGCTGCCGCTTTCCACGATGCGGCCATGATTGACGACGAGAATGCGGTCGGCATGGCGGACGGTGGAAAGCCGGTGGGCGATGACCAGGCTGGTGCGGTCCTGCATCAGGCGTTCGAGGGCCTCGTTGACCAGTCGCTCGCTTTCAGAATCGAGAGCCGAGGTGGCCTCGTCGAGAAGCAGGATCTTCGGGTCCGCAAGGATGGCGCGGGCGATGGCGATCCGCTGGCGCTGCCCGCCGGAGAGCTTCACGCCGCGCGGGCCGACGGTGGTCTCGTAGCCTTGCTCCAGTGAGGCGATGAACTCATGCGCGTTGGCTTTTTTCGCGGCCTCCTTGATCTCCTCCAACGAGGCACCCGGACGGCCGTAGGCAATGTTCTCGTGGATGCTGCCCCCGAAGAGCAGGACCTCCTGTGGAACGACCGCAAGTTGCTTGCGGAGTCCGGCGAGATCGAGCGTGGCGGCGTCTTTTCCATCGAAACGAACGCGCCCAGACTGGGGTCGATGAAATCCGAGGATGAGGGAAAAGATCGTCGATTTCCCAGCTCCGGACGGTCCCACGATGGCAACCCGTTGGCCGGGCGAGACGCTGAAGCTCAGATCGCGGAGCACCGGCGAGTCGGGGCGGGAAGGGTAGAGGAACTCGACCTGATCGAAATCGAGCGAGCCCATCAGCGTGCCGACCGGCTGGCCCCCATCGGTCTCGGGAGCCTCGGCCATGATCGTGTGCAGGCGTTCGGCGGCGACGGAGGTGGTCTGGAACTGGGTGATGATCTCTGGAAAGGATCCGAGCGAGGCGCCGACGAAGATGCTGAAGACGATGAAGGCCGTGAACGCGGTGGAGTCGATCTCTCCGTTGGCCAGCATCCGGGAGCCATACCAGGTCACGAAGGTGATCGCGCCGAACATGGCGAAGATGATGAAGGAAAGGAAGGCTCCACGCACCTTGGAGCCCTTGATGCTGACATTCAGAACGGTGGCCAGCGCGCTGTCATAGCGGTTGCGCTCCAGCGGTTCGTTGGCGAACGACTTCACATCCGCGATGTTCTGGACGGTTTCCTCGATGACGCTTCCCGACTCTGCGAGCGCGTCCTGGGCCTCCTTGGAATACCGCCTCACCTTGCGGCCGAAGAGGGCGACGGCAAGCACCACCACCGGGATGGTGGCGAGCATGACCAGGGATAACTTCCATGAAAACAGCAGGATCATGGTGAGCCCGCCAATGAGGATGACCGTCTGCCGGATCGCCTGGGGGAGGGTGGTCAGAAAGGTCTCGCGCACCACTCCGAGATCGGCGAAGACGCGGTTGCTGACGGCTCCCGAGCGTTCGTTCTGGAAAAACGGGACCGGCAGTTTCACCAGGTGGCGGAAGATGTCGCGACGCAGATCATTGAGGGCGCCCTCGACCGACCGGATGAAACCTTGAACGCGCCAGAACCCGATGAAGGCCTGGAGGGCGAGCAGTGCCGCCATCAGTTTGGCCGTCTGGTTGCTCTTCGCCAGCACATCGGCGGCATTGATCCCGTTGCGCCAGGCGTCGGCCGGATTTCCGATGAGGTCCTTCAGCAGGAGCGGGAAGGAAAGGGAAAGGCCTGCTGTTAGAAAAAGGGCGACCAGTGAGGGAATGAAGATTCCCTTGTGAGGACCGAGATACGAAAGCACCCAGCGGAGCGCGTCTTTCTTGGCTTTCTTATCTTTCCCGGAATCCTTGGACATCGGCAGGATGGGAACCGATGGGGCTCCCCGCGTCAACCCCTGCGGCGACGGATGATGGACAGTCCCAGAAGACCGAGAAGTCCGACGGATGGCTCCGGCACCAGGGTGACGCCGGTACCGATGAGGGACTGGATCGAGTTGCGGTAGGAGCCGACGTCGGTGAAGTAGGACCTCTGGAGGGAAGTGGGGCTGGAAAACGGCGAACTGCCAGGGGTGTCAACGCCATGGGCGACTCCGGCGAGGACCCATTTTCCGCCGCTGAGGAAGAATGCGCCGCCGCCGGAATCGCGAACCGCGACGGTGGCTTCAGTCGAAGTGAGCCATTGACCTGAGGCTGGTTGATCGAAAGTGGCACCCCAGAAGAGGTTCGTCACGCTCAGACCACTCAAGGAGGCTGTGAGCGAGGTGCTGACGTTGTTGGTGCCCCAGCGCAGCATGCTGTTAGAGGAATTTCGCCAGACATAGCCGCTGCCGGTGCCTCCGGTGACTGACACGGCATCGCTGGTGAAAGCCCCCGTGCTCGGGCCTTGGACCCGGTCGGCCCCCCAACCCATCATCACGAAGGGAGAGCCCACGGTCGGGGTTCCGGTGGCCAGCGAAACGGCCGGCATGGATGGCACGAGGCCTGATGCGTTGTGATATCGGACGAGTGCGAGGTCGGAATTGGGCACCGAGATCCGGGATCCCTGCTGGAGGTAGGTCACGCCCTTGATCTGCAGGCCACTGCCGACCGCTGTCGTGGTGACGTGGTTGGCTGTGAGCACCCAGACGTCACGTGTCGAGGGATTGTAGCCGAGGTAAGTGCCAGAGGAGTCGGAATACTGGATCGAGTTGTCGAAGTTTGTGAAGGGGACCGGGACGATGCTGTTGAGCTGCTCGACCGTCGTGTTGTTGCTGGTACCAGCACCCCCATTGGCGCCGGCCACAATGACCGCCTGAAGAGGGCTGCTCAAAAGAACGGACAGAATGACGAGGCCTACTCGATGCATGCTGATATTCATGAGATCAGTAATTCAGGAGATCAAGCCTTGAATGGTTTCAGACGCAATCAAACGTGCGGAGGCGTCTGCGGAGATCACGGACTCGAGCGTGGTGGCGGGATTGACCTGATGCTGGTCCATGGTGTTGTGAACGACCGCCCAGATGTCGGAAAAGCGGATGCGCCCCTCGATGAAGGCGTCCACGGCGACCTCGTTGGCCGCGTTATAAACGGCGGGCAGCGTTCCTCCTGTTAGACCGGCAAGCCGCGCGAGTTTCAAGGCCGGGAAATCCTCATCCCGAGGGGCTTCGAACTCCAGCTTGGCGAGAGCGGGGAAATCGAGAGGCCTCAGGCCTCCACGCAGCCGCTCAGGCCAGGTGAGGGCATATTGAATGGGGAAGCACATGTCGGTCCGGCTCAGCTGCGCCAGCACCGAGCCATCGATGAACTCGACCATTGAATGGATGATGCTCTGCGGATGCACGACGACGTCGATGCGCTCCATGCCGATGCCGAACAGCCAGCGTGCCTCGATCATTTCAAGCCCCTTGTTGAATAGCGTGGCCGAATCAATCGTGATCTTGCGGCCCATGTCCCAGGTCGGGTGCTTCAGGGCCTGGGCAAGCGTGACCTTCGGGAGGTCTTCGACCGGCAGTTTCCTGAAGGGGCCGCCGGAAGCTGTTAGAACGAGCCGGGAAACCTCCTTTTCGCCACCCCGGTGACCGTCCAGGCATTGGAAGATGGCGTTGTGCTCGCTATCGACCGGAAGCAACGAGACCTGCTTCCTCCGGGCCGCGTTGGTGATCGTTTCGCCGGCCATCACAAGGATCTCCTTGCTGGCCACGGCCAGGTCCTTTCCTGCCTCGATCGCGGCGAGCGCCGGGTGAAGCCCGCCGGTGCCGACGATGGCCACCAGGACCACATCGGCATCGGAGAGCTCCGCCAGAGTCACAAGGCCTTCCGGTCCGACATGGATCGTGACGTCAGGAGGCAGCAATGAGCGCAGTTGGGCCTCCTTTGAGGCGTCGTGGATGGCCACATGCTTGACGCCGGTTTCACGCGCCTGTTCGGCGAGCTTCGTGGCATTCGTCCCTGCGGCGAGGGCGATGAGTTCGATGCGGTCGGAAAGCTCCCGGGCCACCTTCAGCGTGGAGGTGCCGATGGATCCGGTGGACCCGAGGAGAACAACGCGGCGTTTTCTTGGCGCGGACATGGAAAGGATCAGGGCGTCACCCACTTCACATAGAAGTAGAGGGCAGGAGCGGTGAAACAGAGGCTGTCGATGAGGTCCAGCGCCCCGCCGATTCCCGGCAGCATCTGGCCGGAGTCCTTGGCCCCGAGGGCGCGCTTCAGCACGCTTTCCGCGAGATCGCCCACCACGGCAAGAAGCGGCAGGAGGAGGCCGAGCGTGACCACATGCGCCCAACCACCGAGCACTCCGAGTTGATCCGCAGCGGGGAAGAAGTGATAGAACAGGCAGGTCACCACCAGGGCAATGAGCAGGGCGCCGACGAAACCCTCCCACGTTTTCCCGGGACTCACGTGGGGGATCATCTTGTGGCGTCCGATCAGGGTTCCGACAAGGTAGGCCCCCATGTCGGTGAACTTGGTGACGGTCAGGCACATCATCAGCAGCAGGGCTCCGGGCACCTGACCCGGACCTGGGACGAGGAAGACCATGCGTGCGGCGAAATGGAAGAGGACCGGGATGTAGACAAATCCGAGCACGTTGAACGCGACCGACTGAAGGGACTCCAGTCCCTTGATCGGATGGCGGAGCTGGAGGGTGAAGGCACCGGTGGTGGCGATGAAGATGGCGATGAGATCATACTCCGCCGGCAGCTCCTGCGCACCACCGGAGGAAAGCCTTCCCCCGCCCAGATAGAACCATCCCATCGCTGCGGAATAGGCCACCGCCACGGCCATTCCAAAGATCGGAAAGCAGTTCACCTTCGCCGCCTTCAACATCCGGAAGTACTCCAGCATCGAGATCAGGGCCAGCACGGCGACCAGCCCGAAGTAGGCCCAGGCCTGATTGCTGGCAAAGGCAGAGCCGACCAGCGTCCAGAGCAGGATCGTACTGGTCGTGCGGCGCACAAAGGTGCGCGCCTTCGAGATCACAGGTTTTGGCTGGAAATCTGCCATGTGCCAGCGCATCCAAAGCGGGCAGGGGGGATGTGGCAATTCTTTCCGCGATTTCCCTGCGCAACCTTTCCCGGGGGCAAGGGTTGTAATGGGCAGATGAGGCTCTCTTCCTGAGCCATCTCAACCTGAACCGACTAACACGATGAAATCGAAATCCACCCTGTTCGTGCTGGCTTCCCTGATGGGTGCCGGTGTCCTTGCCAAGGCAGAAGAAGCACCGAAAGGTCCGCCGCCACAGCGTCCGATCCCGGCCGAAATCCTCAAGGAGTTCGACAAGGATGGTGACGGCAAGCTCAGCGAGGACGAGCGCACCGCGATGCGTGAGGCCCGCGAGAAGAAGATGCTTGAGAAGTTCGACACCGACAAGGACGGCAAGCTGAGCGAGGAAGAGCGCGCCGCCATGCGCTCCGCCCGCGAAAAGGAGATCCTCGAGAAGTTTGACACCGACAAGGACGGCAAGCTCAGCGACGAGGAGAAGAAGGCTGCCCGTGAAGCCGGCGGATTCGGCCCTGGTGGTCCTGGTGGCCGCGGCGGCAAGCCTCCGGGCGGAAAAGGTGGCAAGGGCGGCCCCGGAGCACCTCCTGCTCCCCCAGCCGGAAACTGATTCCGATCTGACCTGATCCTTTCCAGCCGCGATCCGCATCCCCGGGTCGCGGTTTTTCCATTTTCATAGATCCTGCTCGATGGCCTTGAGGGCCAGGAACAGCTCGTTCCAACGTTGCTGCCGTGGCTCCAGCGCGAGCCTCTCGTTGGCGACATGGCGGCGGATCTCCTTCAGGCACCCTGCATAGTCCTGGAACAGCACCCGCAGGGCTTCCTCGTAGTCGCCACGCAGGGCGTTGGCGAAGGAACCGCAGGCATCCAGCAGCCTTTCGCGGAAGGACTTCACGATTTCCAACCGGCTGAGCAAGGCATAAACCAGCGCAATGCCCATGATGGCCAGGGAAGCGCCGAGACAAATCCATGGAACCCAGGGGATCAGGAAGAACCCGCAGGTCCCGGCGGTGCTCAGGCCGAGCAGCGAGGCCGCGACCAGGGTCTTGAGTGCGGTGTTGCGTTGACGCAGCGCCACATCGAGGCCATGCCTGACCTTCAGGTTGCCAATGCCCATGCTTGAGGTGCGGCCGAGCCTTCTCACAAAACGCTTCCGCGCATGATCGAGTTCGGGCTGGATTCCGGATGCGTCCGGCAGGGAAACCCCCATCTCGGCCTTGACCCTCAAGACGAGGTGATTCCAGTGCGATTCACAAATCGAAGCTGTTTCGGTGGCATCCTTCTCCGCCACATTCTCAACTGCGGTCTGCAGGCGTTCGACGAACCAGGCCTCGATTTCGGAGCCGGACTTGTCGCCCAGAAACAAGTGCAGCAGTGACTTCAGCGGACCGAGCTTCCGGTTCAGCCGCTTCGCCACCCACACGGCCTCGGTTTGGAAAACTTCGGCGACTCCGGTGAGATGGCGGGGCAGGCGGATGACGAACTGGTTCCGCAGTCCGTCGATCTCCCGCTCGACTTCGGCGAGAAAGCGCGCGCAGCGGTCCACGTTCCTCGCCGTTTCCTCCATCCGGTCCTCGATCGTCCGCAGCGCGTCGGCTGCGTGCTGACGCCATGCGTCCAAGAGCTTCAGTCGCTGTGACGACTGACAGACGCTCCGTGAAATGAAGTCCTCCAGTTCCTGAAAGCCGCTCTTGGTCCAACCGTCCCTTGCAAATGGCTCGGACTTCTTGGCTTCGACCGCGAGCTTTCCCGACACGGCGAAGATTGGGGGCACGAGCCCCGTGCGCTTGATGGAGAGGTCCCGCATGTGACCGAGGATCACCGGGACGTCGGCGGGGTCCCGCTGGTCGATCTGCTGGATGACGAGAGCCACCCGCTTCAAGGTCTCCTCCGGCAACCTTCCCAGGAAATCCCAGGTGGAGGCCCCCCAGGGATTCGAGATCGGGAAAACGAAAAGGATCAGGTCCGCGACAGGCAGGAAGCGATCGGTGAGGCTCAGGTGGCCCCGCGCGACAGAATTGGTGCCCGGGGTGTCAACGAGGTTGAAGTCCTTGAGAAACTCGTGTGGCCGATGGCATTCCTCCAGGGTAGGCGAGATCTCCAGATCACGGCTGGCCTCCCCATGGAGATAATACATCACCCGCTCGGTTTCCGGGAGGACGTTGACCTTGCAGAGTTCACTCCCGAAAAGCCCGTTGAAGAGGGTGGACTTGCCCGCGTTCACTTCGCCGAAAACCACGAACAGAAAGGGCGTGGTGAGCCCATTCCGGACGGCATCTGCCGCCAAGTGCTGGCCGATGGAGGACTGCGTCTGCTCGCCAAGATCGACGACGCCGCGGATCACTTCCATCAACCGCTCGCGCGTCGCGAAGTAGCGCTCGCCGAACATGACAGCATTGGAGAATAGGGGGCTGTGCCGGGCTCAGGGAGCCGCCGCTCCGTTGCCGCTGGACTGCATGGCGAGCAACTGCGAGACCGTCACGAACTTGTAGCCCTTCTTCAACAGGCCATCGAGGGTGGCCGGCATGGCGTCGACCGTGGCGGCATGGATGTCGTGGGCGAGAATGATGGCACCGGAGGAGGTCTGGGTGAGGATGCGCGAGCAAACCGCAGCCGAGCCGGGACGCTGCCAGTCGTTCGGGTCAACGGACCAGAGGATTGTCGGATAGCCGTATTCGGAGTGAACCCATTCGCGCTGGCGCTGGAGCAGGGCTCCGTAGGGCGGACGCATCACGCGTGGCTGGACGCCCGTGGCCTTGACGATGGCATCGCGGGTCTTGTCGAGCTCCTGCCGGACCTGATCGTCGCCCATCTTGGTGAGAAGCCGGTGGGTGTAGGTGTGCGAGGCGATCTCATGGCCCTCCGCCACGATCTGGCGGGCGATGCCGGGATAGAGGTCGACGTTGCGACCGACCACGAAGAAGGTGGCCTTGATGTTGCGGGCGCGCAGCATGTCGAGCAGCCGCGGGGTGTTCTGGGAGTGCGGACCGTCGTCGAACGTCATCGCAATGTACTGGCCGGCGGAGGGAACGCGGGAAAAGCTGATGTTGCCACCCTTGGAGAAATTGGAGGGCAGGTTGATGTCCGGGTTGCGCTGCACCGGCCCCTGCACGGGAGGTGTCACATAGGCCGTGTTGCGGGTGGTCTTCACCGGAGCGGCCGGACCCGTCAGCGGAGTGAGCGGACCTGGTGCGACGGGTTCTTTCTGAGCGGAGCAGCTACCGAAGGTGATGCTCAGGGCGGCGACCGAGAAAGTGGCGAGGATCCGTTTCATGTGGCGGGTAATGGCGGAGCGCATTGGGATTGAAGGCGGACTATTTCCAGATCGGCTGATCTTGTCACGCCCGGTTTTCTAACACGTCCCCTCAGGAAAACCGCCCCAGCATGGGCGAAAGCTCCTCCGCCACCTCGGCCGGCCAGAACGCCCGGGGCGTCATGATCGCGCCATCCAACGAGCGGTGCTCCGGCCAATCCGGCACCAGCGGGATGAGCGGGATCGCAGCGGAAATGGTCCGCTTCGCCGCGCTGACGTTGGCATGCAGATGTCCCATGACAGCCTCGGCGGTCACCGGCTCCTCCTCGATTTTCCAGCAGTCATAATCGGTGATCATCGCCAGCGTGCCGATCGCGATCTCGGCCTCGCGGGCCAGCTTGGCCTCAGGCAGGTTGGTCATGCCAATGACGTCAAAGCCCAGCCTGCGGTTGGTCTCGCTTTCCGCACGGGTCGAGAATGCCGGGCCATCCATGTTGACGTACGTCCCCCCGTCGTGGACCCGGCATCCCGCTCCCGTGGCCGCCTCCTTGAGGATTTCCCGCAGGCCGGAGCTGAACGGTTCGGCGAAGGAAACGTGACCCACGATTCCCCGACCGAAGAACGTGTGGTGCTCCCGGCGGCTCGTGCGGTCGAAAAACTGGTCCGGCAGCACCACATCGCGCGGGGCGTATTCCTCCTTCAGGCTGCCGACCGCCGTGACGCAGATCAGCCATCGGACATTCAAGCTTCGCAGCGCCCAGAGGTTCGCGCGGTGGTTGATCTCCGTCGGCAGGATGCGGTGTCCCCGGCCATGCCTCGGGAGAAACCAGACCTGACGCCCGGCGAAGGTGCCACCGACAAGGGCGTCCGATGGCTCGCCAAACGGCGTGGCAATGATCCGCTCCTCCGACTTTTCAAATCCGTCCAGCTCGTAAAGCCCGCTGCCGCCAATGATTCCGATCGCTGCCTGCTCCATGATGTCGTGAGAAAAGCAGACCGCTCCGATCGCGTCGAGCGCCAGGCAAAGAAGAATCGGAGCCACGAATTAACACGAATGGACACGAATCCGGAATGCGGGATTTCTGAACGCCGACGTTCCCTTCCATCCGCGCTCTCCGCGCCTCCTTGTGAATCCCAACTCAATTCCCCTCATTCGCGTTCAGTGGCGGCCATTCGCGGTTGAAAAAAGATCCCGATCCCTCCCCGGACAGATTGTCTCGCATCGCTGCGTAGTTTCGCGGACCTTTCTCAGGTCGCCCCATGCACAACACCCTCGAAGTTGAGCACCACGAACCCGGTCGCGGCGAAGCCCTGGTCTTCTATCTGAAAACCCGCCTCTTCATCGCCCGCCGCTGGTGGCAGGAGAGGAGACAGCCGGTCGCCTTTCATCCGATCGGAGATGCGCTCATTTCCTCGCCGACGATCGCGGAAACCAAGGCTCCGCTCTGGACTCAGATCACGGACGCCGAGTTTCCCCTCACCGCCGGAAAGGTTCAAAACCTCCGTGCGGCCTGTCAGCGTCTTCATGGCCTGGAAATTCCAGCCGGCCGGATCTTCAGCTTCTGGAAACAACTCGGGCGCACCACGCGTCGCCGCGGCTTCACGGCCGGACGTGAACTCCGCTCCGGGTGCCTCGTCCCGAATCTCGGCGGCGGACTCTGTCAGCTTTCCGGACTGCTCCATGACGCCGCCCTGAAGGCCGGGCTCGAAGTGGTGGAGCGCCACACCCACTCTCGCAGCCTTCCCGGTGCCCAGCTTCCACCCGAGCAGGATGCCACGGTGTTCTGGAACTACGTCGATCTCCGCTTCGTCGCCCCCTTCGCCTGGCGGCTCGAATGCCGCCTCACCGCCACTCACCTGGTGGTGACGATCCGGGCGGCGGACTCTTCCATCGCGGAAAAGATTTCCGGCCCGCCACCCGAGAAAGGCCTTCCCGTCCGCGCGGCGGCCGATGGCGACTGTCTGACTTGCGGGGTGACCTCCTGTTTCCGCCATCCCTCCGCAGTCCGCACCCATGCCGCAGCCTCGGGGCACACCGCGTGGCTGTTGGATGGGAGATGGCCGGAGTTCGACGACTGGTGTCAGCGACATGCCCACGATGGCGACCACTGGTTGACTCCGCTCGATGGTCATCGCTGGAGAAAGGCGAACTACGCCTGGAAACTTCCCGCCGGAGCGATCCGTCATCACGCGACCTTGGAGACCCTGAAGCGCTCATTTCTCCAGCGCCGCCTGCCCGCACAAGGGGCGGTTCGACAGCGCTTCCTTCTCGACGCCCAACAGAAGCTGGCCGCGCAGTTCGCCCGTCATCTCGATCCGAAAGCCCGCCACTTGGTCGTTTCCCAAACCCTGCTGCCCCATCTCTGGAAAGCCGGCCACCTCGGCGGACGAACCTTCGATGTCCTCGTCAATCGCTGGCCCCTCGCCGAGCTTCAGGCCCGACTCGACGCTGCGGCCAAGGTTCATCCGGAGTCCGATACCCTCGCCGACTTCCGCGCGGAGCCCGACGTGATCCGCGCTGAAACCGAGGCCCTTGCCGCCGCCGCCCGATTGGTCACTCCGCACCGCGCCATTGCGACTCACTTCGGTTCGCGGGCTCTTCTTGTGGACTGGAAATTCCCAACTTGTTCGTATCAAGCGGTTGTTTCAAATCATCGTCCTGCCTGGTTTTTTCCAGCCTCAGCCTTGGGACGAAAGGGGATTCATGAGCTTGTCGCTGCACTTTCTGGGCTGGATGGCGAGCTTTTGATTCTCGGGGGCGCTCGTGAAGGGCAGGGCGATCCGCTGTCCTCAGTGAAACATCGTCGCGCCACCGTTGCCGAGCTTTCCGATGCCACAGCCCTGGTGATTCCCGCTTGGATCGAACACGAACCTCGTCTGGCCCTTCGTGCCCTCGCCATGGGGATTCCCGTCGTTGCCACTCGCGCCTGTGGGTTGCCGCCACATCCCTTGCTCACCGAGGTCGAGGCAGGAGACGTGGACGGATTGAAATGCGCGCTCAAGCGACTCACCAGGACCGAACCTGAATGCGCTGTTGCCTGATCGTCCTCTCCGGGGTCTACCTGACAGCCTGCCGACCCAGGGAGGTCGTTGCCCAGGACTCTACCGCTCCAACCGCCGTGCCGACCGATTCCGCCGAAATCCTGCCTGGTCCCGAACGCGCCGCTGCCGCCAAGGCCCGCGTCATTTCCCAACTCGGAAAGGATCTCGCGGAGAAGGGCCTTCATTTTGGCGATCCCGTTTTTCTCAGAGCTTTCAAGGACGAGCGACTGCTGGAGTTGTGGATGCGTCGTCGCGAAACCGGGAAGTACGAGCTCTTTCGTAGCTGGCCCATCGCCGGGGCGTCCGGTGTCGCGGGCCCGAAGCTGGCGGAAGGAGACTCGCAGGTGCCGGAAGGCTTCTACTTCGTCACGCCCGAGCGGATGAAGCCCGACTCGCAGTTCCACCTCGCCTTCAACATCGGGTATCCAAACGCCTACGACCTCGCACACCAGCGCACCGGCACCTTCATCATGGTTCACGGCGCGGAGTGCTCGGTCGGCTGCCTCGCCATGACCGATGCCAGGATCGAGGAAATCTACACCCTCTGTGACGCCGCCCTGAAGAACGGTCAGCGCCTTTTCAGGGTCCACGTCTTTCCTTTTCGCATGACTGAAGAGCGCATGGCCTCCGTCCGTGGTCAGACCTGGGAGGACTTCTGGAAAAACCTGAAGGAGGGATACGACCTGTTTGAGCGCAGCAAGGTTCCCCCGGAAGTCGAGGTCGAGGGTCTGCGGTACATCTTCAGGTAGGACATTGTCGGTGGCGAATCCTCATCGGAAGTGGCATTCTGCTTCCGGGCCTGCCTGACCTCACGTAAAGGTGTCTCTGTCCTGCCTTCCTGCCATTTACTGTTGGTTCGGATATCGAAACGCTTGAGCATTCAATGAAAGCAAAACGAATCCGGATTATCCTGACTTTTCTAATCTGTGGAGTCATATGGCTTTCCGCGGGATGGGCGTGGAGGACTCATTTGGAGTGGCTCGGAAATGGGAGTTATGCCTGGAATGCCCTGCCAATGAATGAAATCGCGATGGGTTTGGCGACCCTCGCAGGATTCTGTACGGTTGTCTTCCTTTTCGGGTTGTTTTGGTTTTCGCGCCGTGACTCAAAAGGACGTCCTCAGCGTCCCGCCGGATTTCCTGAATCGCCTTCCCTGGAATCCTCCGGGCAAGTCGCGGGTGTCATTGTCCTCTCAGTGCTTGCCGCAATCCTCTACGGGATCATTCATGATCAGATCACGGCACGAATATGCGTGGAGTATTTTACGATTGGCCATCCTCACTTGATTGACTCTGAGTCTCCGACGATGCTGGGGTTGTTCTGGGGTATGGTTGCGACCTGGTGGGTGGGTTTAACAATCGGGATTGGTCTTGCGATCGCCGCCCGTGCAGGGACTCGACCGCAGTTGACCTGCTCTCAGACGCTTCGCCCTATCGGCATCCTCCTTTGCGGCATGCTTGGAATCGCGATCCTTGCCGGACTGACCGGATACTTCACTTCGCGTGCAGGGATCTTCCATCTGGTTCCAAGACTCGCCGCACGGATCCCTGAAGACAAGCATGTCGCATTCCTGACAGTAGGGTGGGCTCACTCTGGTTCTTACCTGGCTGGCGTCGTCGGCGGACCCATCCTATGGATTGTCACTTGGAGGCGACGTGGCAAATGTGCACTGGTTGGCTAACAACCATCTGTGACATCCGACCTTCATGAATCTATAAGTTCCGATTGATATCGCCTTGCCTCAATACTGATCTGGGCTCCGATGACGAGGGTGGGATGCGCTTCGGGAGTTGAGTCATCTTGGGCTTGTGAGGAACGGCAGGGGATTGCCTGTTGGAGCGCCAGTAGGATGAATCACCCGCCCTTACCTTTCATCAAAGAACTTCTTCATCGCCCGCTGCTCGTCGGGATCGAGTGATTCCTTCCAGACCCGATCGCCGCCCTGGCCGGTGGCCTGGGTGCCGCCGCCGTTCGAGGCCTTGCTGGGGGACTTGTCGATCTGATGCTCGCCGTCCTGGAGCTGCAACAGATCTCCTGGAGTGGCGCGGGAAAGGTCCTTCGCATCGAGTCCCGTGAGCGCACCGGTTTCGGTCTTGTTGGCTTCCTTGCCGAGGACTCCGGGTGCGTGCCCCGGACCGCGTGAGACGCCACCTTTTCCGGCTCCTTCTCCATCCTGGCCTTCGCTCTCCCCGTCGCCGCCGCCCTGGCCTTGTCCCGGCTTGTCTCCCTGACCGTCGCCATTGGCCTGGAGCTGGTCTTCCCAATCTCCCTGACCTTCTCCCTGGCCCTGCATGCCCTTCATCGCCTCGTTGGCTTTGCCGAGATTCTCCTTGAGCTGCTGCATCTGCTCCGGGGTGATCTGCCCGAGATTCTTTGGATCGAGGGACTTGAGCTGCTTGAGCAGATCCGGATTCGGCTTCATCGCGCCATTCTGAAGTCCCTGCAACGCCTGTTCGAACTCATTGACCATCTTCGCCGGATCGCCTTCACCACCGCCAGCGGCCTTTTGCAGATTGCCCATCGCCTTGTCCGCCCGCTCCAGCTCCCGCTCCATGCGCTTGAGCTCCGCCTGATGCTCCTTTTTCAGCGAGTCACTGGCCTCCAGCGAGGAATGGCTGAACCAGTCCTCCTCTTTCTGGGCGCGCAGTTCCTCCAGCTTCTTCTTCATGTCCTCGATGTAGGTCTCATCGACCACGGCGTCCTTCGCCAGTTGGTCCAGGTCCGACTCGATCTTTTTCCAAGCCTGTGGTTCCTCAGGGGTATCCTTCTTCGCCACCGGCAGGGCCGAGACGGGAACGAACAATCCGGCGCCCAACAGCAGGATCGCCCCCAGGGTCGGGACGAGCAGGCGCGGCCAATTCCAGCAGACTCCCGCTTCCACCTTCCTCAGAGGATCCGGCCAGGCGGTCACTCCGGCCTTGGCGGCCGACAGCGAGTTGCGCAGCTTCATGGTCGCCTCGATCCGCACCAGCGACTGCTCGGGCGTCTCAAACTTCCGCTTCGCCGCCAGCCAGGCCCCGAGCGCGAGCAGGCCAAGGGCGATGCCGACTCCTGCCGCATACTGCCACAGTGGCGTGTCCGGTGAATCCCGGCGCAGCATCAGCAGCACGCAGGCACCCGCCGTGGATACGATGACCAGCGGGGCCGACAGCCGTTCCAGCCACCACGCGACGTTGATCCTCTTCGCCGTCCGCGTGGCCAAACCGATCCAGTGATCGCGGTTCTGCTCTGAAGTGCTCGCCATTTCAGCCCTCATTTATCGCGAACCTCCCGCCAAAGCGAATCCGAAAAGGATGAAATTTCGGGGCCTTCGACCCCTTTGCAGGGGAAGCGATGGGTGCCTGGCCGCAGAGACGCCGAGGAATCTGGGGTTGCAGAGAAGCTCCGGAATCCAGTTGCGATCAAGACTTCGGGCAGGGAACGCCGGATCCATCTCCCATTCAGCGACCTCTTCAATCTCCGCGTCCTCTGCCCTTTGAGGACTGCCCGCACCGCTGATGGACCAACCTGACAGGCCGGGCTCCAGGTTCGGTGAACAGACTTTCCCTCTTCCTCCCTCATTCCGATCCCGCCGGTTCATCCGGTCCTTGTTTCCTCATTCCCTCGAAAGGGAGTCATCCCAGATTTCCATTGGCTTTCCGGGCTTTCCGCTATTGGCTTTCCGGGCTGATGCGCTGCTTCTACTCCCAGGATTTCGAACTCGAACTGCCCGCCGGACATCCGTTCCCGATGGACAAGTTCCGGGTTTCGAAGGACATGCTCCTCGACGGCGGCATCCTTCGGCCCGAGGAAATCATCGACGTCAGCACTCTGGCGAATTCCCACCTGTTGAAGCTCGTGCACGAGAGCGACTACATCGCGAAGATCGAGTCCGCCACCCTGGACCGGAAGGAGCAGATGGTGCTCGGTTTGCCGGTCGGACCGAAACTTTTCACCCGCAGCGCTGTCGAGGTCGAAGCCACCCGGCAGGCCTGTTTCGCGGCCCTGTCCGAGGGCATCGGCGTCTGCCTCGCGGGCGGCACCCATCATGCCTTCAGCGAACACGGCGAAGGCTACTGCGTGTTCAATGACGTCGCCATCTCCATCCGCGACCTCCAGGACAAGCAGCCGAACATCAAGATCATGGTCGTGGACACCGACGCCCACCAGGGCAACGGCACCAACGCCATCCTCGGCAACGATCCGCGCGTGTTCACCTACTCGATCCATGTCGGGCGCAACTATCCGACGAAGAAGGTCGAGGGCTCGATGGACGTCGAGACCGTGCGCTTCGTGGAAGGGGAGATGTATCTCAAACAACTCTTCATCTCCCTTGCGGGTGCGCTCGACACCTTCGCGCCTGACCTTGTCATCTGGATCGCCGGGGCGGACAACCACCGCAACGACCGCTTCGGGCAGATGCATCTTTCCGTGAGGGATCTCCAGCGTCGCGACGAGGTCCTGCTCCGCGCCTTCCTCAAGAACCGCATCCCGGTGGCCGTGCTCTATGGTGGCGGTTACAACCGCCAGGCCGAGTTCACCGCCAAACTTCATCGCAACACGGTCGCCACCGCGAAGAGGCTCGCGACCGAATTCCGGGGACTGTGAGCTGGACTTTCCAATCGGTGGCCATCGTCGGTTCCGGCGCGATCGGGCTCTACTATGGCGGGCGACTTGCCCAGGCTGGTGAGGACGTTCGGTTCCTGCTCAGATCGGATTTCCATGAGGTAAAACTCAACGGTATCCGCTGTAAGAGCGTTCATGGCGACTTCAGCCTGTCGGAGGTGAAGGGCTACCGCAGCGCTGCGGAGATCGGCCCGGTCGATCTGGTCATCGTGTCCTGGAAAGCGACCGCGAACGGCCACCTTCGCGAGGTGCTCCTGCCCCTGTTGCATGCGGGCACCCAGGTGCTCACGCTTCAGAACGGTCTTGGCAACTGCGAGGCCATCGCCGCCATCACCGGTCCGGAGCGGGTGCTGGGGGCGCTTTGCTTTGTCTGCCTCAACCGGTTGGCCCCCGGATTCGTCAGCCACACGGCGGGCGGAAGGATCTCGGTGGGGGAGTTTGTTCCGGATGAAAGGGGTCGCGCGCAGGAGGTGGTCTCGCGCTTCAAGGCGGCCGGCATTCCGGCGGAGTTGGGAGAACCGCTCGCCGAAGCCCAATGGACCAAGCTGGTCTGGAACGTGCCCTTCAACGGTCTCTCCATCGCCGAGGGCGGCGTGACCACCGACGAACTACTACGATCACCGGAGATCGAGACGGAGATCCGCAGCCTGATGCAGGAGATCGTCACGGCGGCGAGGGCGATCGGGCTGTCGCTCAGTGAGGAGCTGATCGACTTCAACATCGAGCGGACCCGACCCATGGGCCCCTACCGGCCATCCAGCATGATCGACTACCTGGAAGGCCGCGAGGTCGAGATCGGCCCGATCTGGGAGGAACCGCTCCGCCGGGCGAAAGAGGCCGGAGTGCCCATGCCCCATCTGGAGGAGCTTCTCCAGCGCATCAAGTCGCGACTCGCGGACCGGAAGTGATGCAATGGCAGTCCGTGCGACGCTGGACGGTGCAGGTTTCGCGCAACCGTCCGCTGGCTCCCCCGATCTGCGCAGATGAGTGGATGCGAGCGTTGCATGTGGATCGACAAGGACCGCTGCCGTGGTCTTCCGATGATCGACTTTCTTCACTCACCTGACCACAGCATCCTTGAGGCTTAGAATCAGTTGGGAATCGACTCGATAAAGGGAAAAGGAGGCTCTTTCATACAAGTCATCCCGAATCGTGATTCGGGCCGCCATCCATTCCTTTTCGTCGAACTGCTGCAGCATCATTGAAGCCAGCACTGATCCGTTCTGATCTCTCAACTCGGCATTGATGCCAATGCCGATGAAGCCTTTTCGAGTCTTGATCTCAACCACGACAAAGCCCTTCTCAGCTTTGGTCACCCGGCACCGGACTTCCTTTTCGGAAGTGCCTCCGTCGGTGCTCTTGGCATCTAGTGTGACAAGCTTTGGAACTGGCAAACCGGAACCGAATGATTCGCCGACAAGGAAAACAGCAGATAATAAAACCATCAAAAATGCAAGACAGGGAATACACAAAAAGGAACGTGGTGTTTTCATGTTGGCGCAGCAGGTCTGGAAATGGATAAGGGGGAATTCGTGAGCAGGAGTGCCCTGCAGGAGTTGGGAGCATTCATCTATCGAGGAGTGTACGCTACGATGCTTCGCTTTCCAGAACAGGCCTGTTCAATTCGGTCCGCCATTCATTCGGATCGTCGCTTGATTCCGGTCCCTGGAGGTAGCACTCCCAGGCCTCATTCAGCGGAGTGTGACCGGCGCCCCGGATCCACTCCATGAACTCCCCCCAGGCGGCCCCGAGATTTGCGTAGGCTCCGTGGTAATTGGTCCGCGCCACCCGCGCGGCGGGAACCTGACCCGACTCGACACGTCCGGTCGGCGTCACTGGCGTTTCGATCGGCACGCAGATGTTGAAATCAAAAACAGCCGGATCAATCCGAAGGTGGTGAGTGAACCATGGGCCCGCAGGCTGGATTCCCTGATCGGATAGAGCCGCCATCACCTCACCAATCCCGGGCCCCATCACTTCGCGGATCTGTTCACGCGGGATGGTGACGTGGATGAATGCGATGAGTCGTGCGGGAGAGTCGGCGAGGAAGGGGGCTTCGATCATGGTGGGATCATGAATCAAACGACGGGAAAGTAGATCGGAATATAGGATTGCCGAAATTTTTGGGTGCCGCAAGTTCTCGAATCGAAGAGCGATCTATCAGTCGATGATCGATGGGTCGAATGAATCCCCGCGCTACCTTGCGATGGCCTGTTTCAGACTGGCCGCGATTCATCAGAAAGCCGGGAAAACGGCTGATGCCACCGCCCTGTTGAAGTCGCTCGCTGCTGATCCAGATGCTCCGGCGGACTGGGTGGTGCTGGCGAACCGGCTCGATAAGGGCGAGAAGGAAGTGCAACCGACGCCTGCCGTTGGGAGAACTCAGGGCGTTTATCCGCTGCTGAAAGACAAGTTGTGGTACTGGCATTCGGGAAATGGTGAGCCCTACGGAGCCTTGTGCTTCCTTCCAGATGGCAAAATTGAAACCGCTATCGGAACCGACTGTGTGACCGGGTGGATTCCCATGGGACCGAGTCGCATCCGGCTCAACCAGGTGGCTGGGAAATTCTAGGTGATGGACCTGTCAGTGGATGGCAAGCAAACCACTGAAATCAGTTATCCCGGAGCGGTGGATCCTTACCAATTTCTCCGGCTGCATCCCGCGCCTTCGTCGTCCATCCAAGAGGCGGACAAGCTCCTGGAGAAGCCGCCTGACGCCATCGCGTCGTGGAAAATCCCCTTCAAACTTGCCAAACTGAATCGCACCAGGGTCTTGGGATTCGTGGTGGATCAAGGTATCAACACATTACACCGAGGTGGCGGAATTGCTCGCGCAGTCAGACTCGAAAGGCAACACCGCCTTGCATCTGGCTGTCTCACGCGAGGCAAAGCCGAACGCGGCGTTGGTCCGTCTGCTGATCGATTCGGGTGCTTCGACGGCTGCGGTCGATCAACGGAATCTGACTCCCCGGCAACTGTGCTTCGACCCGGAATCAGGAAGTCAGGACCCCGCTGTTAGAGCGACCATCGGGAAGTGAAAGCGCCTGGCGCACTCCGCCGCTCCAAGCCATCGCACCTTTGATGGAGAGACGACCGAGGGGGGCGAACTTAAATTCGCGGTCCATCGCTGTCGAGAAGAGCGGGTTGGAAACCCGCGTTCCCTTACTTGCTCACGTTGAAGCGGAACTCGATGACGTCGCCGTCCTTGACGACGTATTCCTTGCCTTCGATGCGGAGCTTGCCCTTTTCCTTGGCGGCGTGCTTCGAGCCGAGTTCGA
>JAIXPW010000189.1 GCA_027485995.1 Verrucomicrobiaceae bacterium
ATCTGTATGACAGGACTTGCCCATGCCTCTGACCATCAAGCCGAAATCCGAATGTGCCTTTGATCAAATTTCCCTCGGGGAAGTCATGCTTCGCTTGGATCCGGGCGAGGGTCGCATCCGCACCGCCCGCCAGTTCACGGCCTGGGAAGGTGGTGGCGAGTACAATACCTCGCGTGGGCTGCGGAAGTGCTTCGGCTACAAGACGGCGGTGGTGACGGCCTTCGTGGACAACGAGGTGGGCCACCTGATCGAGGATTTCATCATGCAGGGCGGAGTCGCGACGGATTTCATCCAGTGGCGCGAAGACGACGGCATCGGTCGCAACGTGCGCAACGGCCTGAATTTCACCGAGCGTGGCTTCGGCATCCGTGGTGCGGTCGGCAATCCGGATCGTGGCAATACGGCGGCCTCGAAGCTGAAGCCGGGCGACGTCGACTGGGATCACATTTTCGGCAAGCTCGGTGTCCGCTGGTTCCACACGGGCGGCATCTACGCCGCGCTTTCGGAAACGACCGCCGCGTTGACCGTTGAGGCGGTGAAGGCGGCGAACAAGTATGGCACGATCGTTTCCTACGATCTCAACTACCGCCCGTCGCTCTGGAAGACGATCGGTGGCCTCGCGAAGGCCCAAGAGGTGAACCGCGAGATCGCGAAGTATGTCGACGTGATGATCGGCAATGAGGAGGACTTCACGGCCTCGCTCGGCTTCGAGGTGAAGGGCGTGGACCACAACATTTCCACCATCGAGCTGGATGCGTTCAAGGCGATGATCGAGACAGCGGTGAAGGAGTTTCCGAACTTCAAGGTCGCCGCCACCACCCTGCGGGCGGTGAAGTCCGCGACCGTCAACGACTGGTCCGCCATCCTCTGGCACGAGGGGAATTTCCACGAAAGCCGCAAGTATGACGGCCTGGAAATCCTCGACCGCGTGGGCGGTGGCGACTCGTTCGCCTCCGGCGTGCAGTTCGGCTTCATGGAGTTCAACGACGCGCAGAAAGCCGTCGAGTATGGAGCGGCTCACGGCGCACTGGCTTCCACAACTCCCGGCGACACCTCGATGGCGACACGCAAGGAGGTCGAGAAGCAGATCTCCGGCGGCGGCGCGCGCGTGGTGCGCTGAACTACGGGGTTTCCAGTATTTCAACGAGCCGCCGTTGCTTTGCGACAGCGGCTCGGTGCTGTTCGGCCGTCAGGTTGCCGGCGAATTCAGGCCGGAGGGATTCGAGATTGTCCTGGCGGGTCCAGTATCGGTCGCGGGCGAACGCGACGAGAACCATCGCCACGACCAACAGGCAGATGGTGGCGAGCGGGGCCATCATGGCGCGGGCGAGGGTGGCGCGGTGAAGCTTGCGCTCGGGTTTGGCCCCGCGCGTGAACCAGTAGAGGAGCATCGGCCAGGTCATGGCGAGAACCGGCATCATCCACATTCCGGAATCGATCCATCTGGAGAAGGGAAACCTCCCATGGCTCCCGCCAAGCATGACACTGGAGGCGACGCAACAGAAGGAAATGATCACAAATCCCCAGCCGGGATTGAAACCAACGGCCCGCATGCCGATGGCGGCACCCCGTTTCCCGAGCCTCCACCGGACCATCTCGATCGAGGTCACCACCATCGAGCAAGTCATCGCGAAGGCAGCGAGCTGGGTCGAGGCCATGGTGGCATTCGTGAATTGGGGCTGGCTCAGGGATCCGAAGGAAGGAGCGCGGGTGACGACAAGGTAGGCGACCAGGGGCAAACCAAAGCCGACACAGAAAATCCACGCGTGATCCGAGAGGCGGAGCAGACTGCCGAGTCGTCTGGCCAGTGGGCCATACGATTCCCGCCATGGAGAGTATCCGAGAGTGCAGATCGCGAGGGAGAGAAGAGGAACCAGAAGCGCGAAACGGAGCGAAAGCCGCTCGACCATGGCACGGCTTGCAAACCTGGCCGGGGCGACCTCGGCATCGGTTGCCGACAGCTCGATGGGGAGACCTTCTGTGGGGGCCGCTGGGCTCCACTTGACTGCAGTGAGCCTGAAGGTGCCCGTTGACGGAAAAGGGTCGAGCTCAAGGAGGGACTCGATTCGTCTGAGCCGGTCCACCTCCTGCTCGTGATCGCCAGTTCTTTCAGACAGCAACGCGTCACAATCCCAAACCAGCCCGTAGGCGAGGCCGGCTTCGCCATAGAAGGGACTCCATTTCAACTCAGTCGGTTCCCGGACGATCTTCTTGAGGAGGGTTTCCAACAGCTCCGGATCCAGTCTGGTTTGCAAGGGTGCATTGTCCCTGAGCCCGAGGAGTTCCAGCAACCAGAGGCCATCCGACCCAAATGCCTGATCCGAGTTTTCCTCAATGATGGCACGATTCAACCAGAGGCCGGGATAGTCCTCGGCCTTCGGAAGAGCGGCGATCTGCCTGGAAAGACATTCACTTCGGCGACTGGTGAATTGCGGCATTTCCATCGCCTGGCGGATCTCCTCAAGCACCGTCGTATAGCCTCGCTCCCTCTCGGAAAGATTGGAGGGCAATCGGGCTCTCAGACTTCGCCACTCCAGCAGCGCATTCAGGAACCGATACCAGCCGTTGCCGGGATCGAGACGTTCTCCAGTGGCGACATAGTCAGGAGGCAGCACGCCGGTGCTGGAGAGAACCGCAAACGAATAGCGACTGAACCAGACGGGGTCCGATGGATGCAAGTCCCACAAGGCCTTCCAACGATCAACGCTGGTTTCAGGCTTCGGCGGCTTGAACAGGAGGCTCTGCTTCTCCGCTGGGACCTTGTCCGCCAGCCTAACCGCCTTCATTTCGTCGGACAAACGTGCATCCAGGCTGGTCCAGATCAGGGGCAGGGAGTCTGACGAGTGAGCGGCACTCGCTGAAACCACCGCGTCGTATTGGGCGAGACCCGGCCAGAATGACAACAGCCCGGCGAGCAGGATGAGCCCGTTCCGCAGCCACCGTCGCCATCGGCCGTATCCGGCGGTCTGCTCAAGCCGAAGGGTGGCAACCTCAAGTGGATCGCCCTTGGGGGGAGGCACCAGACAAGCCGTATGGCCCAGCGCGGCCCGGATCAAGCCACGCGCTTCTTCAATGGAGGTCCCGCCCGTGATCGAAGAGAGAACCGCGTCGGTGAATCGATTTTGACCATCGCTTTCGTGGCTCATCTGCTGAAGAATTCCGCGTGTGGAGGAACTTGTTCATCATTCGGACACCGAATGAAAGAGCAGGATTCGAAACGGCTTATTTCACCGTCATCCCGTTCATGAAAAATCGACGCAACTTTCTGAAAGCACTCGCCGCCACCTCCCTGCTGCCACTTCCAGTCCTCGGGGCGGAGAAGGGCAAGACCCTGCGCATCGGCGTCATCACCGACGTTCACAAGGACATCATCCATGATGCCGACGAGCGTCTGAAGACCTTCATTGATACGATGACCGCCGAGAAGGTTGATGCCGTCATCCAGATGGGAGACTTCTGCACCCCTAAACCGGCAAACAAGGGCTTCATCGACATTTTCAACTCCTTCCAAGGCCCGAAGTTCCATGTCCTCGGCAACCACGACACCGACGGAGGCTTCAAGCGCGAGCAGACCCTGGCGTTCTGGGGCATGAAGGAGCGCTACTACTCGTTCGACCTTGGCGGCTTCCATTTCGTCGTGCTCGATTCGAATGACCGCCCTGCGGATTTCAAGGGAGGCTATCCGAGCCACATCGCCGATGATCAGATCGAGTGGCTGAAGGCGGACCTCGAGAAGACCACGCTCAACACGTTCGTGTTCTCGCACCACAGCCTTGAGGTCCCGGTCTGCATCGCAAGCCAGGAAAAGGTGCGGGCCGTGCTCGAAGCCGCGAAGACCTCCGACGGCAAGCACAAGGTGGCCGCCTGCTTCAACGGCCACTGGCACATCGATCACTCGCGGGTCATCAACGGAATCCCTTATCATCACGTGAACTCCGCAGCCTACTACTGGCTGGGCGACAAGTACAAGCACGAGAGCCTTCCACCGGAGTTGTCGAAGCAGTTTCCAACGGTCGCCCTCACCGCGCCCTACACGAAACCGCTGTTCACGGTGTTGGAGATCGATGGCGCTGCGGGAAAATTTTCCACCCGCGGCTCCAAATCCTCGTGGCTGGGGCCTTCGCCTGCCGAGCTTGGTTTCACCTCCAGCGCCATCGACGTGGCCACTGTCAGGCCGGAGATCACTCCTGTCTCCACAACGTTCGGCAAAGCCTGATTGGAGCATTGCCTCAGAGCGGTTGATGGAAAGGTCCGCCGGAGGAATCGTCGGCGGAACGTCCAAAGTGACCGCAACGGCAAGTCAATCGGATGTCCCTCGCGGCGGCATCGATCCAAGTGCTTGTCCGTCAGACTGGACCTCAAGGTCAGGCAGAATCCTTCCGATCTGCATCTGAAGCGGACACCGTCGTGTCGGCAGTATTGCCCACTACCGTATCTGCTGCGAATTCGTTTGGGTTGACTGTCAGACTGGCTCCCAGCCGGGTTTCCTGGCCGCCCCTGTTTGCCATCTTCTTGAACCTCCCACGTCCGGATCCATGAAACCGATGCCCTCCACCCCATTTCCCCGCCTCCGGAGTTTCTGACTCATCCCGTAGATTCGGGATCGGCCCGCCGCAGCATTTCCCTTCATGAAATCCACATCCACCCTAGGGTAGGCCTCCATTCGGGTCGTGGCTACTCACTGCTGAATTCAATTGAAATGAAAGCTCTTCCATTCCCGAACACTCGTCGTCTGAGGAGCAGACCGAACGGCTTCAGCCTGATCATCACCCTGCTGATGATGGTGCTGCTGACCATCATCGCGCTCGGGCTGCTCACGCTTTCCACGGTCTCCCTCCGCAACAGCAGCCAGGGCCAGGCGGCTGCGACGGCTCGTGCCAATGCGAGAATGGCCCTTCAAATGGCCATCGGTGCCCTTCAGAAGGAATCCGGACCGGACCAGCGGGTCATGGCGAATGCCGACCAGATCGCTTCCAGCTCCGATGGTAGCGCCACTGCTGCCGTAAGCGGGCGCCGTCACTGGAGCGGAGTCTACCGGTCATGGCCGGACTCCGCGACCACGCGACCGACTCCGACCTTCCTCTCGTGGCTGGTTTCCGGAAGAGAAAGCGAGCTCCGATCGAGAGACTTCGCCAAATCCACCTCGACCCAAACAGAGAATGTCCGGCTCGTCGGAACCGGAAGCATCGGCAACCTGAAGGAAGGCGAAGTCGCCGTGCCCGTGGTGCAAGTCAGCCAGCCATCAAGCGGATCATCACGCTACGCCTGGTGGATCGGTGACCAGGGAACGAAGGCGGCCATCTCGACCCCTCAGGTCACCCAAGGCAGCGATGTCGCCGCCACCCGCGCCACGCTTCAGGCCGCGCAGCGTGATGCCATCGAGGTCGTGGCCACCACAGCCGGCACCAAGCCCTTTCAATCCCTTTCTCCGTCTGACACGCGCATCGCGAGTGTGACCGGCTTGAAGCAGGCCGAGTTTCTCAGCTCAAGCCCGGCGAATGCGAAGCCTCTCTTCCATGATCTTGCGGCGAGATCCGTGGGGCTGCTGACCAACGTCCGCAGCGGTGGCTTCCGCAGGGACCTCTCGATGTATCTGGAAAAAACCCAGTCGAACGTGCCGCAGAACCCGCTCTACACGGTCAACGGCGAGAACGGAATCAACGAGGCCGAGTTGTGGCTGTATTACAATTTCTGGAAGGAGCTGAAAACGGGGAGCTCCTCGACCTACACGACCGGTGGCAGCATCGGGCGCAGCACCCCTTTTCTCCAGGTTGAGTCGAACAAGGCGGATGTGCTGAGTGATCCCGAATACCTCTACAAACAGCCCTCGATCATCTCTTACCAGACGATCCTCTCCTTTTATGCAAGGCAGGTCACGGTCGGGGCGAACACATTCAATCGTCTGGCGGTGGTCGTCGATCCGATCGTGACGATGTGGAATCCCCTCGACGTTCCGGTGGTGGTCACCCCCGCCTACAACTCGATCAAGTTCTGGCAGCTCCCCTACGACGTCACCATCAAGCGCCCGTCCGGGAACACCACCGTCAGCCTGCGGACCATCCTGGGTGCGGGGAACTGGCACTACATGACATTGATCGCGGGAAAAACCCAGCCGATCGTGATGAAGCCCGGCGAGGTCCTGATGGTATCTCAGGGACCCAACACACCGGTTGGCACCTACAACCCCACCCTCAACTTCATCAATGCCCAGGCTGGTTGGAATTTCGGAGGCGGAATCTCCATTGATATCAAGACCACGGCCGGTGCCTTTATCGAATCCGCCACCAACGAGACTTTCACCTACGAGGTCACGCCGAACGCCGTCACCTCCAGTGGCAGCCAGGAGTGGTCGCTCACGGAAAATGATCTCTACTGGGGCGAAGATCGCGACACGCGCGGCGAGTCCCTGGGAGTGGGCGGGGTCACAATCGACTGGCTCAATGGCAAGCCCTCCGAGCGGATCAAGGCGATTTCCTATCCTGACTTCTTCGGAAAGATCAAGCCGAGCGACACGCGTCCGCTGACCTTTCAGCAGGTCCAGGGTCGCAAGGAACCGTTCATGCTCTTTTCCTATGCCGTGAAGACCGAGACCGGCTCCGATCGACCGGGCCGCTTCCTTTCCCGCTTCAATCCCAAGTCACTTTTCACGGATTTCCAGACCCTCGCACCGGATGAGCTCGAAACCATGCCCTTCGAGGTCCGCGTCGAGCCCCTGAGCAACGTGAAAAAGTTCCCGGTCAGCATCACCGGCCAGAGCTACTTCGGTGGCGGCACCACCGCCCAGACGGGAAACAGCATCGTCACCACCCATTCGATTCCGCGCGAGCCCCTCAACTCCCTGGCCGCGTTCCAATACTCCTTCGCGAACGGCTTCACCACCGTCGCGGCGAGCGCAGGATACGGACTCCTGGAAACCCGTTCACAAATGCTGCCGCAGGTCAGTCATGCAATCGGAAACTCCATGGCATGCTCGGTGATCCCGGCTGACAAGACCTCCTCGACACTCGGTGGGCCCCGCACGCTGGCGGATCATTCCTACCTGGCCAACCAAGCGCTGTGGGATTCCTGGTTCCTTTCCAGCATCGCACCCCAGACCGCGACGACCTTCACCACCAAGCGGACCCAATCGACCGTCGCGCTCGATTTCCTGAAGCAGACCAAGCCTCTCCCTAACAGCCGCTACGTTCCGGTGCTGCGCGGCCTCACACCGGAAGCCGTGGTCGCCAAGTTCTTCTCCGGCTCCGTCCCCAAGACCGACGCCCACACCCTGACCGCCGCCCATCTCGCCGTGGACGGGATGTTCAACGTGAACTCGACCTCGGTGGAGGCCTGGAAATCCCTCCTCGCCGGGCTCCGGGACAGGTCCGTGGCGACTCGTGGCGCGACCGGCACCGAGACCGTCACTCCGGGAACAGGCACGCCGGTCTCATCCCTTTTCGCTCCTGACAACCAGATCGCACAAGGCGCGGCTCTGAATGATGTCGTCAACAGCGCCCAGTGGGTGGGTCGGCGCGTCTTGAGCGATGATGAAATCTCAGCCCTCGCCCAGGCGATCGTGAAAGAGGTTCGCAAGCGCGGCCCCTTCCTCAGTCTGGCGGACTTCGTGAACCGCCGTCCCGGCTCCGACAAGACCCTCGCCCGCGCGGGAGCCATCCAGAGCGCGCTCGATTCCAGAGAGGTCCCGATCAATTCCGCCTACAACACCGGATCACGTGCCACCGCCGCCACCGGGGCCGGTCGCGGCTTCGCCTTTCCAGAAGCCGAGGAAGGTCCCTCCGCCTATGGCATTCCGGGCGTGGTCAAGCAGGCGGACATCCTCACGCCCATCGCCCCCTACCTTTCCGCGCGCTCCGACACCTTCGTCATCCGCGCCTACGGCGACAGCGTCGATTCGAGCGGCAAGATCCTCGCCCGCGCCTGGTGCGAAGCCGAGGTCCAGCGCGAGGCCGGCTTCGTGGATGCCTCGGATGTGCCTGAAAGAGCGATCACCTCGGTCAATTCGATCAACAGGACATTCGGGCGTCGTTATCAGATGGTATCCTTCCGCTGGTTGAGTTCTGATGAGGTCTGAGTTCGAAATTTCCCACCGATGATCCGATTGCTTTTCACCTCGCTGCTTCTGATTTCAGGTCTCCACGCCCAGACCCAGGTCCCGAAGGATCTGCAAGTCCGCTTCCTCGCCGAGCGCAGCCCGCAGCAGATCGGTCAGGTCGTGATGGCGGTTGGGGAAAACCGTTCCACTCCCTTCGATCTTCCTTCGAACTACCTTTCGGCACCGCTCACTCCCGCGGCCAGAACCTTCAACCTGAGGGCCGTGACTCCGGACGTCTCCCTGGCCTCCATCACGCTGCCGGAGGATGGAAAGTCCTTCATCGTTCTTCTCATTCCGGCCAAGGAAGGTGGCTTCAAGCCGATCGTCATCCGCTCGGATGATCCGGCGTTCAAGGCTGGTGATGTGTATTTCTACAATCATTCCCCGAAGGTGATTCTCGGCTATGTGGGCACAGCGAAATTCTCACTCGAGGCGGGCAAGGGCATGTTGCTGCGACCCACCGGCGCCAGGGCGGAGAATTTCTACGATGTCGGCTTCGGAGTGCGTGAGGAAAAGGGCGACCGCACCCTCAGCCAGACCCGCTGGCCGGTGGACGACAAGGTCCGCTCCTATGTGTTCTTCTTTGTCAATCCATCCACCAGCCTTCTCGATTTCCGGGCCGTGGATGAATTCATCCCCCCGCCGGAGAAGCCTTGAGTCGATCGCATTGAAGCGGAAAGTTCACGAAAACGCCCGCAGCTCTTTGTAGTATTGCCAATTACTCTTGCGGAACGCCTATTGTCGGGAGGCGGGGCATCTCGCAGCATGTTGAGTGATCGAGTTAATCATCCACGACATGAAATCCTCCCGCCTGCTCCTCTCCTTTCTCCTCCTCGCCGCCGCAGCCTCCGCCAAGACCATCACCTGGAACGATGCGGACGCGAACAACAACTGGAACACCACCGACGCCAACTGGGCCTCCGCCGCGACCTTTGTAACCGCTGACGCCGCTGTGTTCTCCGGGACAGGAGAAGCCGTGACGGTCTTGGCAGGCGGGGTGGCTCCTGCTTCCACCGCCGTCAGCGCTGGCAGCTACACCTTTTCCGGTGGGACGATTTCAGGCACGCTTGCCAAATCGGGGGCTGGCTCGCTGACCCTGAATTCGGCCAACAGCTTTTCCGGAGTGACCATCACCTCGGGACCTGCGAACGGCGGCACCACAGCTGGAGCCATCAACGTTGGAAATGCCTCTGCGCTCGGCTCGGGAAATGTCGTGCTCAACAACACGACCAGCATCACCGCCCTGTATGTGAACGGAAATCACAATCTGGCGAACAACATCCAGCTGTCGTCAACGGCGTCCCTGACCACCAGCTTCTCCGGGCTGAACGGAGCCACGGCCACCTTGTCCGGGCTGATCAGTGGAGGCACGGCGTCCTCCGTCTTCTGGGTGAACATGAGTGCGGGTGGCAGCAATGGCGTCCTGAAACTCAGCAACACCGGCAACACCTTCCGGTCGACGATGTATTTCAACCGTGGTGTGCTCGCGATCAACGGCGATGGCTGTCTGGGGAACTCCGCCAACCTCATCCGGTTTGACCAGACCAGCAACAACGGTGGCCTGCGATTCGACGCGAACAACATCAACGTCCAGCACAATATCGAGTGGGTCAGCCGCTGCGATTTCAACATCAACAATTTTGACGCCACCATCTCCGCGAACATCAGCGGAGCTGGAAACGACGAAGCCAACCGCAACAACATCAAGGGCGGCACGATCACTTCAGGAACTTCCACAGGCAGCCTGCGCCTGAGCGGGACCAACACCATGGCCGCCCCCCTGACCGTGGCGGCCAACACCAAGCTCATTGCGGCCTCTCCCACCGCGTTGGGCAGCGCGACCGGAACCACCCGGGTTACCGCCGGTGGCACCCTGGCATTCGACAGCGTCGGCATCTACAGCAACCTTGAACCTCTCACCCTCAACGGCACGGGCGTCCAGGTTTCCTCGGTCGGTGTCGGGGCGCTCCAGAATCTCTCAGGCTCGAACAGCTTCGCAGGTGCCATTGCTCTCGGCTCCGCCTCTTCCATCGGAGTGACCTCGGGCAGCCTCAGCCTGAGCGGCGTGATCTCCGGTGCCTTCCCCCTCACCAAGACCGGTGGCACGCTCTCACTCTCCGGGGCAAACACCTTCTCGGGGGGGCTCAACCTCAACTCCGGCACCCTCTCCGCGAGTTCCGCTTCGGCCCTCGGCACCGGTCTGGTCACCCTGGCCAACGCCACCACCCTCAATGCTTCCGGAGCATCCGCCCTTTCACTGCCAGGGGGTCTCACGGTGAGTTCGACCGCCTCGGTCGGCTTCAACGGCACCAGTTGCCCACTCACCATCGGCGGCACCACCACCCTCAGCGGCGCGGCGGGATCGGTCACCCTCAACCTCTTCGGTGCGGCTCCTGCGGTTGGAACCTATCCGCTCATCACCTATTCCGGCTCTCTCGGCGGAACCGGCTTTCCGGCCTTCGCGCTCGGCGCACTGCCGAACCGCGTGCTGGCGAATCTCGTCAACAACACCGGGAGTTCCTCCGTCGATCTCAACGTCACCGGTGTTGATTTCCCCGTCTGGTCCGGAGCCCAGGACTCGGAGTGGAGCACCAACACCATCAGCGGTTCGAAAAACTGGGTGCTCAATTCGAACAATGCGACGGCTACCGACTATCTCGCTGGAGACACCGTCCTGTTCAACGACTTCGCCACCGGCACCACCATCGACATCAGCAACGGCAACGTCGCTCCTGCCGCCGTCACCTTCGACAACAGCACGAAGAACTTCACGCTCACCGGAACCAATGGCATCGCCGATGGTGCCGCCTCGCTCGGTCTGACCAAGTCCGGCAGCGGTTCGCTGACCCTGAGCAATACCAACAGTTTCACCGGCGCGGTCGTCCTCAACGGAGGCACCGTCATCATCCCCTCCATCGCCAACGGAGGCACCTCCAGCCCTCTTGGCTCCGGCACCGCCGTCAACTTCAACGGTGGCCAGCTTTCCTACACCGGAGCCAGCGCCTCGACCAACCGCGGGATCAGTTTGGGCGCAAGCGGCGGCGGGCTCGAAGTGACGAATGCTTCCAGCACGCTGTCCTTGGCCAGCACGATCTCAGGCTCAGGCACGCTCACCCTCAATGGTCCCGGGAAAACCTCATTTTCCGGCACCTCGACACTGGCTGGTGCAGTTTCCATCTCCTCTGGCGCTTTCCTTGAATTGGCAACAGGTGCGGTGCTCGGGTCCACCCCTCTGGCCAACAACGGAACCATCAGCGTCAACCGCAGCGATGCCTACACGCTCTCGAACGCGATCTCGGGCACTGGTATCCTGGTCAAGCAGAACACCAACACCCTCACCCTCAGCGGCAGCAACAGCTACTCCGGAGGAAGCAATCTGAACGGAGGAGCCCTCACCCTCAATACCTCCGACGCCCTCGGCACCGGAGCCCTCACAATCGGCAGCGCGGCGACCAATGGCACAGGCGGCGGCGTCGCGACCGTTCTCGTCAACAATACGGCGGCCACCACCCTGGCCAACAATCTGGTGATGCCCAGCGCGGCGGGCACCTTCACCTTGATGAAGACCACCGCCAGCCAGACCACCGGCACCGAATTGAATCTCACCGGCGTGATCAGCGGAGGAGGACCCACCAGCGTTCTCCGGCTCAACAGCGGCACAGGTGGCGACTCCACCACCAGCTATCGTCTCGCGGGCAGCAACACACTTTCGGGCAGCATCGAATTGTATCGCGGCGCGGTCGTCATCACCAACGACAACAGCCTCGGCAATGCCAAGCTGCTGCTCAACGCCAACAACAATGGGACCCTTGGCGATGTCCGCTTCGAGAACCCCGTCACGCTCGCCAACGAGATCGTTCTGGCAAACAGCAGCAACCCCGACCCAATCAACACCAACGGCAACACGGTCGTTCTGAACGGAGCCGTCACCAGCACCGGAACCGCTGGCCTGGTGAAAATCGGAGCCGGCACGCTCGTTTTCGGAGCAAACAACCCCTACTCGGTCGCCACCACCATCAGCGCGGGCACCCTTCAGGTCGGAAACGGCGGCACCACCGGCAGCTTCGGTGCCGGGGCGGTGACCAATAACGGCACGCTTGCCTTCAACCGCAGCACGGCCCTTTCCGTGCCAAACGCGATCAGCGGCACCGGGGCCATCGTCCAGAGCGGCAGCGGCACGACCACCCTTTCCGGAGCCATCGCGGCGGCCTCTTCCTACACCGTCGACAACGGCGGGCTGACGATCAATGGCTCCTCTCCGGCTGCCGCCACCCTCGCGGTGAACGGCGGACAGTTTGCCTTCGGCACTGGCTCGAATCCAATCGGCACGCTCGCGGTGGATTCACTCACCCAGACAGGCGGCAGTCTGTCACTTGAGGTTGATGGCTCCTCCAGCGACCTGCTCCAGGTCACCAATGCCTACAACCTCTCCTCGGGTGGCATCGTGCTGAACGTGCTTAATGCTCCTGATACCGGAAGCGCCTATACCCTCATCAACTACGGCAGCCTCACCGGCACTCCCAGCCTGACGGTCAACGGACTGAGCGGCAGCCGTCTCACCGCCAGTCTCGATCCCGGCACGGGCACTGCCAGCGCGATCACCGTGACCTTCAGCGGCAGCGTGGCGGATCTCGTTTGGTCTGGTGCCAGCGACAACACCTGGGACCTCGTCACCACCCAGAACTGGGTCAATGCTGGCAACCCGGACACCTTCCACATCCTGGACAATGTCCTCTTCGACGATTCACCGACCAGCGGCAATACCAGCCCGATCCTCAACTTCACCGCCGTCGCGGGTTCGGTGACGTTCGCCAACACCACCAAGACCTATACCATCACCGGCAGCGGTGGAATTGGCGGATCCTCCAACGTTTCCATCAATGGCGGCGGAACGACCATCTTTGCCACCAACAACAGCTACACCGGCATCACCGACATCTCCAACGGCAGCACGCTGAAGATCGGCAACGGCGGCGCGGTGGGAACCCTCGGCAACGGGGGACTTGCCCAGATCGACGGCACCTTGGCATTCGATCGCTCGGATGACATCACGGTGGCCAATGTCCTGACCGGCCTCGGCACCGTTTCGCAGCTTGGCGCGGGCTCCCTGATCCTCACCGGCAACAACAGCTACGGCGCAACCAACATTTCCGCAGGAACGCTTCAGATCGGGGCGGGTGGAACGGCCGGCAGGATCGGCGTCGACGAGGTCACCAACAACGGCTCCCTGGTTTACAACCGTTCAGACGCGCAAACGCTGTCAAACGTCATCAGCGGCAGCGGCTCCCTCACCAAGCTCGGTGCCGGAGCCCTGACGCTCAGCGGAAACAGCTCCTACAGCGGCGGCACCACCCTGACGACCGGAAGCCTGATCGGCGGCGGCAGCAATGCATTCGGAACCGGGCCGGTCACCATCGCGACAGGCACCCTCGTCCGATTCAAGATCGACGACGGATCCACTGCCACCTTCCCCAACAACTTCATCCTTCCAGCGGTTGGAAGCACGCAGTTCTCAGTCCTATCTCCGGCTTCCCCCACCACCGTCCGGCTCACGGGCGTGATCAGCGGCGGCGCCAGCGGTCAGACCTACAACCTCTGCGACACGCTTGCGACTGGAAATCACAACAACGTCATCATCCTCGACAATGCGTCTAACAGCTTCACCGGCACGATCCTGATGAACCGGGGCACGCTGGCCTTCACCAGCGACGCCGCACTGGGCAATCCAGCGAACCGCGTCCGGATTGACACTTGGAACGCCAACGGTCCTTTCCGCTTCGATGCCGACAACCTGACCCTGAACGCCGCCCGCACCATCGAGCTGGTGACGAACGGCGTCATTCTGCCGATCAATACCCAAGCCTTCACCGGGACCATCGCAGGCCAGGTCACAGGAGCGGGCGCACTGACCAAACAGGGCACCGGAACCCTGGTGCTGACCAATGCCGCCAACAACTACGCAGGCACCACCACGATCAACGCCGGCACGCTCAGGGTGAATGGCACGCTCACAAGCTCCACCAGCGCGGTCACAGTCACCGCGACCGGAACCCTCAGCGGTACTGGCACCATCAATCGCCCGGTGACGGTTACGGGAACGGTCGCCCCCGGCGACAGCGCGGGCACTCTCAGCATCGGTGCCGCCACCAACCTTGATGGCACATTGGCAACGGAGGTGGACGGAGCGGTTTCCGACAAGCTCGTCGTGACCGGAAATCTCACTCTCGGTGCTGGCTCGGCCGTCACCGTGAGCCTGCTCTCCGGCGGCTTCACCCAGCCATCCTATGTCATTGCGGAATGCACCGGCACCTTGTCGGGCACCTTCGCCACGGTTCCATCGGGTTACGCCGTCACCTACACCTCCACTCAGGCGATCCTGACCCAGGTGGCTGGTTTCACCTCGTGGGCCACCGCGAAGGGGCTGGATGGAACCGCAGGCAAGGAGGACGGCCCTTCCGATGATCCGGATCAGGACGGCATCGCAAACCTCCTCGAATACATGCTCGATGGCAATCCACTCGGAAACTCGTCCGCGATTCTGCCAACGGTCGCGAAGGATGCCACAAACCTGACCCTGACCTTCAGCCGTCGTGATGATTCGGAAACGGACACCACCCAGTTCGTTGAGTTCGGCAGCACGCTTGGTGGCTGGACCCCGGTCGCGATTCCTTCCGCAGCAGGAACCACGGTCGTCACCGCAGGCGGGAAATCCGTCAGCTTCACTCTGACCGAAAACAGCACCGATCCGGACCAAATCGTCGTGGAGATCCCCGTGGGCACCGACACCACCCTGTTTGCCAGGATCAAGGCGACGAAGTGAGAGGCCTTCAATTCCATGGCTGGCACGATTGCCAATAATTCTGGCAATCGTGCCATTTCATCCGGGTCGTATCATTGCATAGTTCAGCGAAACCCATTCGTTGACACATGATCCTGCCCAGATTCAGTGCCGCTTTCCTGCTTTCCAGTCTGATCCTTGCTGTGCCTGCCCTTGCGGGTCCCGGCACCGCCAATCCCTATGGTGGCAGGCGCGTTCTTGTGATCGGCATCGACGGGTGCCGACCCGACGCCCTCCGGCAGCAGGTCTCTTCAGGAAATGCACCGAATCTTGCCGGGCTCGTCGCGAACGGCACCGTCACCTGGAACGCCTATGCAGGCGGCACGCTCGGAACGCCGACCCAACAGCCGACGATCAGCGGCCCCGGCTGGGCCAGCATCCTCACCGGCACCTGGACGAATCGACACAACGTTGTCAGCAACTCCACACCTGCGTTCGAACAGCCCGCCGTTCCCGGTTCCTATCTTGCCAGCCAGGCACCCCACTTCGCACGCCGACTGAAGGAATCCGCACCGACGACTTATTGCAGCTCGATCTCCAGCTGGAACTGGATCGAGGACTATCTGGTGGCGGCCCAGCCAGCTTGGCTCGACTACCACGCCAAAGGTATCGGCTCTTCCTATCCAACCCGCGATGTCGATGTGGCGGCCAAGGCGGTGGCCCAACTCGGCTCTTCGGATCCCGACGTGATGTTCCTGCACTTCGACCAGGTGGACGGCGCAGGCCATGCCAATGGATTCTCCACCACGGTCCCGGCCTACATGTCGGCGATCACGAGTGTCGATGCACTGATCGGAAACGTGCTCAACGCCCTCGCCTCGCGGCCCCAGTCTGCCAGTGAGCAGTGGCTCATCCTTGTGACCACCGACCACGGCGGCACCGGCACCAGCCACGGCGGCCAGTCGGTGGATGAAAGGACCATCTTCTTCATTGTATCAGGCGGTGGTGTGCCGGTCGGAGTCAGCACCGCATCTCCAGGCCATGCTGCGGTTCCAGCCACGGCCCTGCGCTATCTCGGCGTGGGCATTCCCGCAGCCTGGAACCTGGCCGAGGATGGTTTCGTCACCGGCCCCGGATTTGCCGCGACCCGAACTTCTGGTTCGGTCCAGCTTTCCTGGACGATGCCACCCAACGGCATTCCCGGACTGACCGGTTACGAACTGCGCCGCAACGGCAGCGCGATCGGCACCTACACGCTGGCCCAGACCAACGCCAATGATGCCTCGCCGCCCCCCGGCAACGTGTCCTACGAGCTGGTGCTCCAAGGGACATCCGAGGCCACACTCAAGCAGACGATTCTCATTCCCGGTTCGGGACAACTGATCTGGGATGACGCGAACACCAACAACAACTGGAACACCACCGATGCCAACTGGCAGGGAGGGGACACCTTTGCCTCGGGAAATCAAGTTACCTTCAACGGCTCGACAGGCGAGTTGGTCACGGTTGCTCCCGCCGGTGTCAGCCCTTCGGCGACGATCGTGTCGGGTAACGGCTCCTACAACTTCTCCGGAGGCCCGATTCTTTCCGGGACCCTCACCAAATCCAGCGCAGGCACCCTGACGCTTCCGAGAGCGAACTCGTTCACATCCGTGAGTCTAACAGCCGGGCCCGACAGCCAATCGTCCGCTTCAGTGAACATCGGAAACCATGGAGCACTCGGCACAGGAATGATCACGCTTGGCAACACCGCCAGCATGACCGCGCTGTATTTCCTGCCGTCCATCGGCTCGGGAACGCTGGCAAACAGCCTTGTCCTGTCATCGCCATCTTCGGCCACCACCACCCGGTTGCTGATGGATGAAACCAATCTGACCACGACCCTTTCCGGCTTGGTCTCCGGTGGAAATGCCAATCAGGAGCTGCTCCTCGACAACGACTCCGGCAGCAGCGACGTCGGCAAGATCCGACTCACCAACGCCTCTAACAGCTTCACCGTTTCCCGGATCCGGCTCAATCGCGGCGGACTGGTCGTGACCTCCGATGGCGCACTCGGCAACAGTTCAAACGGCTTGAATCTCGATGTCACCAGCAGTCTCGCGGGCTCCGGGCTCGTGTTGGAAGGCTCTCTGAGCCTCGGCTCAGGCCGCCTCATCAGCATCGCTTCCCAGACGGTCATCGACACCCAGGCCACCGCCGACATTCTCAATGGCGGCATCATCTACACCGGCCAAGTCGTCAAGCGAGGCTCGGCAGCCCTCCGCCTCAATGCCACTGGCACCGGTGCCGGGGGACTCTCTCTAACAGAAGGCAGCCTTGCGCTCGGGCATGCCTCCGCCCTCGGCACCGGTTCCCTCAGCGTCGCCACCACCGCCGCCGCCGGATTCCTCGATGCCACCCCGTTGCCTGCGGTTTCAACGATTGCCAACCCAATCATCCTGCCTGCCGACAGCACCGCCACCAACCGCACCGTGCTCATGAGTGGAGGCAGCGGAAAGGAACTCGAGCTTTCCGGGGCGATCTCGGGCGGCAACGCCACAAGGACCACCCTTTATCTCGACACCAGCACAAGCGGGGACGTCGAGGCAGTCTTCAAGCTCACCGGCACCAACACCTTCGCCGGCAAAGTGCAGCTCAACCGTGGCAACCTCTCGATCAACTCGAACGCCTCCTTCGGTGCCGCAGCAAATGCGGTCATCATCAACGCAAACAATGGCTCCTCCCTGTTGTTCACCGCGCCGATGACCTACACCCACCCCACCACGCTGACCACGGCCACCATCTTCGACACCGCGGCCAATGCCGTGGATGTCACCGCCACCCTCGGCGGCACGGCCGCTCTAACAAAAATCGGGTCCGGCACGCTCAAGCTCTCCACCACCAACACCCACACGGCAGCGGTCTCGGTGTCGGCGGGGAAGCTTCTGGTGAACGGGGCCCTCGCCTCATCGTCCAGCGCTGTGACGGTTTCCCCATCCGCCACGATCGGCGGAAGCGGCACGATCAATCGTCCGGTCACCCTGAATGGATCACTGGCTCCGGGTAACGAGACGACCGGTGCCCTGGCGATCGCCAACTCCCTCACTTTTGCCCCAGGTTCCTCCTACGCATTCGATCTCTCCAATTGGAGCGGGGCTGCGGGAACCAGATACGATACCATCACCGCCACGACGATCGCCATCACCGCCACCCCGTCCTCGAAGTTCACCGTGAACGTCAATGCCGCGGGCCTCACGAACTTCAGCGAGGGCAACAAGACCTTCGTCATCGCGACTTCTAACAGCGCGCCGACCGGACTGACTGCCTCGAACTGGACAGTCAACACCACCGGCTTCAACGGCACCGGAGCCTGGTCTCTGCGAGCCAATGGAAACACCCTCGAACTCGTCTACACCACGGTCTATTCCAAATGGACGGCGGACAAGGGCTTGTCCGGTCTCGCCGCGGCCTTCGATGCGGACCCCGATGACGATGGCCTGCCGAACGGAATTGAATTCGTGCTCGGCAGCGAGCCGAATCCCTCCAACTCCGGATCCGACTCATCCTCGCTCAGGCCAAAGGTCGAAGTCGAAGGCCAGAAACTTGTCTTCACCTTCAAGCGCAGTGATCTCTCTGCTTTCACCAATCCAAGCGTCGAGTTCAACACCAGCCTCAAGGGGACATGGACGACTGCCGTGGATCCGGGAAACGCCACGATCTCCGTTGTCGATGGCGGCCCGATCGACACGATTACGGTATCGATCCCGATGAACTCAAACCCCCATCTATTCGCCCGCCTGAGGGTCTCCCAGGCACCCTGAGTCACTTCATTCAGAACGAGTCGGACTTCCGCCTCTGCGGTACTCGCCGGGAGTGACCTTCATGGTCCGCTTGAAGAATCGACACAACTCGTCCGCCGCTCCGAAGCCCAGATCACCAGCAATGCGATCGATCGTCCAGTTTGTCTGACGGAGATACTCGCAGACGATTTGTGCGCGCTGCCGGTCGATCTCATCCTTCGGGGTCCGGCCCAGCATGCCCTGGAAGCGCTGTCGCAGCAGCTCCCGCGAAACTCCAGCCGCCCGGCACAGTTCATCCACGGTGACCCCGCGTTCGGGGATCTTCGCGCGGATGAAACGCATGGCCTTGGTCACCACCTCGTCAGGCAGCTCGACCAGACCGGTGGACTCGCGCACGGTCAGTTGGACCGGTTTGACCAGAATGCGCGTCTCGTCCGCCACCTTCTTCCCCTGCATCATGGAAAGCAGGAGCTGCATCGCCTTGCTGCCGATCTGTCGTCCCGGAAAGCGCACGCTGCTGAGCGCCGGTTGGGTGATGCTGCAGTGGACCATGTCATCCGCCACTCCCAACACCGGCACGTCCTCCGGACAACGCAGGCCCAGCGTCGCCAGCGCACGCACCGCACACACGGCTGAGATGTCGTCCTTGGTGAAAAGTCCGACCGGCGGTTCGAGCTTCGCCAACAATTTCCAAGCCAGGTTCTCAATTTTCGAGGCCCGTTCCCGGTCGGAATAGTGCGACGCCGGAATCTCGAAAACCTGTGTCTCGTAGCCCTCGCGCCCCAGCTCGCGGCGGAAGCCTTCCAATCGCTCTATCGAGTAGCGTCGATGGGGATCATGCCAAAAGGCGAAGCGCCGCAGCCCGAGTGTCAACAGGTGACGGGCCGCCATTTCGCCAGCGGCTTCATTGTCGAGCGTGACTTGTGGAAACGTCCGACCGATCGAAGGAGATTCCGTGCTTAGATTCACCACCGAGATGCCCTTTCGCGCCCAAGCCGTCGCTTCGGTCGCCGTGTAGCGGTAGACCAGCAGGCCATCGCCTTCCCAATTCTCGTCGATGACCACCGGCGCGATGTCGCCCCCGCTCGGTTGTTCGAAGACCAGCTCGAGGTCGTTTCCGGATCTGGCGACCTCCAGGATGCCGGAAAAGATTCGGTAGCCGAAGCCCTGGGACCAATCGAGCAAGCGGATGCCGACCCGATAGCGTTTTTTCAGGGCGGGAAGTGCAGCACCACTCTTTCCGGTCGTTCGCATGCTTACGATTTTATAACCGCGAAATTGGCAAAGTGCCAATCTATTTGGCGGCGAGGCCATGGCCGAAATGACCCGTCAGTGGAATGCTCCATGCTCCTGTCAAAAAAAATCGTCCCTCCTATGAAATACCGGCCGCTCTTTCTCCTCCCGTTTCTTCCGCTGCTGAATTTCCAAGCGCTCGCCGCCGACGGAACATGGACTGGAACGACTTCAGGAGCATGGTTCACGGCTACCAACTGGAGTAGTTCGGTCATCCCCGGTTCACAGTCGGTCACTTCGAATGCGGACATCGCGGCGTTCGGGGTCGCTGCACAGCCCACTGTGGGGATCAACATGAACTTCACGGGCAACACCTATTATCTCGGGGCGATCGACTATACCAACTCGACAGCAAGAAACATTGGCAACAGCTCGGGCTCGACAGCCGGCACCCTCGTTCTGAACGGGGCGACAGTGAACAGCGTGGCGAACACCATTATCCGCAACAGCAGCACCGGACTTTTGACGATCCAGGCGACCCAAGGATCCACCATGGGACTCGCGCTCGGAAACAGCACCAACAACGTCATTCAGATCACCGGCACGGGCGGCATCACTATCAGCAGCATCATTTCCGGTTCGGCGAAAAAACTTACGCTCCAAGGTGGGGGGACCGGAAGCCTCACACTGTCCGGCGTCAACACCTACTCCGGCGGCACCTCGATCACCAGTGGCCTCGACAGCCAGTCCGCCGGAGCCATCAACGTCGGAAATGCCTCCGCCCTCGGCACGGGAGACGTCACGTTCAACAATACGGCGACGATGACCGGCTTGTATTTCCAGAGCGGCTTCGGCACCGCTTCCACGCTCGCCAACAACATCACCTTCACTTCCTCCGGGGTAATCACCCGTCTGCTCGCCACTGCAGGAATCAGCCAGGTCGTTACCCTTTCCGGGAAACTGAGTGGCGGCAGTGCCACGTCCAGCATCCGGGTTGACAATACCGCCTCTTCCGGTGTCGCCCGCTTCAAGCTGACCAATGCCACCAACGACGTGACCGTCAGCGTTTGGGAAATGTGGCGCGGCGGGCTGGAGTTCACCTCGGATGCCGCCCTCGGCAACGCCAACAACGGCCTCAAGCTGAATGTCGGCGCGGCTTCGGATCCCACCGGCACCGGCCTGATTTTCGGAGCGAACAGCATCACGCTCGCCTCGACCCGCTCCCTGGAAATCGCCAGCCGCACCAACATCGACACCCAGGCCTTCACCGGCAGCCAGATCAACGGAGCCATCACCTTCACCAATACGCTGGTCAAAAAGGGCAGTACCACCCTGACCCTCAATGGCACGGGTACCGGCACAGGCGGCATCCGCATTGATGCCGGCACCGTTCAGGTCGGCAGCGGCAGCACCACCGGCAGCATCGGCACCGGAGCCGTGGCCTTCAACGCCAGCGGCACCAAGCTCGTCCTCAACCGCTCCGATGCGCTCTCCGTCTCGGGCAACATCACCGGAGCCGGCTCGGTCGAGAAACTCGGTGCGGGCACCACCACACTTTCCGGCTCAGCCAGCACCTACAGCGGCGGCACCACCATCTCCGGCGGCGTGATCTCCATCGGAGCGGCCGCCAACATCGGCACCGGCAACATTGCCTTCACCACCGTCGGTACTGGCCTCACCCTCACCGGCACCGCCATCACCCTTGCGAACAACATCTCCCTGCCAACCAGCGGCTCGGGAAACATCACCCTGCTGACACCGAACAACAGCGCGACCACGATCAATGGGATCATCAGCGGCGGCGGCACCAACACCGTCCTGTTCTTCCAAGGTGGTTCCCAGGGACAGAACACAGGAGCCTTGACCCTGAATGGAATCAATACGTTCCAAGGAACCATCAATGTCCAGCGCGGCCCTCTCATCCTCGGCAACAGCTCCGCCGCAGGCACCGCGATCATCAAGCTCGACAGCAACGACAATCCCAACGGAGCGCTGCAATTCAGTTCAAGCTTCACCGTCTCCAACGCCGTCAATCTCTTCGATGTCGGGGAAAAGATCGGAGTCGCCACCAGCCAGACCAACACCCTCAGCGGCGTGATTTCCGGCTCCAACGGCTTCGAGAAAGTCGGCGGCGGCACTTTGGTGATTTCCAACACCAACACCTACACCGGGACGACCCTTGTCTCCGCCGGAACCCTGCAGGTCTCTGGGGGCTCCGCCATCGTCGATACCGGAACAGTCACCACCGCGAACACCTCCGGAGCAGTATTCCAACTCGGCTCGAATGAGACCATCGGCACGCTCAACGGCGGCGGCTCCACCGGTGGCAAGGTCGATCTCCAGTCGAACAACCTCACGGTCGGAGCTGGCAACTTCGCAGGCGAGATCTCCGGAACAGCAGGCGTCATCAAGAACACCTCTGGCACGCTCCTCCTGACAGGCACCTCCACTTACACCGGGACCACCACCGTGTCCGCAGGTACCCTCCAGGCAGATGGAGCGCTCGGCAATACAACCACCACGATCAATGGAGGCACGCTTTCGGGGACCGGTTCCATCGCAGGGTCGGTCACCGTCAACACGGCCACGCTTGCTCCGGGTGCCAGCCCGGGCTCGCTCGAACTCGGAGCAGACCTCGCCCTCGGCGCCAACACCACCACCGCCATCGAGATCGGCGGCACTAACTTCACGCTGAATGGCAGCGAGGACTATGACCGCATCAAGCTCTCCAACAACTCAGCGGTGCTCACGCTGAATGGCACCCTCAGCCTCGCCCTCGTCAATAGCTTCTCACTCGCCCAGGACCAGGCCTTCGGAATCTTCCAGCTTGAATCCGGTGCCACTCGCACCGGGACCTTCACTGGACTTGGAACGGACGGCTCGCTCGTCGGAAACTTCGGTGGCCTCGACCTCTTCATCACCTACTCCGGAAACTTTGGAGACAGCGGTACCGTCGCCACTTTCGGAGGAAACGACGTGGTCCTCTACACTGTGCCCGAGCCCGAAGCGGCCTTGCTGGGTGGGCTCGGCCTGTTGGCCCTGCTGCGCCGCCGTCGCTGACCACCGCCGTTTCTTGTTACGGAAAAAACACTCTATCTGGCGGAATTGCCAAGGACGTTTGGTTTCCAGCAATCGACAAACGCTGCTCAGCCATTCAAGTTCCTAGGCGTGCCCTCCGTAAGTCCTGATCCCAAAAGCCCAGCCCTGACCCGCTGGCTGGCCTCGCTGCCAGCTCCGGCGTTTGCCTTGTTCGCGGCGCTGGTGGCCTTCTCGACCTACTTCTCGATGTATGCCTTTCGTCGGCCCTTCACGGCGGCTGCGTTTGAGGGCCAGATGTTTGTCGGTGGAGCCGTGGCCTTGAAAACCGCCTTCGTGCTCAGCCAGATCATCGGCTACACGGTGTCGAAGTATCTCGGAGTGAAGGTCTGTTCGGAAACAAAGCAGTCAGGCCGTGCGGTCACACTTGTCGGACTGATCCTCCTTTCCGAACTCGCGCTGCTGCTCTTCGCCGTCCTGCCAGGCTCGTGGAAAGTCATCGCCATCTTCCTCAATGGCCTGCCGCTCGGCATGGTGTGGGGACTCGTGGTGGCCTATCTTGAAGGGCGACGCTGCTCGGACTTCGTGTTGGCAGGACTTTGCGGCTCTTTCATCATCGCCAGCGCGATGGTTAAGGACGTCGGCCGCTGGCTGATGAAATCCGGCGGCATCAGCGAATCCTGGATGCCATTCACTGCCGGGGCACTTTTCATTCCGGTGTTCATCTTTTCGGTCTATCTGCTGTCATCCCTGCCGCCGCCGGATGCCGCCGACCGCGCAGCAAGGGTGCCTCGGGTCCCCATGGACCAGGCGGCTCGACTCGCCTTCATCCGCCGCTTCGCCCCCGGTCTCGTGGCCCTGTTTGCCTTCTATTTCTTCCTCACCGCCTTCCGGGATTTCCGCGACAACTATGGCGTGGAAATCTTCAAGAGCCTCGGCTATGGCGCGGATCAGGCCGGGCTCTTCACCCGCACCGAGATTCCGGTGGCAGTCGGTTCTCTGGTCGCCCTCGCACTCCTCAATCTGATTCGGAACAACCGCCTCGCGCTGATGGCGACTTACGGCTTCATGCTTCTGGGAATGGCCCTGCTCGCCGGTTCCACGATCGCCATGCGCCAGCACCTGATCGGCGGCCTGCCGTGGATGGTGGCCACCGGACTCGGCGCCTATCTCGCCTACGCCCCGATCAACGCGGTGCTCTTCGAGCGCTTGATGGCCGCCACCGGTTCCGCCGGCACCGCCGTCTTCGGCATCCAGCTTGCGGACTCCATCGGTTACACCGGCTCGGTGCTGGTGCAACTTTACAAGGACCTCGGAAGCAAGGCGCTCTCAAGGCTCGATTTCTTCAACACGTTTTCCCTGTCCCTCGGCGTTGGCGGCTTTGTCCTCGTCGCCTTTGGAGCGCTCTATTTCTTCCGCCGCGCGCACCCGACCCCGCAATCCCTCTAATCCCATGTCATTCGAAGTCAACCAACGCACCTATCAACTGCCCGCCAACCCCGTCGCCGTGATCTGCCTCGACGGCTGTGCCGACGAATATCTCAGCGCCGCGATGGCCCGTGGAAAAATGCCGCGCCTCGCCGCGATGGCCCGCGATGGTTGGCGTGGTTTTGTCAGAGGCGCGTTGCCCTCGTTCACCAACGTCAACAACAGCTGCATCGTCACCGGCATGCCACCCTCGGTGACCGGCATTTGTGGAAACTTTTTCCTCAATCCCGAGACCGGCGAGGAAGTCATGATGAACAGCCCGGAGTTCCGCCGCTGCTCGACGATTCTAACAGCCGCCGCCGATGCCGGACGCAAGGTCGCCTTCATCACCGCCAAGGAAAAGCTCCGCACTGTCCTCGGCGACGGAGTCGTCGAGCGCGGTGGCATCGTGTTCTCCTCGGAAAAGGTCGATGAGGCGAGGAAGGCCACTCACGGCATCGACAACGCCATGGAAATCATCGGCAAGCCCCGCCCCGAGATCTACTCGGGAGATGCCTCGATCTACGTGCTCGAAGCCGGAGCCGCCCTCGCCGAGCAGGGCGTCGCGGATTTCCTCTATCTTTCCACCACCGACTTCATGCAGCACAAGTTCGGTCCGGAGGCTCCTGAAATCCTGGATTTCCATGAGAAGATCGATGTCGCCATCGGCCGCCTCCTCGACGCTGGCTGCACCGTCGCCCTCACCGCCGACCATGGCATGAACGCCAAGAACGACGCTGAAGGAAACCCGCGCATCATCTTCGTGGAATCCCTGCTGCGTGAGAAATTCGGCAACGCCCTCCGCGTCATCTGCCCGATCACCGATCCGTACGTGGTCCACCACGGCGCGCTCGGCTCCTTGGTCATGGTCCATCTCGATGACACCTCGATCCGCTCGCAAGTCGCCGAGTATCTCTTCGGCCTCGAAGGCATCACCGAGGTCCTCACCCGCGAACAGGCGGTGGACAAGCTTGAGCTCGCGCCCGACCGAATCGGCGACCTCGTCGTCCTTTCCGGACGCGACTGGGTCGTTGGAAAATCTCCCGAGCACCACGACCTCAGCGTTCTAACAGGGGGTCTCCGCTCGCATGGCGGACGTTATGAGGAAATGGTCCCGCTGGTGATCTCCAAGCCTCTAACAGGCGAACTCAAGCGCATGGCCGAGGGGGATCCCCGGAACTTCGACGTCTTCTACTTCGCCTGCTACGCCTGACTCTATTCCGAGCCATGTCCGGTCCCTCCATTCCACGACGCCATTTCCTCGCCACCACCCTGGCGGGAGCGGCGGCGCTTGGAAACGTATCCGCCCAGCAGGCCCCAACGCCGAAGGGCAAGCCCTTCACCGTCCTCCACCTCACGGATGCCCACATCCGACCGGAACACGACGCTCCGAAGCGCTGCGCAAGAATTCTCGCCAACATCCTCAAGCGCCACCCGGACATCGGACTCGTCATCAACACCGGCGACAGCATCTACGCGGCTGATTACAACAACATCACCCGCGAGCGCGTGCTTGAGCAGTGGAAGATCTGGGACGAGGTCGTGATGGCCGCCTTGAAACGCCTGCCCATCATCCATGCGATCGGCAATCACGACCCCTGGTGGGCGGCTCCGGACAAGGACAAGAACGAGATGTATGGCATCCCCTACGTCTGCAAACGCCTCGGCATCGAGAAGCCCTACGGCACCCATCGCCACGGCGGTTGGGAAATGGTCTCGCTGAACAACTCCAACGGAGCCCTCGGCGACGAGCAGCAGAAGTGGCTCCTTGACCACCTCGATTCACTGCCAGCCACCTCGCCGGTCCTGCTTGCCTCGCACCTGCCGATCTACTCGCTCGCCGGCGACTACGATGGCGGCAACATGAAGAACGCCAAGGTCGTCGTCGATAAACTCGCCGCCCGCAAGGCACCCGTTGTTTGCCTCAGCGGCCACATCCACATCCGCAGTAGCGAGTCGCTCTGGAACATGGATTTCCACTGCAACGGCGCCCTCAGCGGCTCGTGGTGGGAACCCGGCGACGCGGGCGATGGCAGCTACAAGCGCACCCCGGCCGGCTACGCCATCCTCCGCCTCTGGCCCGACGGTCAGAGCGAGTGTTCCTACCTTCCTGTCCCAATCTAACAGAAGTTTTCAACATGTCCTGGTCTCCCATCCACCTCCCCGCCTACCTCGCAGGAAAGCCCGTCGAAACCGGCCGCACGGTCGAGGTCCGTTACCCCTTCGACGGATTGCTCACCGGCACCGCCGCCCTCATTGGTCCTGAAGAGCTCGACACCGCCATCAAGGCCGCACTCGATCCCGCCAACAAGCCCCTCAATCGCCACGAACGCGCCACCGTCCTGCGCAAGGCCGCCGCTTTGCTGGCCGAGCGCCGCGAGGAATTCGCTTGCCTGATCACCCGCGAAACCGGGCTCTGCATGAAGGAATCCCGCTACGAGACCGGCCGTAGTTCGGACGTGCTCGAATTCGCCGCCATGGAGGCTCTGCGCGATGATGGCCAGGTGTTTTCCTGCGACATCAGCCCGATGGGCAAGGCGCGCAGGATCATCACCACCCGCTATCCGGTCAGCCTCGTCGCTGCGATCACGCCCTTCAATCATCCGCTCAACCAGGTGGCGCACAAGCTCGCTCCGGCCATCGCCGCCGGGGCCCCGGTGATCCTCAAGCCCTCCGAACGCACGCCTCTAACAGCCCTGAAGTTTGCAGGACTCCTCTTCGAAGCCGGACTGCCGGGCTGGATGCTCTCGATGTTCCTCGGCACGCTCGACGAGGTCATCAACCCGATGATCGAGGACCCGCGCACCGAGGTCGTGACCTTCACCGGCTCGGTGGAGATCGGCAAGGC
>JAIXPW010000135.1 GCA_027485995.1 Verrucomicrobiaceae bacterium
TCAAGCCCCAAAAGCATGGCATAATGCGCCGTCAGAGACTGTTCCATGGAGCGACCCTAGCAGCCTTCGCCTGGACCTGCGACCGGAAGCCACCCACTAAATCGCGGGAAGAACCGAAAATGAATAGATGCATCCATTCCTTACTCAGTCTGTGCATTTCGATCCCTCTCATGGGATGCGATGGCAGGAAGAAATTCACTCTCTCAGAAGCTGACGCGCTGAAGTTTAAATCTGCTTCTGCCGTCGATTCTGAGTTTACCGTCGAAAGACTGGATTCATTTGGTGGAAGTGGCCCATACCGCTCGGCCGCCCTTTTACGCTATCCGCGCGGGACCGGAGGCCCCGTCTGGGCCACTGTTAGCGGTCAGAAGATTGAAAAGGAACTTCCAAAGCCGGGTGCGGATGAGTGGTATGTTATCGAGCGGTTTGTGAATGCAACAGATGATGGATTTGTTGTCGTATACAAGTACACATCCAAAGAACGCTAATCGGGTCGCACCTTCAAATGCTCTAAGAAGCAATTGAAAGAGTCATGAGGTTCTTTCTGATTCCATCATCTTGAGAGACCGGACCTTGAGGAACCGCGCCGATCTCCCTTCGTCTTGTTGACGCTCGAAAATGGCATGGGACCTCCCATGGCCAGTCCTATGCCTCATCCGTCCTTCTCAAGGACATTCAGGCATCACACTCGGCTCCATCACTTCCTGAACATCGCGCGGCCCGCGATTCCGAGACCACCGATCACGAACAAGCCGGGGAACCAGATCGAGTAGCCGGCGGCCTGGGAGTCCATTTTCAGGACAGCGAACGAAGGATTTCCAGGATCGACGCGACAGGTCTGGCGGCTGCCGACGGGATAGGTTCCTCGCAGTTCCTCGGTCTGGGCCTTGCGGGACGACCACGAGCTGCCCCGCCAGGTGTAGTGATCGCCGGTGAAGGCCTGGCCCTGCCAGTCGTAGCCATACTGGACGGCGAATTGGTACTCGGTCGCGCTGTTGGGATCGATCCGCCGCTCCTTCAGTTCCGAGGCCAGGATCACACAGGGAACTTCCGGCCACGAGCGCATCGCGTGGGCGCGCAGGTAGGAGCGGCCCATCAGCCAGACAAAGAGCATCCCGAGCAGCGCCGTGGAGAGCCCGATGAAGACCAGGTAGAGCCGACCGGCTGCAGAAGAACGTTCCATGTCGTTCCTTAACCCGAGCTTTCGCACCGCGCCACTGCGGATTGCGGCACGGCGGCAGCACCAGGGAGAAAGAGGTTTGGCCATGGATGAAGAGGACAGGCACGGAGAAGAGAGACGGAACTAGAGGGATTTGGAGGTCAATTTCCCGCAATGATTCTTGGAATGGGAGATACAACCGGATCGCGAGCCGTCACCTTTGTGGATCCGATTCATTTGCCGGGATCGTTTGATTCAGTCCGTGCGCTCATCGGCGCTGCGCTCTCATGGTGGTGAATCCGGCTGAGGTTCCAAACATTGGAGGGTCGGCGCAGATTGAGCTCGGACGTTTTGCTTGGCCCGCGCCACGGCCCTGATAGGACAGGAGCATGAGCGACATCGCCACCCAGCTTCCCGAGGACATCAAGACCGCCATGCGGGCCAAGGATGCCACCGCCCTCAATGCCCTCCGCGCCCTGAAGAGCGCCCTGACCAATGCCGCGATCGAAAAGGGCAGCCTCAGCACCGTGCTCGACAACTCCGAGGCCATGGCCGTCGTGCGCAAGCAGATCAAGCAGCGGCTCGACTCGATCGAGCAGTTCGAAAAGGCCGGTCGCGCCGAGCTCGCCGCCACGGAAAAGGCCGAGATCGAGATCCTTTCCCGCTACCTTCCGGCCGCGCTGACCGAGGAGCAGCTTCTCGCCATTCTGGAACAAGCCGTAGCCGACACCGGGGCTACCGGCAAAGCCGACATGGGCAAGGTCATGAAGCGGGCCCAGGATCTCGCCGAAGGCCGGGCCGATGGCAAGGTGCTTTCCGCCGCTGTGATGAAGCGCCTTTCCTGAAATCCATGAGCTGCTGCGCGATCCTCGTGGCCGCCGGCTCCAGCCGGAGAATGGGCTTCGACAAACTGGCCGCCCCCCTCGCGGGCGTGCCGGTGCTGCGTCGAAGTCTGGAGGCGTTTCTAACAGCCTCATCGGTCACTTCGGTCGTTGTCGTCGCTCCGCTGGACCGCTTCGATGCGCTTCTAACAGGAACTTTTTCCAAGCCGGTCATCCGCGTCGATGGCGGGGAAGGCCGACAGGATTCGGTGCAGAACGGGCTCGCTGCCGTGCCACAGGGCACCACGCTTGTGGCGATTCACGATGGCGCGCGACCTCTGGTGTCCCCGGAAGCGATCGACCGCTGCATCGCCGCCGCCGCCGAGCATGGCGGGGCTGCATTGGCCCGTCCTGCGACGGAAACCCTGAAGCGTGCGGATGAAAACGGATTCGCGAAAGAGTCAGTCGAACGCGAGCGACTGTGGTTCATGGAAACCCCGCAGGCGTTCCAACTCCCGCTGATTCTGCGCGCCTACGAGGAAGTGAAGCGCCTCGAACGGATCGTCACCGACGAGGTTTCCGCGCTCGAACTCATCGGCCACGCCACGCTGCTGGTCGATGCCGGAAAGCCGAACCTGAAGATCACCCACCCCTCCGACCTCGCCCTCGCGGAGGCTTTGTTTGAAAACAACCGCGAATGAACGCCAATTCACGCGAATTCTGACCCCATGTCTGGGAACCTGACATCTCAGATTTCGTTCGTGTCCATTCGCGGTTCAACTCTTCCTTCCCACTTTCATGATTGGCCACCATTACTCCGTCCACCCACTGCCGGGTGGCCCGCGCCTGGCCCTCGCCACCCTGCCTCAGTCGGAGTGCGCGGCGATTTCGATCTATATCCCGGCGGGCAGCCGGGATGAGCACGACGTTCCGGCCGGCACGGCGCACTTCGTCGAGCACATGGTCTTCAAGGGCACCGAACGCCGCAGCGCGCGCGAGCTCAGCCTGGAGATCGAAAGCGCGGGTGGCCAGATCAACGCCTGCACCAGCGAGGACAACACTGTTTACGAAGGTCGTGGCGAAGCCTCGCTGCTGCCTGTGCTGGCGGATGTGCTCTCGGACATGGTCTGGCACGCGACGTTTCCGAAGGACGAGATCACGCTGGAGCGAGATGTCATCGGCGAGGAAATCACGATGTATCGCGAGAGCCCGTCGGACCACATCGGCGATCTCATTTCGCAGGCACTGTGGTCGCCGCATCCCTTGGGAAACTCGATCTCCGGCAGCCTGGACTCGATCGCCCGCGTGAACCGGAATGTCCTCAACACCTTCCGCACCCGCCATCATTTCCGCAAGGATCTCGTCATCGCGGTGGCGGGTCCGTTTTCCGAACAGGAGGCGCTCGATGCCATCGGCCCGCATTTGCCGCAGTCGTTCCTGATTCCCGAAAAACGCAGTGCCTTCACCCACGATGGCACCAAGCCGCGTGACATCGTCGATGCGCGTGACACCGAACAGCTCCAACTCGCCCTCGCCTGGCACGCGCCGGGTCGCGGCCACCCGCTGCGCCACGCCATGCGCCTGCTCAGCCTGATGCTCGGCGAAACCGCCAGCTCGCGGCTATTTCTCGGGCTGCGTGAGGAACGCGGACTGTGTTACCAGATCAGCTCGGACGTCACCCTTTTCGATGACACCGGGGCCTTCGAGATCCTTGCCGGACTCGATCCCGAATCGAAGGACGAGGCCCTCGACTGCATCCATGCGGAAATCGCCGACATCCTGAAGAACGGCCCACGCGCCGGTGAACTGGATCGCGCCAAGCGTCTCGCCATCGGCCAGAGCAAGATGGCCTTCGAAAGCACCGGTGCCCAGGCCTCGTGGGCCGGCGAATGTCTGATGGACTTCGGCCGCATCCCCCTCCCCTCCGAGTGGCGCGCGGAAGTCAGCGCCGTCACCGACGCGGACGTTCACGAAATCGCGAAGATCCTCTTCGAAGGAACCAGCCCCTGCCAGGCCGAGATCCGACCTGAATAGCCGTTCGTAGTCATGCCTTCAGGCTGATCTTCTACCGATGTTGAAGCCCTCAAATCATCATACTCAGTATTACAATTCCACTTGCGGGCTCGGGCGTTTGAGGCAAGATGTCCCAGTGATCTTTGAAGAGGACCCGAATTTCACGGACAAAGCGCTTCGGCTCCTCGGTGAGGATTCGATCCAGGACCTCCAGCTTTTCCTTTGGGAACAGCCGGACGCCGGGGATCTGATTCCCGGCTCTGGTGGCTGCCGCAAGCTCCGCTGGGCGGCCAAGGGCCACGGAAAGCGCGGTGGGGCACGGGTCATCTACTACTGGGTCACGGAAGACCATCGAATTCTGTTGCTCGACCTCTACGCCAAGAATGAATCGGAGAACCTGAGCGCCGCTCAATTGAAAGCCCTGAAAGCAAAGAAACCATGAAGACCAAGACGCCAACTGCCGCCATCAAGAAGACCGTCCGCCCCGCTGGCATCAACGCTGCTGGACTCAAGACCAAGAAAGATGCCCTCCAGCGTGGAGAACGTGCCGCCTCCAGAGTTTTCAAGTTTGAGAAGCTTCCGGACGGAACCATTCGCCGGGTCGAATTGAACCCGGAAAGCCATCGCCGCAAGATCAAGAAGGCGTGGGATGCTCAAACGGAAGTCGCCCGCGCACGGCAAACCTTGAACCTGACCCAGGAAGCTTTTGCCAGCTTGCTAGGAATCAGCCTCGCCACGCTCCGGAGCTGGGAGCAAGGCAAACGAGAACCGTCCGGAGCGGCCCGGATGCTGATTGCCATTGCGATCAAGCATCCGGAGATTCTGCTGGAGTAAGGACTTCTTGCGGGTTGATCAGATCCAGCACGAACGCGGCACATTTCAAGAGTAGGAGACTGTCCATGGACACCGCCACATGGCTTCAGCTTGCCAGAGATGCATTTCCCGATCTGGGCGATAGAAGCAACCTTGGAGGAGCTTACAACACCCCTTCCGAGTTTTGCGATAGGCTGGCTTGGGCAATCAATGCGGCTCATGACCTTACAGGAGACGAGGCATTCCTTGATCGAGCCTACCAGTTCATCCGTTGGTCGATCCGACAGCCCGTGGCCGAGGAAATCAAGGCAGCCATCGCGCACGGGTTTCTCGATGGGATCTTGGACGGAAGCCATTCCAAGGTCGCGTGTGTGGACCATCTGGATTGGGGAGATGTGAAGCTGATCACTGAGGGTTACCGGACGGATCCAGACTTCCACGATATCGAGAGCTACGAGCGGATATGCACAGAGTGGCGGAAGCGATGGTCGCGGAATCAAAAACTCCCTTCTCCGAAATCAACGACCATTGACTAGTTCGCGATAGAAATCAGATCCGATGCCTTGCGACAGGAATGTCGCAGCTCCCGAAGAATGGTGCGCGCTGCAGGGTTCGAACCTGCGACCCCATCCGTGTGAAGGATGTGCTCTACCACTGAGCTAAGCGCGCCGGAAAGCGTGGGGCGAGAAATTGCCCGCCTGCGTGGGACTTGGCAAGCATTTCGAGCAGTCGAGGTCCTAGAATTCCACCGTGTGGCCGAGATTGGCGACTTCGATGCTGCCTGAATGGCGCTCGGACAAGGCCGCGCGGAGGGCTTCGGAGCGGTCCGTCTCGCCGTGGACCAGCCAGACCTTCTGCTTGGGACCCGTGATCCGGTCGAACCAATCCAGCAGCTCGGAGTGGTCGGCATGGCCGGAGAAGGAGTCGATCGAGTCGATGTGGGCGCGGACGGTGTGGAGTTCGCCGAAGATCGGGACCTGCTTTTCGCCATCGACGATGCGGCGGCCAAGGGTGTTGTCGGCGCAGTAGCCGACGAACATGACGGTGGTGTGGGGATCGGAGATGTTGTTCTTGATGTGATGCACGATCCGGCCGGCCTCGCACATGCCGGAGGCGGCGATGATGATGGCGCTGCCCTGGAGGTCGTTCAGCTCCATGGAGGCGCGGACCGAGCGGACGAGGGTGAGGTTCTCGAAGCCGAAGGGATTGTCCCGCTGGAACAGGGATTCATAGACCTCCTCGTTGAAGCACTCGGGATGGAGTCGATAGGTCTCGGTGGCGCTGACCGCCAGCGGGCTGTCGACATAGACCGGCATTTCCGGAATGCGTCCATCGGTGAAGAGCCGGTGGAACACGTAAAGAAGCTGCTGGGTGCGCTCGACGGCGAAGGCCGGGATGAGGATCTTTCCCCCACGCCGAAGGGCCTCGCGGATCAGGCCTTCCAACTGGTCGCCTGTGCCCGGGGCGGCATCGTGCTCGCGACCGCCGTAAGTGCTTTCCATGAGGATGAAATCGACGTCCTTCGCCGGGACGGGGTCGCGCAGGATCTCGTTGCCGCCGCGGCCGATGTCGCCGGAGAACAGGAAGCGCTTGGTCTTGCCGTCGGACTTGTCGTCGATCTCAAGCAGAACCTGGGCGCTGCCAAGGATGTGACCGGCATCGAGGAAGGTCAGCCGCACGCCTTCCTCCACGAGCATCGGGCGGTCATAACTGATCGTCACGAACTGGCGGAGGCACAACTCGGCGTCCTTTTGGGAATAGAGCGGCTCGGCGGCAGGGAGGCCCTGCTTGGCCCGATAGCGGTTCACGCGATCAATTTCGCTCTCCTGGATGTGGGCGGAGTCGGCCAGCATGATCTGGCAGAGGTCTCGGGTGCCGTCGGTGGCGTAGATGTTTCCCTGAAAGCCCCTGCGGCAGAGGTTGGGCAGGTTGCCGGAGTGGTCGATGTGGGCGTGGGACAGGATCACGCAGTCGATCGAGGCGGGATCGAAATGGGGAAAGCCGCAGTTGATGTCATAGGCGAGCTTGCGAACGCCCTGATAGAGCCCGCAGTCGAGGAGGATGCGCTTGCCATTGACCTCAAGGAGATGCTGGGAGCCGGTGGTGGTGCCTGCCGCACCGCAGAATTTCAGTTTCATGGGTTGTTAGAAAACTAACCCGCGTCGTGAGCTTGGCGAATGATTTCTGGCAGCTCGGCAGCCTCGCGGGTGATCGGCCCCTTGGATGGCCGCAGAGGTTGGGAGGCAACAGAGATCGCGGAGGAGGTGTGGAATCCAGTTTTGATGGAGAAGGCTTCAGACCCTGAGTTTCAAATTCATCTCCCCTTCTGCGACCTCCTCAATCTCCGAGTTCTCTGCGGTTCCCAGAAGGCCCGCGTTGACAAGCGACCTGCTTTCGGGATGCAGAGCCTGATTGCTCAAGGTCTCGGTCAGGGTGGAAACGAAAAGCCTGCCGCCACGGGAAGTGGGGGCAGGCTTGGAAAGGCGGGGGCCAATGGACCGGGCGGAGGGCTCAGCGGCTGGGGCGACCGATCCGCTTGGGAGCCGGCTTCTTGGAGGCGGGAGCCTCGACCACGCCGTTGGGGTTGACCGTTTTCACCGGACCGGTGGCGCGGTAGTCGGCCGCGCTTTCCGTGGCGGGAACGATGCTGTCGGGCGGCGCGATGGGCGGGGGAGGATTGTTGAAGTTCTGGACGTCTCCCGAGAGCTTGTAACGGCCGCCAGCATCGCGCTGCACCGAATCGAGGCTGGACTGGCTGCCAACGATCGACGGCTGAATGAAGATCACAAGCTCGGAGCGGTCGTTGGTCTTGGTGGTGGTGGAGAACAGCTTTCCGATGCCGGGGATACTGCTCAGGATGGGGATGCCGGAAACGTTGTCCTTGACCGAAGTGGTGATCAGGCCACCAAGCACCACCGTCGAGTTGTTGGGAACAGTGACCGTGGTGAGGAGTTCGCGGGTGCCGATCACCGGAACCTCTCCAACTCCCACAACGGTCTGAGTATCGACCACGTCATCGTTGATCAGCGCGATCTGGAGGGTGATCTCACGCTCGGAGTTCACCAGTGGGATGACCTCCAGCTTCAGCACCACGTCGCGGTATTCGATGTTGGTGCTCTGGCCGCCATTGTTGACGCCGCCGTTGAAGCTGTTCGTGGGGACCGCGATGCGCTGACCAGAGGAGATGACTCCGCGCTGGTTGTTGTTGGTGAAGATGCTCGGACGGGAGAGGACGGTGAAGTTTCCGGTCGATTGCAGGGCCTGGAGGTAGATGTTGAACTGGTCGCTGATCATTCCGTAGACGTTGAGTCCACCTGGGGTTGGGAACTTGCTCGGGGAAAGGAGGCTGGGAATATCGACCAGCGGAGTGGTGCTGGAAGCGGTGCTTCCGCCGACCCACTGGCTGCCGCCCTTGTTCAGGGACGCGGGGTCCACCGAACGCAGGAACTGGGCGCCATAGGAAAGGTCGTCATTCAGGCTCAACTGACCGAAGACGGTGGCGATCATGACCTGCTCGGCCTTGACGTCGATCTGGTCGAGGAGTTTCTCGATGACCTCGATGCTGGCGGGGGTTCCCTGGACCACGAGGGAATTCGTCACGTTGTCTGCGACGAGGAGGGTGCGGCCGACGAGACGGGATTCGGGGGCGGTGTTGGTATTGGGATCCGAAAGGGCATCGCCACTCGTGCCGCTGCCGCCCGAACCGGAACTGCCGCTGCTGCCGAAGGACGAGGAGCTGCCGGAGGAAGAGCTGGAAGAGCCACGGTTGCTGGTGGTGCCGGAGCGGTTACCGGCGGTGGTGCCGGTGGTGCCGGAGCGGTTGCTGCCGCCGAAGTTGGCACCAGTGGAGCCTGCACCGCCGCCGCCGGTCGTGCCACCGGAGGCACCGCCGGTGCCGCTGGTGAAGGCGCGATTGAGGGCGTTTTCAGCGGTTTCGAGGAAGCTCGAAACGGCGATGTAACGGAGTTTGCGGCGGAGGAAGTTCTTCTGCTCGCTCTGAGTGTCGAACTCGCGGACGAGGCCTTCGATGAAGACGAGGTCGATCGGGCGGCCCATGGCGAAGATGCGGTTGGTGCGGGGATCGGGAACGATCTGCGGAGGATTCTCCTCGCCGCCATTGGCGGCGGCGTTGGCGGCCGCGAGGGCGGCATTGGCTCCACCACCGGCGGGGATGGGAGCTGGACTACCGTCGGTGCGCTGGACGCCGGCGGTGCGCTGGGCCTGGGCCTGGGTGTTGAGGAGTTCGTTGAGCGTCTGGGCCAGCTCGGTTACATCGGCGAACTGGACCTTGATGAAGCGGGTGGCGACCTCGGTGCCCGGCTTGTCGATCTCGGTCTTGAGCTCGAGAAGTTTGCGGATCAGCGAGGTTTTTTCGGTGATGATGACGGCGGAGGTGTTGGCGATGGCGGCGATGGAGCCGTAGCTGCCGAACTGGCCGATGATGGTGGTGAAAACGCGGACCGCCTCGTCGGGCTTGAGATACTTGAGGCCCATCACGTAGGTCACCACGCGATCGTCTTGGGGAAGAATGTCATTGTCATTGAAGATGGAAATGCCTTCCTGCTTCGGACCGGCGCTGGCGGCGGAAAACATCAGCTTGTCCACGCCTTCTTCGGCAGGAACGAAGACGAAGCCTTCGAGAAGGGCTGCCATCTTGAGGTATTCTGCGGCCTTCGCATAGGTGAGAGGATCGGCAGGGCTGGCATCGAGATTGAAGGCAAACTCTGCGGCGGCTGCGGCTGCGGACACGATCACGCGACGACCGGTCCACTCGCGATACTGAAAGGCGAGATCGGCTCCGTTCATCTTCGGCTGCTCGACCTTGGCGGTGATCTTGCGCTCGGCGAGAGGGACATTGGCCGCGGCAGCGGCTGGGGCCACTGCGTTCGGAGCCGCCGCGCCGGGAACCGGCGGCACCACGGGCTTGATGGTAGGAGCGGGAACCGGAACCGGAGTGGGCGCGGGGGCGGGAGTAGCTGGAACCCCGGCGGGCACGCCCGGTGGCAGCGGTTGGGGATCGGTCGGGGCCTGGCCGAAGGCGCTGGTGAGCGCGATCAGCGAGACAGGAAGGAGACGGCGGATGGCGTGCATGGGAAACGAAAGCGGTGACGAAGTGGGAGAGAATCGAGGGAAAGGGTTCAGCGGGTGGGCTGAGGGACGGCAACGACCTTAGGACGGGGTGGACGGGTGTTTCCGCCGCCCTGGCCGTTGGTGCTGCCGGGGGCTCCGGGCAATCCAGGGCGGGCTCCCGCGTTCGGGTTGTTCAAATTGGGCGGCTGGATTTGGGGCTGAGGCACGGGCTGACCGTTGTTGACCTGGCCGGGCTGCACCGGTTGGCCATTGGGCTGTCCCGGCTGACCGGGCTGCTGCTTGGCGGCGACGGGGGCCTTGATGGCGAGGAGCTTGTCATCAAAGCTTACCAGGCCGGATTTCACACCGTTGGTGATCATCACTGTCGTGGAGAGAGGTTTGGAGCCTGGGTGGACTTCCTTCACCTTGAGTCCAAGGGTATTGCCAGGAATCCGGATGCGTTCCTCGGGCTTCTTCTTGTTGAACAGGGTGACAAGATAGTCCCCGCCATCCACCGGAGTCACGCCGCCGAGAGCGTAGTCCTCGAAGGGATTGACGTCGATCGGCCCTTCAATGATTGGCTTCGTGGTGAAGGGCGAGTCTTTCCAGAGAGTCGAGTAGCGGCCAGGGGAAACCGGGCTCGGGGGAGCAGCGTGGGCGAGTGAGGTGGCGAGAATGAGGGCGGCAATGAATTTCAAAGGTCTCATGGCATCAGGTGGTGGCTGGGATGAACCATTGCTCGATGATCAAGGTGGCATCGATCTTGGTGTCATCCTCGCGGTTTGGCTGGAGGCGGAGGAAGGTGACGGCGCGAAATTGGGTGGGCACTTGGAGCTTGGCGATCCAGCCGTAGAGGGCCTGCTCGGTGCCAGTGACGGTGAACTCGACCTTGGCGCGGTGGTAATTCGGGCCGGTCTTGTCGGTGGGAAGGAGTTTCTGGCCGCCGGTCTTGATGGTGAGGCCACCGTTGCGGGCCTCGGACTCGGCGAGTTGTTGGAGCTTGGTCTGAACCAACTGGTCTTCGTCCGGCTCCGGCTCGTGTTCGGCCAGCCAGTTCATCTCGTCCATCACCTGATCCTTGCTCTCCACAAAGACCTCAGCGGTCTTGAGCTCGCTTTCCGCAGCCTGGCGGTCGGCCTTGATCCTGGCCTGATAGGCGAAAAGCTGGTTGGCTCCGAAGAAGTTGAGCACGATGAATCCCGCGACGGCGAAGAAGATCAGGAGTTTTTTTTCGCGACTGGACATGGGAAGGAAAGCAGAGAAGCGGACGGGAAAGGAATCGGAGAGGCTGAGCGGACTGGCGCTCATTTGAAGAAAGCCGCAGGACCGGGAAATTGTTGGTCTGTCGGCAAGAAATCAGGGTTGGGCCTCGGCGGTGCCGGGCGCGTGGCCGGTGAACGTGAAATCCCAGCCCTTGGCGGTCTGGTTCGGGGGCTGGATTTCCCAAGTGTAGCCGACGAGCATGTTGCTCTTGGAAAGGCCGAAGTTGAAGTCGTTGATCGGCTTCGGATTGCCGGCCTCGCCGATGAGCTTGACCTCGCCGTCGTTCATTTCAGCGGTCTTGAGGCGCAGGCCGCTGTTGACAGGGATCGCCTGGGCGCAGCGGTAGAGAATTTCGACCGGGGACTTGGAGATATCGACCACCGGGCCGAGCTCCTCCCATTTGGAAACGTGGGTCACGTACGCGATGCGTTGCGGGGCGACGTCTGCGGCCTCGGCGCGGAGTTTGGCGACTTCGCGGGAGTCCTTCCAGAGATTGTAACCGAACCAACCGGCAAGGCCCAGGTAGGCAAGCACCACGGCGGCGACGGCAGCGAAAACCTGCTGCTTTTTCGCGGCTTCCCGCCGGGCGGCGCGGACGTCGGCCGGGAGGAGCTTGCTTCTGAGAGAAGGAAGAACCGGGGCGGGCTTGGGGAGGACCTCGACGCTGGCTCCGAAGGCTCCAACCAGGGCCCCCGGTGTGGGATTTCCGGCGGCGTAAAGGATGACCTTCGACGGCTTGCAATCGAGCCCCTGAAGTGAGAGCTGAATCAGCGAGAGGCGGATCTCCCGGACGAGGCTTTCGTCGGGCACGGGGGTGTCGATCGACGTCGCCTGACTGTAGGCGAGCTTTCCTCCCACCGAAAGGGCGAAGACCCAGCGGTGAAACTCCCGCCAGATCACCAGCGAGTCACCGATGAAAGGAATGGCGCGGGCGGAAAGATCGAACTCCTTGGGGCTGCGGGCGGGAAGCTCGCCTTCACCGGGAGTGCGCAGGATGACTGCAAGCAAGGCGGTGTTCTCAGCTTCCTGGGCCACCACGAACTGATCGGTCAACTGCCCGGCCATCGGGTCCGGACGCAGCCCGAGACGCTCAGCGTGCAGGGCGGAGAGTTCGGGGAAAAGGGAATCGTCGGTGGTCGAAACCCGGAGCGGCAGGGAGGTCGTTGCCTTGACCGGGAAAAGCAGCAGCACGTCGCCCGCAGGGACTCCTGTTAGATCGGCGGCGCGGGTGGTCTCACCGGCGGAGAGGAGGGTGAACCCTGCCTCCGGGGAGCCGGACCAGATTTCCCAGCCTGCCTCACCAGGCACCAGCATTACGTTGTCGGACTGTTTGCTCACGGGATGACTTCTTCGGATCGTTCAAGAATGGCCGGACGGCCGGTGCGGTTGCGGAGAGTGAGGATGATCTTGCGTTTCGCTCCTTCGGCGCTGCCGATGCTTTCAATGCGGACGGTGGTGTCGTTCACCGTGAAGCGCTGGAGGATGTCAGGCCGGGCGTTGGTGTCCACTCCCAACAGGGCGAGGACCTCATTGACATTCTGGAACGGGGCGTCGTCCTCGGTGTCGCGGATGCCGTCCGGTCCCCTCACCTGCTCGACGACCTGATCGGCCGTGTCCACGGTGACCTCGGCGGCGGCCGCGATGAGTTCGGCCGAGGCCTCATTGGCATCGAGGGCTCCGGAACTCCAGATGGTGAACCAGTTCCGCCAATCAGGCTTCAGTGCCTCGATCTGATCCATACCGCGGACCAGGCGGACCTCATCGAGGCTGTAGAACGGGCGGTTGAAGGGCTGGTTGATCCGTCCCTCCTTTTCATACCACTCCAGTTCGGCTCCATTCAGGGCGAGTTCGTCATCGCCATCGATCCAATCGGACATGGCATCGGTGAGCGACTGCGCGGCATCGAGGTCGAGGCCCCAGTCGATGAAGATGGTTCGCAGCAAGGCCTTGTCGTCGCGCAGCAGGATGGCGTTGAGGTTGAAACGAGCACCCTCCGAGAGGATTTTGACGTCGAAGCCCTCACCCGTTTCCTCATCGCCGCGATGGAGGATCGGATCGGTGCGCTTCACGACAGGATTGGACCCCACCGCGATGCCCATTTCCGCGAGCTGTTTGGCACGGAAGCCGTGGATCCTGGAGGAGGCCACATTCATGTCGAAGGAGACCACGCGAGTGGTGGCCAGGGCCGCCAGGGACAAGATGGCAATGAGCCAGATCACGGCGAGCAGGGCCGCACCATGATTGCGTTGGGTCGGTCGGACGGTGACGATCATCGGCCGCCTCCATTTCCACCACCTGGGCGAGGACCGGGGCCTCCTTGGCCGCCACCTCCGCCGCCGCCAGGAGTGATCACTCCGCCGCCGGGATTGAGTTCGATGCCCCCCCCTGCTCCGCCTCCACCGCCACCGCCGGCCGGACGATTGCCCTGACCCTGCTGGAGCTGGCGCATCATGACCTCGGGGTTCTGCTTCGGAGTCAGCCAGAAAATCTGACGGATCTCATCACCGTCCGCGCCGAAAGCGACCTTGAGCTCGAGTTGCAACGGGAGGCGACCCTGAATTTCCCAGTCATACTGCCATTCCAGCGTGCGACCGTCGAGCACCCGCCATTCGAAATAATTGACGTCCTCAAGCAGCACGACCTCGGCGAAAGGCTTGTTGTCGATCTGGGTGGGAGCCTGGGAGGTGTCGGAGCCCTCCAGCACCTCGTTTTCGTAGTAGCGGAGGACGATATCCAGAAAGCCGTCGCGACGCCGGACGGTGGAGAGCTGGACCGCCTTGGCGATCTTTTCCTCGCCGCCCCAGGTGAAGCCCATGGGGACGTTCTGCATCGTCAGGTCAGAAAGGATCTGGCCGGCGCCTTCCTGATATTTCAGGTCGAAGCGGGTGTTTCCCGGCATCGAGGCGAAACGGTTGTTGAGCATTTCGAAGAAGGCCTGGCGCAGCATTTCCTCATTCTGGGTCTTCACCACGCTGCTCCCGAGAGCCAGCGAAGCCCGGGAGGTGCTGAAGACCATGCCGATCAGGATGGTCAGGAGCAGGATGGCCAGCACGAGTTCAAGCATCGTGAACCCACCGGACCGGCTGCGGGGAGGAGAATGGGAGTTCACAATGATTGGTAAAGTCTGGCGTAGCGCCACGTTTCCGCCACGCGCTCGTTCTGGAGTCCGTTCTGGACCCACCGGGCGGTGACGGTGATCCGATACATTTCCTGAAGGAGCTGGCCGTCCTCGTTCTCGAGTTCGTCCTTCATGAGTTCGATCTTGGTATCGATCTCCATCCCCCGTTCGGCGAGCACCTGCGACGTAGTGCCTTCCTCAAGAGTCGGCAGCGACAGCGTCTCGTTCAGCGCGCTTTCGAGGATCCGCGTGATCCGCATTTCATTCTGCGCCAGGTCTGCCGATTGGGCCATGCGGTGGAAGGCCACGGCAAGGGCGGTCGCCGCGATGCCGAAAATGGCAAGGGCGATGACCACTTCGAGCAGCAGGAATCCCCGCCGCGCTCTGGAGGCACGGGACGTCATTTGATTTCCATGTAGCTTTCGCGGATGGCAGCTGTGAGCGGGTGGAAGTCATCCTCCAGCGTGCTGCCGTCAAAGACCAGGCGCACCGAGATCGGTTCGCAGAGGCCGTTCGGATCGAAGCGCCAGACCTGCGAACTTTTCTCATCCGGAACCTGCCACGAGTCGCTGGCCCAGCGGCGCACGCTCAACTCCAGGTCCGGCCTCAACTCGATCTGCTTGTGGATGGGGGCATTGGTTTCAGGATTGCCGCTCGTTTCCTCGGGCGAACGGGTGCCGGCGCTTTCCATGACTCCGGTGATCTCGGCCAATGGCAGGAGCAGAACCTTTCCGGGAACGAACTGCACGGCATAGGGCTTTTGCTGGAGCATGGAAATGGTGCGGGCCTGTTTGGCGAAGACCTCGATTTCGGAGGAAACGCGACGCAACTCGCTCTCGGAGGAGTGATAGACCATCAGGCCCACCGCTCCACCCATGACCATCGCGGCGATGGCCAGCACCATGACGATCTCCAGAAGGGAGAAGCCGCCACGTGTGCGATCAGTCGTCCTGGCTGCTGAGATCATCCTCGTTTCCTTCGATTCCGTCAGGGCCCTTGCTGATGATTTCCGGCTCGGCGGGATTCTTCTTGCCGGGGAACTTGTAGCCGTAGGGGTTCTTCCATGGATCGAGCGGCTCGGCATTCATCGCCTTGCTCCACTTGCTAGGCTTGGGAGCGCTGGTCGGCTTTTCCACAAGAGCCTTCAGCCCCTGGCTGGTGCTCGGGTAGGTGCCGCCGATGAGCTTGTACATGTCGAGTGAGTTCTGGATCGATTTGAAGTCGGCGTTGGTCTGGCTGATCTTCGCCTGCCCGGTGATGCCCTTCATCGCGAAGATCGCACCGCCGAGAATCATGGCGATGATCCCGAGCACGATGACCATTTCGAGGAGGGTGAAACCGCTGTTGCGGCGGCGAATCTGAGGATTGCGGGTGGTTTTCATTCGTTTGAAAGTGCGTTGGCAGGTGCTGCGCTGCGGCAGCCTGTCAGTGTTGAAAACTCCGCGCGACGGAAAAGTTGCCTGTAAAAGATCGTTCCCACGAAGCATTTCCGGGGAAATCCTTGCCAGCAGGCCCGCTTTTTCCCACCCCTAGCCCATCATTCTATGAACAAGGTCCTCCTCATCGGCGCCGGCGGCGTCGGCAGCGTCGTCGCCCACAAATGCGCCATGGTCCCCTCCGTCTTCGGGGAAATCACCCTCGCCTCCCGCACCAAGTCGAAGTGCGATGCCATCGCCGCCGAGGTGAAACTCCGCACCGGCCGCGACATCGCCACCGCCCAGGTCGATGCCGATGACCCGGTCCAGACCGCCGAGCTGATCCGGAAAACCGGCGCCACCCTTGTCGTCAACGTCGCCCTGCCCTACCAGGACCTCACGATCATGGACGCCTGCATTCGGGCCGGGGTCGATTACCTCGACACCGCGAACTACGAGCCGAAGGACGTCGCCAAGTTCGAATACTCCTGGCAGTGGGCACTCCAGGACCAGTGGCTTTCCGCCGGTCGCTCCGCCCTGCTTGGCTCCGGCTTCGATCCGGGCGTGACCAATGTCTTCACCGCTTGTTCATAGGAGCATCACTTCGACGAGATCCACACCCTCGACATCATCGACGTCAACGGCGGCAACCACGGCA
>JAIXPW010000145.1 GCA_027485995.1 Verrucomicrobiaceae bacterium
CGCGCTCCTCATCCCCAAGGACGAAGCGCCTGTCCACCACGCGGGAAATGCAGTGATAAATCGCCGGTTTCTCCAGCGAGTCCTTCCAGGGAGCGAGCCAGCGTGAACGCCTCATGGCCGAACCTTAGAGCCCCAAACCCCCAAGGCAAGCGTGTTCTCTACAACTTGTCTGTCCCCATGTGATCCATTTGTCCCTTCATCGTCCATTGATGAATCTCTGTCCCGTTATGGTCGCTGTACAGCTTTGGGCATGGCCGAGAGGGTGTCGCGCCAAGTATGTCGCAACTCCTATTTCAGATAGACCTCGCGCGGCTTGGCTCCGTCACCGGGGCCGACGACTCCGCGTGCTTCGAGAATGTCCACCATGCGGGCGGCGCGGGTGTAACCGAGGCGCAGACGGCGCTGAAGCAGCGAAGTGCTGCACTTCTGCTCCTGGCGGGCCACCTCGATGCATTTGACGATGAGCTCCTCATCGGCGTCTGAGACATCCTCCTCGTCATCGTCGCCACCACCATCAATCGAGGCCTGGATTTCGGAAACGAAGTTCGGCGCGGCCTGCTTCGAGCAGTGCTCGACGAGTCGCTCGACCTCATGGTCGGAAACGAAGGCCCCCTGGGCACGCTCAAGCTTCGCCGAGCCGGGAGGCAGATAGAGCATGTCCCCTTTTCCAACGAGCTTGTCGGCGCCCTTGGTGTCGAGAATGACCCGGGAGTCGAGCGCGGACGACACCTGGAAGGCGATGCGGCAGGGAATGTTCGCTTTGATGATGCCGGTGACCACATCGGCGCGTGGCGTCTGGGTGGCGATGATGAGATGGATGCCGGCAGCACGGGCCTTCTGGGCGATGCGGGCGATGCACATCTCAACATCCGCCGGAGCAGTCTGCATGAGGTCGGCCAGCTCGTCGATGAGGACCACGATGTAAGGAAAGCGATCGGGCATTTCATCCTCGTCGGGGATGAGTTCGTCCTCATCGGCTTCGGGGCCAAGTTCACCGGATGCAAGAGCAGCCGCGATCGAGTCCATGGCCTCGTCCGGTTCATCGCTGTCCTCGGTGGCCCAAGGCGGGGCGAAGTGGGAGGAAGGTGTCTGATGTCCAGGAGACTCAAGCACGGATTCTTCTTCCGGCAGATCAGCCACCGGTTGATGGGACGCGACGGGCGTGGGCACCGCCTTCTCGGGACGAACCCGGACGTTGTAGGCGTCGAAATTCCTCACTCCGACCTTCGCGAAGATGCGGTAACGTTTCTCCATCTCGTTCACGACCCATTTCAGCGCGGCAACGACTTTCTTCGGATCAGTGACGACGGGGACGACGAGGTGAGGCAGCTTGTTGTACATCTGCATTTCCACCACCTTGGGATCGACCATGATGAAGCGGAGTTCATCCGGGCCGAACTTGAAGAGGATGGAGGCGATGATCGAATTGATGCAGACCGATTTCCCCGATCCGGTGGCACCCGCGACGAGGAGGTGCGGCATGGCGGCGAGGTCGCCAATGACGGTATTGCCATAGACATCCTTGCCGAGGGCGAGCGGAATCTTCTTCTTGGCCGAGCGGAACTCGGGGTCGCTGAGCAGCTCGTGAAGGGGGACGGCGACCTTCTGAGAGTTGGCGATCTCAATCCCGACGGTGTCTTTCCCCGGAATGGGGGCGAGGATGTTGATTCGCTCGGCGCAGGTGGCGCGGGCCAGGTCAGCCTCGAGTTGGGAAATGCGGGAAACGCGGAGCCCGGTGCTGGGATAGATCTCGTAGCGGGTGATCGTGGGTCCGCGGGTGATGTCCCCTGGGGTCACGTCGATGCCGAAGGCCTTCAGCGTGTCGATGATGACTCGCTGGGTGGAGAGGAGCTCATCGCGGTTGGCGGCCTCGGGGGTCTCATCGGTCTCGGTGATGTCGAGCAGGTCGAAGCCTGGAAGCTCGTAGTCCTCGAAGCCGGTGGTGGCGAGGGACAGATGGGAAGGTTTCTTGCGTTCGAAGGGTCGCTCACCCGGAGCCGGTTCGTTGGCGCGACGCTGGGAGGCATCGATGATCTGGGGCGGCGGGGTTTCGCGGAGAGGCAGCAGGGCCTGGCCGCCCTCGACCACGGGAGTTGGGGCTGGAGTGGCAGCGGCCTTGGCGAATTCACGCTCGCGACGTCGTTGCTCCCGTTGGCGTTCCTTTTCGGCATCGAGTTCCGCCTGCCGGGCCGCAGCAACCCCGGCGGCACTGCGTTTCTCGCGGGATTCGGCGAGCTTGAGCCTGGCAAGCTTGAAGCAGGCCTTGGTGAAGCGGATCGGCTGGTGGCCCGTGAAAAGGAGAAGGGCGACGAGATAGCCAGTGCCCAAGAGCAGAAGGGTGCCGGCGCGGCCGATCAGCTTGACGAACACGAAGCCGCCGAGCCCATAGCCAACAAGACCACCCGGTCCTGGGGCCCGGCAGCGGAGCGCCCAGTCCTTGGAGAAAAAGTCGGCCGCATGAAGCCAGACGGAGCCCGCCATGAGGAGGATCAGCAGGCCGATGGTTTTCCGGGGCCAGAGGGTGCCATCGCGGATCAGTTTCACGATGCCGAACCAGATGAGTCCTATCGGCACCAGCCAGCCAGCGGCTCCAAGGAGGAAGATCAGGCTGAATGCGAGGACGGCCCCCACCGGGCCGATCAGATTGCCGCCGCTTTGATCCGAGCGATCGGCAAAATCCTTCAGGAATCCCCATTGGGGGAGCTGGCCGGTGGAGTAGGAAACGAGGGAAAGCGTGAGCAGCGCGCCCACCGCGATCAGGATGATCCCGGTGATCTCGTTGGACCACTTCGCCGGAGGGGGGGCCTCGCCGCGTTTCTTGTTATCACTCCGTGCCATGGTTGGACGCGGAAGCATCCCCCGCCCTCGCCGCTGGGGCAAGATTGTTTTCGCCCAGCGGACTATTGGGATCTCCTAAGGATTCCCCGGGAAGTCACCAGGCCTGTGAGCTTCAGAAGGCGGTTGAAACGGGTGGGAGCAGCCTCCTGCCCCCACTCGCGAATCGGGCTCACGCCTCTTTGAAGGTCGCCATGTCGATGACAAAGCGGTATTTCACATCGCTCTTGAGCATGCGTTCGTAGGCCTCGTTGATCTGGTCCATGCGGATCATTTCTATGTCGGAGGTGATCCCGTGTTCGCCTCAGAAATCGAGCATTTCCTGGGTTTCCGCGAGGCCGCCGATGAGCGAGCCTGAAAGGCTCTTGCGGCCCATGATGAGGGAAAAGGAGGCGACCGGCAGAGGTTTTTCCGGAGCACCGACGAGGGTCAGATTGCCATCGACGCCGAGCATGCCGAGGTAGGCGTTGAGGTCGTGATCAGCGGAAACGCAGTCGAGGATGAAGTCGAATGTCCCGGCGTGCTTGGCCATTTCAGCGGGGTCGGTGGAAACAACGACCTCGTGAGCACCGAGACGCAGCGCGTCGTCACGCTTGGAGGGCGAGGTGGTGAACACGATCACCTCGGCACCGAAGGCCCGGGCAAATTTCACCGCCATGTGGCCGAGGCCGCCAAGGCCAACGACTCCGACCTTTTTCCCGGGTCCAACCTTCCAATGCCGCATGGGCGAATAGGTCGTGATGCCGGCGCAGAGCAATGGAGCCACGGCTGCGAGATCGAGGTTGGATGGGATCTTGAGGACGAAATGCTCATCGACCACGATGCCTTCGGAGTAGCCGCCGTAGGTGGGGAGGTTGAGGTGCTTGTCCATCGAGCCATAGGTCATGACCGAGGTCGGCGAAAACTGTTCGAGGCCCTTCTGGCAATGGGGACAACTCAGATCGGCATCGACGAGGCACCCGACCCCGGCGAGGTCACCGACCTGAAAGCGCGTCACGGCAGGTCCGACCTGAGTCACGCGGCCCACGATCTCATGCCCGGGAACGGCGGGATATTGGGTGAAGCCCCACTCATTTCGAGCGAAGTGGAGATCTGAATGGCAGACTCCGCAGTAGAGGATCTCGATCTGGATGTCGCGCTGGGTCGGCTCGCGGCGAGGAATGGTGGCGGGAGCGAGCGGAGAAGTGGCGCTGTTGGTGGAGTAGGCTTTGGTCGGGTGCATGTGTCGGTGTGGAAAGGCTGCCGACACTCGCACTTCCCCACCGGTTCGCAAGTGGACATCCACTCGGAGTTCAAATGCCAGCTGTTAGACAACCGCCACCGTGGCGTTTTCACGTGACCAAGGCTCCCGTCTCGCGGGTTGACCTTTCCCGGAATTTCCCGGAGCCTGCGGCGTCCACATGAAAATCATCCTGTCCCTGCTTGCAACCCTCCTTCCATCCTTCGCTCTCGAAGAAGGATTCAAGCCCTTGTTCAACGGCAAGGATCTGACCGGCTGGACCCGGGTCAATGGCAACGGTGAGTTCAGGGTTGAGGGAGACTGCATCGCGGGAGTCGGGGACAATGTGAAATCGAACACCTTTCTCCGCACCGACAAGACTTACAAGGATTTCGACTTTCGATTCGAGATGAAGTTCGACGATCTCCAGGGCAATTCCGGGATGATGTTCCGCGGGCTGCAAAAGCCGGGCACCGACGGTCGGGTCAACGGCTATCAATGCGAGCACGACAACGGGAAAGGCCGCGCATGGACGGCTGGACTGTATGACGAAGCCCGCCGCGGATGGCTTTCCCCTCGCAAGAACGACAAGGATCCCAAGAACGAGGCCAATCTCGCCGCCCAGAAAGCCTTCACCGAAAAGGGCAAGACCCTCTTCAAATGGGCCGACTGGAACAGCGTCCGCATCGTTTGCGAAGGCAAGCACATCCAGATCTGGCTGAACGATGAGAAGCGCGTCGATTATGTGGATGACGCTCCGGAGTTCACCCCGGAAGGCTTCTTCGCCCTCCAGGTCCACGCCGGCAAGGCCTGCCATGTCCGTTGGAAGAACCTTCGAATCAAGGAACTCTGAGCCAAAGGGGCTGCGTTCAAGCCGCCATTGACCCGGACGCCTTCCTCGGTAGTCTGCCGCCACCGCGAACCCATGGCTGGCTTTTTCAAATCGCTCTTCAACAAGATCACCAATCGCGCCGAAATCGATTGGGATGACATCGAGGCCGACCTCATTGCCTCGGATCTGGGAGTCCGGCTTGCGGGCACGATCATCGAGGAATTGAAGGAACTCGGTCGCAAGATCTCCGCACAGGATGTGGTCGAGGTGACGCGCAAGCAACTCGCGGCGCGCCTTCCCCACGACTTCGCCCCGCTCGCCCCGCGTCCGGATGGAAAGCCCTTCGTGATCCTCGTCGTCGGCGTCAACGGCACCGGCAAGACCACCTCCACCGCGAAGCTGGGGAATTGGCTGAAGAAGAAAGGCCATCCGGTTATTCTCGCTGCCGCCGATACCTTCCGCGCCGCCGCAGTCGAGCAACTCCAGCGTTGGGGCGAACGCCTCGGCCTCCCGGTCGTGAAAGGCTCGCCGAATGCCGATCCTTCGTCAGTCTGCTTCAGTGCCCACCAGAAGGCCATCGCCGATGGAGCAGCCTTCCTCCTCTGCGACACCGCCGGACGCCTTCACACGCGGCACAACCTGATGGAGGAACTCACCAAGATCCGTCGCACCATCGCCAAGCAGGACGAGACCGCACCGCATCTCACCTTGCTGGTGGTCGATGCCACCACCGGGTCGAATGCGCTCCAGCAAGCAAAGGAATTCCACAAGGCCAGCCCGCTCGATGGAGTGATCGTCACCAAGCTCGACGGCTCAGGAAAAGGCGGCATCGCCGTGACCATCCACGACCAGCTCGGCATCGCACCCCGTTTCATCGGAACCGGCGAGGAGCCCGGGGCCTTCGCGATGTTCGAAAAGGAAAAGTTCGTCCGCGAGATCCTTTGAGAGCAAAATACGCGCAGCGCTTCGGAAACGTGAAGTAGTCGCCTTATCCATCGACCCCGATGCTGCGGCGGTCATGGACATGCACCCTCCGCTGGCGCTCGGCGATCCTTTCGCGGATCGACCCTTCCTCGTCTTCTGGGAACTGACCCGGGCCTGCGCCCTTTCCTGCACCCACTGCCGGGCCACCGCCCAGCATCGGCGCGCTCCTGACGAACTCGACACGGCTGAGGCACTCAAGCTCGTTGACGAACTCGCCGAGCTCGCCCCACCGATGCTGATTCTAACAGGCGGCGACCCGCTGATGCGGACCGATGTGCTCGACATCGCCCGCTACGCCAACTCGAAGGGCATCCGTGTCGGACTCAGTCCTGCCGCCACCGCCCGACTGATCCACTACGATTTTCCAGCCATCAAGGCCGCCGGGATCGAGCGGATCTCGCTCAGCCTCGATGGCGCGACGCGAGTGACCCACGACGCCTTCCGAGGTGTTCCGGGCACCTTCGACCGCACGGTGAAAGCCATCGAGCTCGCCCGCGCCGCCGGAATCTCCCTCCAAATCAACACCACCCTCACCCGCTCCAACCTTCACGAGTTCGCCGCCTTTCGCGACCTGATGTTCGAGTGGAAACCGGAGATGTGGAGCGTTTTCATCCTGGTTCCCACGGGTCGCGCGGGGGCGAACGATGTGCCGGATGCCTTCGAGCTCGAAACGATCTTCGAGGAAATGGCTGATCTCGTTGGCAACGCACCCTTCGCCATCAAGACCACCGAGGGCCATCACTTCCGTCGCGTCCTGGCCCAGCGCGGAAAAGGCGGTGCCAGCGGTCGGCCCGGGATGCGCTCGCCACTCGGCATCCGCGATGGTCGCGGCGTGATGTTCATCTCCCACACCGGCGACATCACCCCGAGCGGCTTCCTGCCGATGGTTTGCGGAAATGTCCGCCAAACGACGCCTGCCAAGGTCTATCGCGAGCACCCGCTTTTCATCACCCTGCGCGACTCCGAAGCCCTCGGCGGAAAGTGCGGCCGTTGCGAGTTCCGGAAGATCTGCGGTGGCTCACGCTCCCGCGCCTACGGACTCACCGGTGATCCCTTCGCCCAGGATTCGGCCTGCCCCTATCAACCCGCTTCGCTTCTCACCTCCACACTCTAACAGAAACTCACCATGATCAACCTCACCCGCCTCTGGACAGGACACGAACAACCCGCCGACGGACTCCGCTACGGACACGGCCATGCCGCCGCAGCCAGTGCACGAAGCCGCAAGCCGATTGTCGTCTGGAACATCACCCGCACCTGCAACCTCCGCTGCGTTCACTGCTACTCGGACTCAATGGCCGCCAAGTATCCAGGCGAGCTCGACTGGGACCAGATGCGCGCGGTCGTTCGTGATCTGGCGGAATACCAGGTGCCCTCGCTGTTGCTATCCGGCGGCGAACCCCTGATCCATTCGCGCTTTTTCGACCTCGTCGATCTCGCCACCGATGCGGGTTTGAAGCTCACCATCTCCACCAACGGCACGCTCATCACACCGCAAAAAGCCGCGCGTTTGAAAGCAGCGAACGTTGCCTATGTCGGCATCTCGCTCGATGGCATCGGCCCGGTGCACGATGAGTTCCGGCGCAAGGAAGGTGCCTTCAAGGGAGCCGTCGAAGGCTTCCGTGCCTGCCACGAGGTCGGCCAGAAAACCGGACTGCGCCTCACGCTCACCCGCCACACGGTTTCCGATATCGAGCGCATCCTTGACTTCATCGAGGCCGAGGAAATCCAACGCGTCTGCTTCTATCATCTCGTCCCATCCGGTCGCGGCAGCGAACTCCAGATCCTGCGTCCCGAGGAGTCGCGCCATGCGCTCGACACCCTCATCGCCCGCGTCGAGAAATGGCATGCGGCCGGGATTCATCGCGAGCTGCTCACCGTCACCCAGCCGGCCGACGGCGCCTACCTGCTCCTCCGCATGGAGCGGGAAAACCATCCAAACCTCGAAGCCGCTCGCCAGCTCCTGGGCTGGAACGGCGGTGGTGCCAACAGTTCGGGCCGGGGTATCTCCAACATCGACACCCAGGGCAACGTCCATCCCGACCAGTTCTGGCAGGATGTCACCCTCGGCAACGTCAAGCTCACTCCCTTCTCCGACATCTGGGAAGGCAGGCATCCGGCCTCGGCGAAAACCCTCGAAGAGATCCGCTCGATCGGTCTTCTAACAGATGAGGAGCGCCAGGCGAAGATGGAAGGCAAGTGCGCCTCCTGCAACTGGTTCAAGCTCTGCGGAGGCGGCTTCCGCACCCGCGCCGCCGTGGTTAACGGCCACATCTGGGGCTCCGATCCCGGCTGTTACCTCTCGGAAAGCGAGATCGCCCAGGTGCAGGTTTCCGCAGTATGATCAGGAACCCTCATCCGGCGTGAGACCGAGCACGATATCGAATCGCGCGGCGAGTTCGCCCGTCTTTGATCCCTCGATCGGCGTGAAGGGCACGATGACCGTTTTCAGCGCCTTCGGGTCCTTGATGCCCTTGATCACCATGTCGTCCTTCTGATCGGGCTCGCCTTCCGGATAGCACTGGGTGGTGAGGACGCGCTTGCCCTTGATGTGGGTTCAAACAATTCGTGCTAAATGAAGGACCACCTCAACCAAGACCGCGTTCACTTATCATTCCGAGAGAAGTTTTTGAATCCGCTGACTTCCTGC
>JAIXPW010000109.1 GCA_027485995.1 Verrucomicrobiaceae bacterium
CCCAGAATCGTCTCTAAACCGTCGCCGGAGTTCAAATCCCTCACATCCATTTTTGATCGTAAGCCTCTCATCGACAAAGATTTCTAAATCCTCATTCTCGATTCAACCGGACACCCGTGGAGGTGAGTCTAAAAGAAGTCCGTGCGAAATCACATTTTTGTTGAATGAAAGGGATTCTCGCGAATTCACATTGAATGACTTACCTTCACATTCAGTGGCGATGCAGTTCACGTCGTGGTTCCGAGTGATTGGGAAATGGAAGGCTGGTAGTTCATGTCATGACGGATTCCATCAAACCAGGGCGATAGGCGTGGATGGCAGAGGGCTCGAAATGAATCTCCACGCCTCCGGCTTCGGCGGTTCCCTCGTGGGTTCTGGTGGTAATCGTGAGGGATTCCAGTCGGTTCTCCCGGCAGAAATGAACCCACGGTTCCCAGGTGCCGGGCTGTTTGACGACATGATCGATGTATTTGATTTCCACGGCTTCCCTGGCCCTCAGCGCCGGATCCAGTTCGACAAGATCCAGTTCGTGATCCGTCGAGCCGGATTTCCAGCGGGCGTAGTGAAGTTGCTCTCCCTGACGATGGAAGCGCTGGGCGAAAATCCCGGTCTCGACCAAGCTTCCGAGACTTTCGTCCTTCTCACTCAACGGCGAGAAGAGTCTGGTTCGGAGTGAGGGATTGGTCAGGAAAACCTTGTAGCTGCGGTCGCGCTGGAAACGCCCGGCGTGTTGATCCACGCGGGTGACGGTGCGGATCAGGAAGGCGGCTTCAAGGTAGGCGATGTAGCGTTTCAGGGTGTTCTTCGACACGGCGGATTTTCCGGAAAGCGCCTCCAGGGAAAGTTCCTTGCCGGTGTTGAGCGCCAGCACGGTGAACAGGCGGTTGAGCTCCCGTAAGTCGGTGATGCCGTAGAGGCTCGGCAGATCGCAGAGCAGCACCCTGTCGAGGATGTCGGATCGCATGAAGCGGACGGGATTCGCCTGAAGATCCGGGCCGAGGGCGACCTCGGGATAGCCTCCGAAATTCAGATAGCGGATGAACTCGCGGTTGAACTCCTCGATGTCCGTTGCGAACCAGCCGTTTTCATCGCGGGAGACGAGCTGTCCCACATCGCGCAGGTGCAGGAACTCGGCGAATGTTAGCGGAGGAAGCTGGAAATCCGTGAATCGTCCCGCGCCGGATTCCTTGCTGCCCCGGCCCAGGGCGGCGTTGGCTGAACCGGAGGCGACAAATCTCGTCAGACTGCCGGCATCGTGCAGCGATTTCAAATGGACCTCCCAATCCGGCAGGTACTGGATTTCGTCGAAAAAGACATGGCATTTCTTCGTTCGCCAATCGGTCCCGGTGACCTTTCGGAAGGCTTCCAGCAGATCGGCCAGCGACGCTCCGACGTAGACCGGGTTGTCGATCTGCACGTAGAGGATCCGCTCTTTCGGTACAGCGCTGCGGATCAGTTCGCGAATGGCGTGGTGGATCAGGAAGGTCTTCCCCACCCGGCGTGGCCCCAGAAGCACGATTTCACGCCTCGGCTTCTCTGCACGAACCAACTGCAGGAACGAATCCAGGAACTGACGCGGCTTTGCTTCATCGAAGCGACCGGGCATTGAAGGGATCTCGCTCCACCAAGGGTTTTCTTCCCTCAGGGCGGATTCAATCTGTTCTGGCGTGACATCAATCCCAGATCCCTCGAATGACCTAAATAGGTCACTTGAAATCGATAGCTTGTGAATTCTCAGCTGTTTCTCGATTTTTCATCAACCCGTGGTCCGCAGCCCGGAGGCGATGGCGTTGATCGAGAGCAGGAGATCGGGCAGCAGCGCATCGGCATCGTGCTGGCGGCCGGCGGAGAGGAGTTCACGCCATTTCCGGAGCAGGACGATCTGGCGCTGGTGCAGGACCTTCAGCGGGGCCTCGCGGATGTCGAGGGTCTTGGCCATGCGCGGGCGGCGCTCGGACATTTCTCCGTCGAAGAGTTCGGCGAGCAGGGAGCGCGTGCGTTCGAACTCGGCGTCGATGATGTCCATGAAGCGGGTCCGCAGGGTCTTGTCGGTGACCAGCGTGGCGTAGTCGTGCATCAGCTTGAGATTGGCCGAGGCGAGGTTGGTTTCGACGTTGGTGAGGACGTAGCTGAGGAAGTTGGATTTCGGCAGCGCGGTCTTGAAGGCGGCGAAGCCTTCGGGGTCGTTCAGTTTCAAATCCTCCAGCGCGGAGCCGACGCCGTACCAGCCGGGCAGGTAGTAGCGGGCCTGGGTCCAGGAAAAGACCCAGGGGATGGCGCGGAGGTCGGCGATGGAGTGGCCTTGCTTTCCGGTGCGTCGCGCCGGGCGGGAGCCGATGCGGGCGTGCTCGAGGGCATCGATCGGCGTGGCCTGGCGATAGAACTCGATGAAATCCTCGGTGTGCAGCAGGCTTTGATAGGCGGCCTGGCTGGCCTCGGAAAGCCGGGGCATGAAGGACTCGCAGGCGTCTTCATGACGGATGCCATGGCGATGTCTAGCGGTGGTGACGGCGGCTCCGGCGAGCAGGAGCTCAAGGTTGTAGGTGGCGTTGGCGAGGTTGGCGTATTTCTGCGCGATCGTTTCGCCCTGCTCGGTCATGCGGAACTGCCCGGACATCGCGCCGTGCGGCAGCGAGGCCATGAACCA